>NZIJ01000040.1 GCA_002689915.1 Halieaceae bacterium | reverse complement strand
TTTTTTTAAAAAAAAAAACCCCCGCCATAAAGGCGGGTTTCTTTTTAGGTGTTCAACTTCTTTAGAAGTTGTAACGGCCCTGGATGTACCAACTACCGCCGTTGAAGCCAAGTGGGCTGTCTTCGGGGTAAAGCTGACCAACACCGCCTGGGTTTGGCGTCTTATCGGGGTACTCATCAAAGAGGTTATCTGCACCAACGGTAAGCTCAAGATCCTCAGTCACCTGGTAAGCGAGCTGGAGGTCAACAAGCGTTGTTGAACCTACGCTGTAGCCGTTGCTAGTTGATGTCCACGCACCGTAGTAGTTCGCGCGAACAAGTGCACGAATGTTACCCATGGTGTGTGACCATGCAACGTTACCCTTCAGGTTTGGAAGCTGATCTTCGAGTGCTTCAACACGACCATCAGAAATGGGGTTGATTGAACCGCGGCTATCAACTGTTGTCTCGTTATAGTTAAACGCGAACGTCAGAGTAGACGCGCCGCCCATAGCGTCAAAATCAACGCTACCTACAAGGTCAACACCCTTGGTTGTTGTGCTAAAGCCGTTAGTGAAGAAACGGAACTGCTTCAGATCTTCAAGACCAACGAAGTCAGTACGCGTGATCACGCCTGAATCGCCAAGCCCAGTCAAAGCATCACTGACTGATCCGTAAGAAGAACCACCTGCGTAGTTGAGCGCCGCAAGGAAGTCGATGTTAGCACCGAGCGCAATACGGTCTTCAACGCTGATATTGTAGTAGTCCAAAGTAAACGACCAGTTGTCAACATCGACAGCAACACCCAAGGAGTAGTTATCCGCGTCCTCAGTACCGAGTTGTGGACGACCGTTACCTTGGCTCTCAACGAAGTCAGCCGCAAGCTGGCCCGCTGCCGAGAACAGTGGCAGTGTGCCCTGGTCAGTCAACTGACCGTTTACGATCTGAGTCGTTACGTTCGTAATGCTTGCCTGACCTGATGTAGGCGCGTGGAAGCCCGTAGAACGTGCCGCACGAATACGAACGTCATCGTTTAAACGATACACACCTGCCAGCTTGTAGTTGGTGGTTGTACCAAAGGCACTGAAGTCTTCGTGACGTGCTGCTACCTGCAGAGTTAACGCGTCAGTCACGTCAGCTTCAAGGTCAACGAAGTACGCAGTACTGTCTTGAGAGGCCGATGTGTCGTTAGGGAAGCCACCGAAGCCGTTTGAGCTTGATGAGAATCCTTGTGACGCTAATGGGCCCAAGGCGTAAGACGCTGCATCACCTGCGAAGAGGTCAAACTCTTCTTCACGGTACTCAGCACCAAAGGCAACGTTAAGGTCTGAGGCGAAGCCTGCGTCAACTGACTTAACGAAGTTCAAGTTGTAGACCGTCTCTGTCTGCTCCTGACCACCTGGGACAAAGTCACGCGGTGTATTTGGACCCAAAGACGCATTCACAGTGTTGCGAATGAAGTAGTCAGTGCGGTTTGAACCACGCTGCGCACTTAGGTCATAAGAAACACCACCCATGAGATTTGAATCACCACGGATACCAACAGCGATTGCTGAGTCTTCGTTGTCTCCACCAAAACGGGGCACAAAGCCGCCGGGGATGGTTTCAATGAACGAGAAACAGTTTGCGTCAGCCGTTACAGAAGCCAAGAAGCCTGCATCAGGGATTACACCATTGCCGGGCAATGGGATACCGTCAATACAGCTGCTTCCACCGTCCATATCGCCAACGAGTACCGATGCTACGGCGTCGTCCGCGTCAGATGCCATACCCGTCAGAGGGTCTACACGTGGTCCACGGTATACGCCGCCACGCTGACCGCCACCGTTGCCGTTACCGACAACGTTACGGTAGTAGAAGCCACCTGCAACTGATCGCTCTGCGTAGTTACCAAAAGCATACAACTCAGTAGAGTCGTTCAACTCAAAGGCTGCGTTAACAAAGATTTTGTTATCGTCTTCTACGTCAGGTGTACCCCAGTACTGAGGTGCTTCGTTCGTGTAAGAGTTGATAGCACGGAAGTCAGAAACCGGTGCGTATCCACCTGCGATGCCCGCAAGGACGTCACTTCGGACAACCGAACGGATCGTGCCTTCAACATCACGGACTTCACCGGTAATGTTAATGAAACCATTGTCGCCAAGAGGCAGACCAAGGTTGGCAGAAACCATGTAGTTATTGCCGTCGCCTTCGAAGGTCGAACCATAGCGTGTAACAACTTCAAGGCCTTCAGCGTCGTCGCGTAAAAGGAAGTTCATTACACCGGCAATGGCGTCAGAACCATACTGAGACGATGCACCATCGCGAAGTACTTCTACCTGCTTAAGTGCAAGTGAGGGAATGGCCGCGAGGTCAACACCCTGAGCACCGTCAGAAATACCACCGCCGAGGAACGAAATAACAGAGCCGCGATGACGACGCTTGCCGTTGACTAAAACGAGCACGTTGTCAGGTGACAAACCGCGAAGGTTGGGTGGGCGAACGATTGTCGCCGCGTCACTAATAGGCTGAGAATTTACGTCGAATGAAGGAACCGAAGTTCGCAACATGTCTTGGATGTCAGTTGAGCCGTTGTCACGGAACTCTGAACCAGTAATAACGTCAACAGGAACGGGCGAGTCTGCCGCAGAGCGGTCAGCTACACGAGTACCTGTAACGATCACTTCCTCAAGGTCGCTATCCTGGGCAGTAGCTTGGAGGGGAAGCCCCATCGCTACAGGGACGGCTAAAGCCAGTATCGCCAGCTTTTTACGTGGGAAATATTTATTCACAATCATTCTCCTTTAGAGATTCATGATGTTTCGGAGTGGCAACTCCACCTCCGACAACCAACGTAAAAGTAATTGGACAAAAAGTTTGTCAAATTAGTTTTGCATTGCGGGTTATCGAATGCGCGAAGTTACAGAAAAGTGACAAACGTTACCAGTATTTTGATGTCGACTTTTCACACAGGTAAGAAAAGCAGCTTGGACAGCTACGAGACGGAAGTCGCCGTGTAATCTCAACTAGCGACCCTTATCTCCCCCAGCGAACAGGCTAGAGGGGGCCGGCAGTGTAATTAAGCGTCTTCTTTTTCTTTCCAATAGGCGGATACGGTTTGTGCGCCGAAGTCAGCAATCGTATTAAAAAAGGTGTCGGGATCGCCATGGCGCATCTGCGCTAAGCCCATCTCCATCTCTTTCGCATAAATGTATTCGGGCGTATCCGAATTAACCGCCTCCCAAATGCAACGTGCGCAATCCATTGGATCATCGCCCGCGTCGATGACCGAATCGGACATGCCGCGCTTGGAGCCATCGCCCGTCAAGGCGTTGCGCGAGACATCTGTCGCAACCGAACCTGGAAGAATATTGGTGACTTTTATGTTGTGGCTGCGATCGACTTCGGTTCTCAGTGCATCCATATAGCCGATAAGGCCAAACTTCGCTGCCGAGTAAGCTGTTCTTAACGGCGCACCAATACGACCTGCGACAGAGCTGATGGCAATAATATGACCGCCGCCCGCGTTAGCCATGCGTGAGAGTTGCAGCTGCGTCAGCCAAATCGGTGCTATTAAGTCGACGTTGATAAGGTCGGTGTATACCTCGGGGTGCGCATCGATCGCCAAGCACCGCTGGCTAATGCCTGCGTTATTGACTAGCACATCGACTCTGCCCTGCCACGCCCACGCCGCATCCACTTTCTCAGCAAGTACAGCATAGTCAGTCACCTCAAAAGGTAGTACTAAGCAGTCCACCGGTAAGGCTTGAGCTAATGCCTCGAGCGCCTCTACCCTGCGCCCAGATAAAATAAGTTTCGTATTCTGCGCGGCGGCTGTTGTAGCGAGGGCTTTGCCGATACCCGACGAGGCGCCGGTAATCCATATGACCTTATTTGCTAACTCTGTCACGTACCTATTCCTTATTGTTGTTAACAACTGAAACTGTACTCAATCTAAAGACAGAGATCAGCTTAAGTTTTGTGTTCGCGACATAACGAATGCTCATGGGGTATGCCCCTGTCTCACAAGCGGGGATATCATGAAAACCGCTCCAACTAACGCGTGGTTAAGACTGTCTGGGTCCAGACTGCGTATAGTTATCGTGATACCAAGGAAATTTACATGTCAGACCAAAGACCCCTCGCAGGATTGCGTGTTGTTGAGTTAGGGCAACTTCTTGCTGGCCCCTTCACCGGAACCATTCTCGGCTATTTCGGCGCTGAGGTAATCAAGGTCGAACCGCCCACCGGCGATCCCATTAGACAGTGGCGTGAAGTCAAAGATGGCACATCACTCTGGTACCACTCACTTGCGCGGAACAAAAAAAGCGTGACGCTCGACCTCAAGTCCGAGCGAGGTAGGGCACTCGCCTTCGACCTCCTGTGTAAGGCCGACGTCGTGGTTGAAAACTTCAGACCCGGGCTAATGGAAAGCTGGGGCTTGGGACCCGACAAGGTCAAAGAAAGTAACCCGGGCGTCATCTACGCGCGAATATCCGGCTACGGGCAAACGGGCCCGTTTGCAAGTAAGCCCGGCTATGCCTCAGTTACTGAAGGCTACGGGGGCTTCCGCTATATTAATGGTGAACCCGGTAAAGCACCGGTGAGACCCAATATATCGATGGGCGATACCTTGGCCGGCATTCACGCGGCACTTGGCGTGGCCTTAGCCATTATCCAGCGCCACCAATCGGGAGAGGGTCAGGTGGTGGATGTCGCTCTCTACGAATCCATTTTCAACCTTCTTGAGGGCATTGTTCCTGAGTTTGATGGAGCAGGCGTCGTACGTGAGCCGTCAGGTACCACCATCACGGGCATCGTTCCGACGAATACCTATTTATGCAAAGACGGCAAACACGTTGTCATTGGCGGCAATGGCGACAGCATCTTCAAACGCCTAATGACCGAGGCTGGTCGACCCGATATCGCGGCGGATCCAGAGCTTGAGCACAACCCCGGTCGAGTGGTGCATCAAGAGCGGATCGATAAGGCGCTATCTGAGTGGTGCGCAACCCACAACTCGTCTGACATTATCGACAAATTGGAAGCAGTTCGTGTGCCCGTTGGCCCTATATATAGTGTCGAGGACATGCTCGCCGATCCTCACTACAACGCTCGCGGCATGTTTGAGACCGTTGAAATAAACGGTGAGCCACTAAAAATTCCCGCCATCATGCCCAAGCTATCGCGCACGCCCGGGGAGACTGTGTGGCCCGGTGCGGCCATAGGCGAGCACAATGAAGAGATTCTGGGTGGGTTACTGGGCTTATCTGATGAAGAGATTGCAGGTCTGTAGGGTACCCTGGCTTAGTAAAGCGCCTCACGGATGAAGGCCACAAAGTGAATGCTGATAAAAAAGGGGGCTAATAAGCCCCCTTTTTTGGATCCGTGTTTTAGATCCGTTGTGCAGCTAACCCCTAAAAACGATAGCTGAAGTCAAGACCATAGCCCCTCAGTGCTGAGGGGTGGTTAAAGGTTCCACCAAACTCGGGTGCCGGAATGACTTCCTGAAGGTACTTCTCATCCGTCAGGTTGCGACCCCATGCGGTGAGGGTCCAGTCCGCCGCTTCAATGCTTATACGCGCATCAACTGTCGAGTAGGCGTCACGCGCCGACTTCGAAAAGTCTTGATTGAATCCCGGTGCAAAGAACGCATTCCAAATAGTGGGAGTTTGCTCGCCCTGCAGTGTGTGGAAGTGCGTCTCACCGACATATTGGTAGTCGACGCGTGCGACGAGATCCATGCCGGAACCTACCGAGCTCACCCACTCAACGCCTAAGTTACCGCTGCTATCGGGCGCCTGCGGAACGTCGTTCCCGACTGACAGAGGACGATTTCTATTCTCTTCGATCTCTGAGTTAAGGAAACCTGCACCACCGTAGACTGTGAGGTTCTCAGTCATTGCGAATGATGCATCGATCTCGAAACCACTAATGGTGAGTTCGTCGATCGTTGTTACCGTCCTCAGGAGACCAAAGGGACCTGCAAAGAATTCGAAGAACTGGTTGTCTTCCACATCAGTGCGGAACGCCGCACCGTTGATTCGAACGCGCCGGTCCATGAATTCTGCTTTAAAGCCGACTTCAATCGACGTCGATACTTCTTTGTCATAGTCGTCCGTGATTTGGAGCTGAGCATCAACCGCCTCACCGGGACCGCCAAATCCTGAATTGAACCAGAAGTTCAGCGTGTCACTCGTACCGACACTGTTAAAACCACCCGACCGGAAACCGACCCCGTAAGATGCATACCAATTCATCGCATCGGATGCTGCCCAGCTAAGTGTGACTTTGGGTTGGAACTGATTGAAATCAGCGCTTCGATTGGGAATCGACCCCCCCGCTAACGCAGGGTTAATCGGGAGAGGTGCAAACGTTGCTGGATCAACAAGGTTCACATTCAGACCTGAGTTAGTGACGTTAGGCACCTGGTTATCGACACTGCGCTCTTCGCGGTCGTATCGGCCCGCCACAGCAAGCTCAAGCGTATCCGAAAGATCCCACTCTACCTGACCATAAAGGGCTGTAACGGTCGTATCAAACTTGTCCCAGAACAGCAGATCAGTGGGGTTCGGACCCGAGGCCGGCACATAGGGCTGGCGCAAGAATCCATTCCCCGTATCCGCGCCGTAGGCAACCACGACTTCACGATCAATCTCCGCCCAATAAACACCGCCGATCCAGCGCGGTCCTGTCTCGTTATTGGAGACTAAACGCACGTCGATACTCATATCTTCTTGGTTTCGCTCTTGGTACTGGTAACCGTCGCAGGATGTCGGCGTATAAGGTCCGTAAACACCCGCAAAATCATTCGCAGGATCACCCGACGGCAATACCAGGAACGGCGCAGCAGCCGGCCCGAACAGGTCAGGACGCGCAAAACTGTTCAACGTCGCACGATCTTCCTGACACTGTGACGTAAGTTCGTAACCGTAGAACGTCGCAGACGTTCCATCAGACAGGAGGTACTCCTCCAAATCGGTGTAAGCAAAGCTCGCTACAAGGTCCATACCGTCCATGCTGTAGTCTGCTTTTACGGAGAAATCTGACGTCTTCTGCTCGTTCTCACCCGGGACATTGAAGGTAAAGTTGAAATCAAGATCGTTGGGGTCAGCGAAGAAAGCAGGGCTGCCGAATGCCGCCTCAAATGCGGGAATGGCAAAGGCCGCGTTGAAGTTAATGGCACCACCACTAACGTCGGTGTATCCGGCACGGAAATCGAGCTCTAAGTCATCACTGACATTCCATACAAGGCGTCCGCGAACACTTGTATCTTCGAGGTAATCAACCGTTCCCTTTTCGCCCGTAAAGCTGTTGCTGTAGAAACCATCGGTTTCGCGTGTGCTTACCGCAATTCGACCGGCTGCATCCTCACCAACAGGGCCACTGACAACGGCACGCGCCTTGAAACTGTTATTGTTCCCAATGCCTACAGCAACCTCTGCCTCTGGCTCGTCGCTGGGCTTTTTAGTGGTGACCAAGATTGCGCCCGACACGGCATTTCGCCCGTAAAGCGCTCCCTGCGGGCCCTTCAAAACTTCGATTTGCTCTACGTCGAACATTTCTTCGTTAAAGCTGTTTGGGTTAGTGCTCAGCACACCATCAACCACGTAAGCAAACGTAGACTCAGCGTCTCGCGTAGAGACGATTCCTCGGATACTGACTTGGGTATCACCAACGTTGGCCGTATCGACCAGCGTCACGTTAGGAATCAAGCTGATGTAATCACCGGCGCGCTCAATGCCTGCGCGATCAATCGTTGTGGCATCAATAGCACTAATTGCTATAGGTACCTCTTGAAGGTTTTCTGCACGCTTTCGCGCCGTAACCACAACTTCTTCTATGACAAAGCCTGAATCTTGTGACAGCGCAACAGGTGTTTGAGTGGTTGCTGTTACGGCCAAAACGGCCAGGAACAGCGGTGATTTTTTGTTCAACATACGTTGACTCCTTTCTTGTTTTACCGCTTGCGCGGCTTTCTTCATTTGCACAGACCGACGCTCAGACAACGAAGCCGATCTTCAATTGCACTTTTTATACGCACCAACTCAAAAAGTGGGTGCAACGGGCGCAGACATATGTGTCTCCGCTTCACAGCGACTGCGTAATTCCTCCACGGTGCCGCCGCGATTAAACAGGGGGATCTCACTTCGCTCAGCAACCAATGTTTGACGCATCGCATGAGTGGCATCGACATTTACCTCGCCACCCTCAATGACCACACCGTAACGTTGCGCGCCGGCCTCTGTTACCAGACCTCGGTCCACATCGGTCTTAACAAGTTCAGGGTCGCGGGCATAAGGGTCGCCCCAGCCGCCACCACCCCACGTATTGAAGTAGAGGACATCTCCCTCTTTGACCTTGATTCCTTCAACCTTCGCCGGGAGCCACTCTTCGCTGCCGTCGGCGCGCACTAAACGTTTCGTAGAGCGTCGACCTGTCTCACCCCCAAGCACACCCCACGGGTACGTTAACCAGCGTTCGTCGTGTACACCGATCTGCCCATCCGCCAAGAATCGGTAGGCGACCGATAGGCCGTTGCCTCCGCGGTGCAAACCGGCCCCGCCCGAATCGGGAATCGTTTCATACCGCTCGATTCGCAATGGGAAGTAAGACTCAATAAATTCGTTAGGTACGTTGGTGAACCCGGGCCACAAGCTGTGCCCGTCAGGCCCATCTCCGACTGGACGACCCGGAACCCCGCCAAAGCCAATCTGGAAAAGCTGAAACCACTCACCCTTCTTGTCATAGCCGCTGTAGAACAAATGCGGTGAGTCAGAAAAGCCCGCAGCATTGAGCATCATTTCTGGCGCACCCATGCCCAGCAATGCTCCCAAGATATCGAATATTCGTCCGAGCGCATGGGTTCGCCCCGAGAGTGCAGCTGGATACTTTGGCTTTAAGAGAGTCCCTTCAGGGATCCGCACATCAACGAGGTCATAAAAACCATCATTAAAGACAATTTGGGGGTCGACCACGTTGATAGTGAACGAGCCAAAGAACATTTTGAACATGTCTTCGTTCAAGAAGAAATTCACTGAGCTTTGCGCCTGTGGGTCAGTCCCCGCGAAGTCAAAAATCGCTTTGTCGCCCTCGCGCCACAACGTGCATTTGATCTTGTAGGGACCCATGCCCATACCGTCGTCACAAATGTAATCCTCGAACTCGCGAGGCTCTTCTGGAATGAACATGCCAATGATGTGCTTCATGGCGTCGTAGTTACGCTGAAGCATGGTATCCATAGTGGAATACAAAACGTCATCGCCGAATCGNTCTGCCAGCTCAACCACACGCTTGGCGGCGGTATTGCAGGCAGCAACCAGCGCGTTCAAGTCGAATCGGTTCCACTGNGGTGTTCGGACGTTGTGCAGAATCAGCTCCAAGAGGTCTTCCTGAAGNACACCTTTCTTGTACAGCTTAGTGGGCGGAATACGGATGCCTTCTTGGAAGATGGTTGTCGCCTCAATTGGAATCGAGCCCGGCACCATACCGCCGTTGTCTGACATATGACCGAACATCGCAGACCACGCAATGTGTCGACCATTCCTGAAAATAGGCACCAAAACCACCCAGTCCGGCAGGTGAGAAACCGCGGCATTACACAGGTAAGGATCGTTGGTAAGGATGATGTCACCCTCTTCGATTTCGGCGTCGTAAGCGCTCAAAAAGGGGCCAATGAATGAGCCGAACTGCCCCACCACCATTTTGCCTTCGACGTTGGCAATCATTGGGAAGCAATCGCCCTGCTCGCGAATACCGGGAGACATGGCCGTCCTAAACAAAACGGCGTCCATCTCCTCGCGGGCATTGCGCAGTGCATTTTCAATTAAATCAACCGTTACACCGTCGACCTCGACCGACTGAAGCGCTTGGTTATTGGTCTGAATAATCGTTGCTGTCATTTCACGTCTCCCGATTACGCAGGTTGGATGAGCAAGTTGCCCACCGCGTCTACTGTTGCTGAATGGCCGGGTAAGACGACCGTTGTTGAGTCCATCTCGGAAACGATCGCCGGCCCGGCGACCACATCGTCAGCCCCAAGGCGCCCGCGGTCATAAATGCCAGCCTCGTGCCAATCCCCCTCGTAGAAGAATCGGCTCTGATGAATCAGTGCAGAGCTGACATCACCCGACCCCTTGGGAATAGAGATGTCGGCTTTCAAAGTAACCGACGCTCCGACAACGGCGCGGATCATCAAAATCTCGTGTCCATCGCCAAGCTTGAAGGTGAAGAGCTGCTCGTGCTCGCCATCGAATTGATCCGTGAGTACAGCGACGCCCTTTGCTCTGAGTTCTGCCTCGGTGAATTCGACGGTAATCTGGAAAGCCTGACCGGCGTAACGAAGATCTGCCTGGTAGGTAACCTCTAAACGATCCTCGTCGATGCCATCCTCAATCAAGGATTCGCTGGCGCGCGCTTTGAGCGTCAGTAAATCGTCCGCCAGCTTATCGGCCGTGAGATCCGATGCCATTGTGATGTAGGTCCGCGCCGCCTCATCCTGCACGCGCGTGGTCGCATCGCCGTAAGCACACAGAACACCGGGACCCGGCGGAACAATCACCGGCCAGGCCTCAGTCAGAATACCCAAGGCATTCGCATGTAGCGGGCCTGCGCCACCAAAACCCACCAACGCAAAGTCGCGAGGGTCGTAACCTTGCTCGACGGACACCAATCTCAGCGCACCAAACATAGATTCGTTAACAATCTTGATGATGCCCTCCGCCGCCGCCATAAGGTCGACACCCATGGCGTCGGCGACGCTCTGAACTGCAGCAACCGATGCATCTCGATTGATCTGCATATCGCCCCCCAGTTGCACATCCGAGGGCAAATAACCGAGAACCACGTTTGCATCACATACAGTTGGGGCCTCGCCACCCTTCATGTAACAGGCAGGACCAGGCACTGCGCCCGCGGACTCAGGGCCCACCCGCAATGCTTTCGTTAATTCGGGGACGAAGGCAATCGAACCGCCACCTGCGCCCACAGTGCGAACATCAACCGACGGCGCACGAACCCGCACATCACCCACGAAGGTCTCTCGTCGAACCCGGGCGCGACCGTTTTGAATAAGCGCCACATCGGTAGACGTACCGCCCATATCAAAGGTCAAAATATTGCTAAAGCCCGCCTTGGTACAGAAGAACAAGGCGCCGGTAACGCCGCCCGCTGGGCCTGACATCAACAGATTCACAGGTGATTCTGCAGCGGCCCGACTCGATGCCAGACCTCCATCAGAGCGAAGAATCGAGAGCTGGGTGTCATTGCCCAAGCGCTCGTTCAAGGCGCCCTGAAGGTTATTAACGTAGCGGGCGACTTCGGGACGGACGTAACTATTTACCACCGTCGTCTCCGTACGCTCGTACTCCTGCATTTCCGGCACAACTTCGCTTGAAATGGAGATCGGAATATCAGGGTAGACTTCCTGTGCGATCTCCCGCGCACGTTGCTCATGCTCTGCATTGATATAAGCGTTGATAAAGCAAATCGTTAACGCCTCAATGTCATCAGCCATTTCTAGTCGCAGTGACTCGCGCAATGCGGCCTCGTCAAGCTCTCTGACAATGCTGCCATCGGCGGCAATACGCTCGTTCGCACCAATCGTGAGTTCAAGTGGTGCCAACAAAGGCTTTTTTACGAATGTCACCCAGCCGCCCAGACCGCCAGGGCAAAACGAGCGCGCGACTTGGAGCGTGTCTTCAAAGCCCGATGTCGTCATGAGACCCACCTTGGCCCCGCGACCTGTCAGGACGGCATTGGTTGCGACAGTCGTGCCGTGCATCACCAACTTAATATCTGCCGGGTCAATGCCGGACGAGTCGCAAATTTTTGCAACCCCGTTTAGCACACCAATCGACGAGTCCTCGGGTGTTGACGGCACTTTCGCCGTCTTGGTTTCACCGGTGTCCTCGTTTAGTAGAAGGAAGTCGGTAAACGTTCCCCCCACATCGACGCCAAGACGGTATGACATGTTGTTCGTCCTCTTATCTCGTTATTCAGTTGGCGATTTTCTGCCAGTTATTTGTAAGCCAATAGTGCGCTCGGCCGCCTTGCTGAGCGCCCATCATCTGAGTCAAACACTCGACACTCTGCAGAAGTGCCTCCAGGTCGATGCCGGTCGCAAGCCCTGAGCTTTCACACAGCATCACAACATCCTCCGTCGCAACATTGCCTTTTGCACCGGGAGCGAAGGGACAACCTCCCAAGCCGCCGGCGGAACTATCAAACTGTCGGACGCCGGCATCGAGCGCAGCGAAGACATTGGCGAGACCCATGGCTCGTGTATCGTGGAAGTGACAACCCAGAAGCTGAGGCCCGTATTGGCTGACAAGCTCGGACATCATCGACTTAACATCTCTTGGGTTGGCGGCGCCGATCGTGTCGGCAATGACTAATCGTGCAGGCTTATTGCGCATCAGCTCGCCCACCTGCTCTAGCACGGTGGATAAGGCAACCTTCCCCTCATAGGGACATTCAAAGGCAACGGCCAAATAGGCGTGGATCTCGACATCGTCGTCCTGTGCCCGTGCCAAAATATCGCCCGCCATGGCGAATGTATCGACGAGGCTCTTGCGAATGTTATTTTGATTCATCTGCTCCGTTGCCGACAGCACGATCGCTATCTGATCTATTCCCTCACGACGAGCAAGCTCATACCCTTTCATGTTCGGTGCGAGCGCACTGAACTTAGGGCCGGTTTTGGGGAGACTTCTCGCCAGCTCGTCGGTTCCTGCCATCTGAGGGACCGCTTTGGGTGATACAAATGAACCGATCTCGAGCTCGGGGACGCGGGCCTTCGCCAAGGCTTCGATCAGCTCACGTCGCTGGTTAAGCGTAATCTCGACTGACTGCGCCTGCAGCCCATCTCGTGCCGCAACTTCTTTGATCGTCACACTGTCCGTCATGAGCCATTATCCAAAAAAATTATTAAATCCACGCGCCGAGTTTTTCTCATTTGAATCAGCGTATGTATGCAATTTTGAGAATGTGTATGTCTACTGTGTTTGTACCGTCCTGACCAGCTACCGGATCGAAAATGACCCTACACAACTTAGTCAGTTTGGCCGAGGGCAAGCTGCAGTTGACCCGTCGACATGCCGTCCATTTTGAGATCGACAACTCGCCAACCCGAAATACCCTCCCTAACTTCAACACTCTCATCGAATGAGCACACTCCATCGCGGGCGGGTCGCTCTGTTTGAGCAACACCCAACGACAGCAGAAATAAGCCCTCACCTCGCTCACGAAGCTGCCGCATCGGCTCACCCTCTGCAACAGGCTGAACCAATACAAGCCAAGAGTCTCCAAGTGAAAACCGTGAAGTGAGAACACCTCTGGAGGGAAGTGGTTCATCGATAAATTTCACATTGAAAATGTCTCGATAACGTTGCTTGGCGGTTTCGATATCGCGCACTAATACGTTTACATGATGGATATGCGTCAGATCGAATTTCTCAGCCACAAAAGTATCCCCTTGTTTATCCTTTGGCGTTCTGCGCCCACTCGATAACGCAGCACCGAGGGTTCACAGCCTTGATACGCATCGAGTTTGTCTTGCGACCTTTCTGCCCTACGTAGCATCATGTGTTTCCAGTTTGAAAGGAACGGCGCAATGACGAGCACACCGCGACAAGCACTTGCACGCCAAGCGCAGGGATTGGGGACCCGTCCCGCCCTACTGATTGTCGATATGATTAACGGCTTTACGGACCCGGCCTGCCCTCTGGGGAGTGAAGCAGAGTCGGTTATCGATGCGAACAAGGTGCTCATGGCGGCTTTTCACGAGCGGAGTCATCCCGTCTACCTCACCAGTGTGGTCTACGATCGCGATGATCAAGCCTCGGTTTTTCGTGCTCGGGTGCCCGCCCTCAATCTTCTGACTCGTGGCTCACATTGGTGTGACATTGACTCACGACTCCCTGTGCATGCGTCCGACACCCTCGTTGAAAAAACCCATGCCAGCGCCTTTCATGGCACGGGACTGGCCGATCTCTTAACCCAACAAGGCATCGACTCGCTTGTCGTGACCGGCCTCACCACAAGTGGGTGCGTGCGTGCCTCTGCCGTCGACGGACTTCAGCACAATTTTAAAGTCGTGATCGTCGAGGAAGCGACGGGTGATCGCGACCTGGCGGCTCACAAGGCTAACTTGTATGACCTCAACGCAAAGTATGTTGACGTACTGCCCCTTGAGGAAACCTTGCAGCTACTCTGAAAGACCGATCACACTCGGTAACGAAGATCACTTTACGATCCAGTCATCGCATCATTCATTGATCATCGTCATTTTGTTGTCAGCCCAAAACGGCAGCTTACGCTCTTGACCCTCAAGCAAAGGCAAGTGCTCGCGATGCCAAAGTGGCTCCCATAACCCTGTCTCCTTCAGAAGGGCCTGCAACTGAGCCTCGGCTCCCGCCGATAGGACCCTGTAATGTCGGCGTAGCTCGGCAAGACACCAAACGCGGTATCGAGACGAGCGTGCCTTGGTGTAAGTGACACCATCAACCGTTGTGGTGAAACGCGACTTGCCACCTGCTACCGCGTCGACGTTTGAATTTAGGTAGGGTAGATACCCTCGCGCCATGTGAGCCAGGAGCATTCGGATATCGTTTGGCACTGGGTCGACCAACGACCCCTGAAAGGAAGACGGATTGCTGTTCCACAACCGCATGACCCACTCAAGCGTTTTAGGTGCGGTGTGTCGGAGTAGTTGAAGCGGTATGGGATCCAACGCGAAATGGCGGAAGAAGGGCCCGGAAAAACCAACATCGGCAAGTGTGGGGTAGTCGCCCAGCAAGTACGGACGCTTGGTAAAAATCCCTTCTAGTACCCCTAATAAAGCGGTGACATCAGCCTCGACACCCAACACCGCATCAGTCCCAATACCGTCGCCAGAGGTGTAGCCGCTTCGTTGGCGTCTACGCAGCATCCTGCGTTTCACAAACAGCGGAAGCCGCATGCCACCCGTGATCTCTCGCGCTAGGTGACCAGAGGCAAATCGCGCACCCTCCTCGTAATACCACCGATAATGCATGGCTGGGCGCCACCACCACTCGTCGGCCCAGTCCTCCAGTAAATAGCAAACGTAGGCAAGTATGGGGTCATTGGGCACGATAGGGTTTTGCGGATACGCGGCTTCAAACCATTGGATCATCGCCGTTGTATCGGTCATCCAGCGGCCATCGGGCAACTGGACGACCGGCATCTGGGAGAGGCCCAGAACTTTTTTATTTCGCGCCACCTCTCCAGGAAAAACCATACTCTCAAAGCGATAGGGAATGCCCTTCAGCCGAAAGTAATTTTCCATCTTGCCGGTAAAGTAAGAGATGCTCGAGCCTCGCAGCTCGAGCACCTGTGGCTTATCAGACATACCGCCTCCCTCTTCTATTCAGAGGTTATCCGAGACGGCTTCTCAACAACAGTAAGCTAGTTACGACTAGCGTGAGATAACAAGGTGCGAACGATGGAGGTCAGTAATGCACTGCGCCGGATTTTCTAAGCCCGCCTTTTGCATTGCCTTAGCCGCCTTGCCACTGCGCACATTATCCATCACAGCCACCATATCAGCGGTTTTACCCGATACCATCGCGACATAGTCAAACCCGGTAATACCAAGCGCAGGTGTAAAGATTGCGCTGCCAACGCTCCCGTCGATCATGTCATTCGCCATTTTATTGACGCCCTTGCGGTAAGCGAGTGCATCCTGGATTGTTTTACCCTCGTCAAGGTTGCACACCATGGCAATGAGGGGTTTCTCTTGCGACGCTGCAGGTTGTGCACCGGCATTGTGCACGGCAAGTGTCCGCGCCTTACTGCAAGAGACGCGCTCAAAAATGCCCGCTGCGACATCTTGTGCGGTCGTGCGCCAAGCTTCTTCACTGGCGAAATAGTCACCCCAAGTCGGGAAATAATTGACCCATCTCAAGTCGGGCTCATCATAGGGCGGTGATACCGCTACCGCTTCCCAGATGAAGGTATTCATGGCGAAGCTATTTGCATCCGCAAAGGCCTTAAAGTCTGATCGCGCAAAATCGACGAGATCTGACACCATCACGCCCTCATTCAGGCTGCATTCATAAATCTCCGCGATCATGGGTGTTTCTTCGTGGTGCGCAGCTAAAACCGACGTACTGAGTAAAATACTACTGATAGTTAATATTTTCTTGAACATAACGATCCCCTAGCTTTTATTAAAATGGAGGGCCCAAGACATGGGTCCTGACCCCAGTCTAGAGAGTGAAGGACTATTCACCAGTAGTTTCGGAGATGTCTGTCACAATGTGTCAGAGAAAGACGACTCAGCTCACCCGAGCCGTCTTTCTTTATGTCACAGGTAGGTCTGTAAAAACCCCAGGTAGGCTTCGCTCGCAGTAATTCGGTTAACGCGTTTTCTAAAGCCGTGCCCTTCGTCCTCGAACAAGACGTATTCAACCGGGACATTGTTCGCTCGCACCTCATCCACCAACTCATCGCTCTCCACTTGAAGGACGCGCGGATCGTTAGCGCCTTGAACGACCAGCAAAGGCTTCACGATATTTTCCGCATGGAATAGTGGTGAGATAGCCGTCAAACGATCGGTATCCGTCGCAGGGTCACCCAGTTCTGCATAGAGCGAATCCCTGAAGGCACCCCACCAAGGTGGAATGGATTCAAGTGTGCGAAGCCAGTTCGTCACGCCAAAGATATTGATGCCTATCTCGAAGGCCTCAGGCTCAAAGGCAAGGGCTGCGGCAACCATATAACCGCCGTACGAGCCACCGATAATCCCAACGCGGTCACCGTCGATCCAGTCGTAGGATGCAAGAAACTCGCGTGACGCAACAACATCGCCTAAATCAGCCTCACCGTGCTTAAGGTCATCGAGGTGATAAAACGTTTTGCCATAACCGCTCGAGCCGCGATTATTGATTTGGTAGACCGCATAACCATGGTTTACCAAATGCTGAATCGCGGCTGAATACCCTTTGCGGCTCTGTCCGCCTGGACCGCCATGTACCCATACCAAAGCGGGCACCGAATTCTCTGATGATGCCTCGCGCGGCTGGTACAAGATGCCGGGAACGTTGAGGCCGTCATAACTGGCAAAGCGAACAACCTCGCCTTCCACCATAAATTCGCTGTTAATTGCGGGATTGAGGGCAGCTGTAAGCCGCGTGGCTTCCCTGCCCAGAGGCATATAATACAAATCGTAAGGCGCCGTATCGCGGTTCAAGCCAAAGGCAATCGCTGTCTCGTCACGGTTAAATCGCACTTGGGCCAGGTCACCCGCTGGCACATTATTGAGCACGACAGCGTCACCCGTTTGCAGGTCGATCAACGACACATCCGTGCTTGCGTCATTGTTGACCCCACTTACGCGATAGCGACCGCTGGGTGAGTAACCTACGTACATGACATCCCAATCTTCAGTGATGAGCGGTGCTCGCTCACCTGTTTCTAGCGAAAGCGTCCAAGCCTGGTTGAACTCACCAAACTCATTGGTTGAATAGATGAACGTCTGGTTGTCTGGCGTGAAACCCATCGCTGAGTACTCGACATTACCCTCGTGCGGAGTAATGGTTACCAACTCTGGCGTTTCTTCGGTGACATCGATGAGAAAGAGGTCGTTGTCAGCATTACTGTTATTACGCGCATATACGACCCAGCGCCCATCGTCACTTATAGCACCAAGGTCTAGGCCCTCGCTGTTCTCATAGAGCATGGTTCGGCTGTAATCCGCTGCACTGTAGCGATACATATCAAACGCACCGCCTTCGCGCTCGTTACTGAAGATATAAAAACTTTCGCCATCCGAAGCCCAGCCTGCAAAACCCGCCTTGTGCCCCTCGCCCGGGGTCAGATCAGTAATCTCACCCGCCTCAGACATCACAAAAACATGTGTGAGTTCGTCGCCATTGCCGTCCTGCTGATAGATAAAACGATCATCTCTGGGAAACCACGATTCCGCGTACACACCCCGATCAGCCGACGCCGTTAACGCGGTCATTTGACGGGTTTCCGTGTCAAGGCGATATGCGTTGTAGACACCGGTTTCATCTGAACTAATGAGGAGATCGCCATTCTCGGCAGAGAACGCATAAGGACCGGCTCCGCCCATACGATAACTTGTAGTCTCGAAGAACTGCGCCGCAGAGTAGGTCTCGTGTACCAGGGGTGCATTTGCTTCAAGGGCGGACTCTTCACTCGCGCACGCGCCTAAAAACATACAAGCGCCGGCGACCGCGCCGCCAAACCATCGTTTATTCATCTTTTGGACTCCTATTGGGCTGACCTTTCTAAAAATTATGAGCTCGGATTCTGACTACGAAACGGCGCTCATATATACCGGATGAGCACCCCAATAATGTCGGTTCAATAGACATCGAGATCTCTGGCTGAGACGACTTCGCCGTCATATATTTCTCGCACTTCCCTCAACAGGGTCTCATGGCTCGAGCCCCAAAGTAGTTGATGGTACAGCACCAATAATTTCGGTCTCGCCTTGACGGCCAACGCGCCTAACTCGTGAGTAGAAGTATGGTTTCCCGCGTGATATTTCTGCCACCGAGGTTCTTTTTTCTGAAAGCCCTCTAGGCTGTAGACCTCATGAATCAAAATGTCCGCGCCTTTGGCGTATTCGAGCAAACGCTCTGAGGGCGCCGTATCGCCTGAGATGACAATGACTTTATCCGGGGTCGTGAAGCGATACCCCCAAGCATCGGGCCAGCTTCCATGTGGCACGCGAAACGCCTCGACGGTCACATTGTTGTCTTTAAAAATAACCCCTGTTTGCGTCACCTCAGATGTATCAATACGCCACCCCTGATTATTCGCAGGCTGATCGCTGTAGAGTCGGTAACGAATGTCCTCTTCGTAGGCGGCAATAATGTTCTTAGCCATTGAAGCTGTGCCCTCTGGACCGAATAGCCTAAGCGGACGGTCGCGCCCCGCCACCCAGCTGGTCAGCAACAAATCGGGTAAGCCCACACTGTGATCCGAGTGCAAATGGGTCAGGAATGCATGGTTAAGTTTTTCAACCGCAAGGCCCGGAATTTCCCCACCGTACTCCGGAGATAACGACGCGGCTCGGCGTACTACACCGGCCCCGAAGTCAACGAGGTAGGCCTCATCATTAACGACAATGGCAACACCGGGGCCTGACCGCTCCGGAAACGGGTTGGGTGTCCCTGTGCCAAGCATAGCGACTTGAGTGACCGTCCCTGGAGTGTCAGCGAAACTGGGCAGGGTGAGTACTAAAAACCATAGCAATAACGTTTGTGAGCAAATGGTTTTGGCAATTTTCATGCGGGTTTTCGCGCAGATGTACAAACTGGGCCCCCTAGGTACATTTGGGTTGCGCTCAGCACGTTGCGTAGCTGGCACAATCGGCTTATTGAGATTTTCACGAGACTAAATGCTCGTGACTTACATAGCCAGTCTTGCTTAGCCCGTCGTGGCGTAACGGGCCCTCGCACAGCATGCGTCAGCAGGCTTGATTCATGCCCGCTCGCTCGGTGCTCTCGTCACGCGTGATGCGGCAGGAAACCCTTATGGCACGGGAAGCCATCGCTTCAAAACTATCAATACCCTCGTTCGCAAAGCCTTTGCGCGTTCGATGAATATTAAATCGACCCGATAGGGCACCACCAAAAGCCTCTTCAAGGTGATCTCTTCCCAAAGCAAACCCCAGCAAGCCTCCCCAGGTGGCTGCGGGATTATCAGCGTCCCACCCTGCGAGCGCCGCAATTTTAATNGTCTCCTNAATGTCTCCCCCCCCATAAAAAAGTGAGATCAAGCTTGCAGCAAAATTGATTCCCGAGGCGAAACAGCCATTGCAATAGAGGCCCCTACTCGACATGTCNTAACCATCGGCCTGNGCNACTTGATACCGCTCATAGACCCGATCTCTCGTCGCCTCCCAAGGCNGACCNGCNCGGTAATTGGTTAACACAAAGTCAAACATCGCGGCNGGNGTTGANGCNTCAGGCAANTGCTCGCGNGCTCTNAGGGCGAGTGCTANGAGGTNCTCAGGCGACANTGGCCCGCGGGGTTCNTCAGCCACCANGGNATGAAGTACGACGTAGAACTCGGCAGCGATAACTGCATCGCCATACCCTGCCGTGCGAATAGGNAAATAAGCGACATCCAGAGCCACATNGNCCCGNCCGGGTGCGAAAAGACCAAATATTTCGGTGGTGAGCTGCGCGTCAATCATNTCCCCATGAGGNTTATTNGCTGGGGCNGCCGTTTGGGGAGGTAGTTCTCCCTTCAACATCAGCTCGTGTGCCGTCTGGTTGGAAACCCATAAATAATTTTGATAGACCGCACCGTCCTTTCCGTAGGGGGTAGGTAACTGCTCGTCATAGATATGGGCTAACCAGACATCACGAATAGTCTCAGGATCTAGCGTCTCCAGACNCAGATCGTCCATTGCCGATAAATACATATATTCGATATCGGTATCGTCATCCGCNCCCCAGGTTTCACCNGGACGCCTCANGACAAAATCTATCGTCGNCGAGATGTCACTTGGCAAATCAGACCAGATAGCCGGTTGATCCATACCGCCCCAATCATCGCGGGTGTAGAACTGTCCNTGCGGGCCCCCGCCGCCAATTTTATCCATTTCAGTAACAAGTCCCGTCCAGTTACCGATAGATTGGCCAAGCCAAAAGCCTTGCCAGCGGTCATGCAGCACCTCTCGCTCGGTCTCGACCACGAAAAGCNCGTCAGGCGGATCGTCTGAGCAGCCCGCAGAGACTAAAATCGAAAAAACGAGTAACCACTTCCAANNNGCAACCCAGCCNCCTCGNCTCATGTCGGANCCGGCAANGCTCGGACCTTTCNAANCCGAGNGNTNCCTGACCGTGATAACTGATACGCNCATTGTATTTTTAGCAAACNCCTATTCACCACACAGCAGCCATCAATCGGTATCGCCTGCGTGAAACCGCTCCCTTGGCAGGTTACCCTTGCGCCAATGTAACGNCAGTTTTGAGTAATTTACATGCGAGATGGCCTGAAGCTTTTTTACCATCTAAAAAATGAATGGGTGTCGATCGTTGTCGATTGCCGAAGTCAGCAGCCCNCGATCNNTTATTTTGGAGAGGCGCTAGGCAATGTAAATGCATCAATGCTGGGNCAGCTAGACCGCCATGAAGCGCCTGCCTCGCTGAGCGCGGAACCGGTTATTTCCCTATCACCNNCGNTCGGAACAGGTTATCTCGGTCATCCCGGCATTGCGCTTCGTAAAGNGCCTAATAGGTGGCAGTTCAATCCNCGCCTNGTCTCTTGCGAAGCTTCCGAGTCGCGGCTTGCACTCGTCAGCATTTGNGAGGCGCTNGCAGTAGAGATCACCCATTNTCTTCGGCTCGATCGGAATACGAGCGTGACCGAGTTAACGACACATATTAAGAACCTCGATTCTGAAGCGCGAGTGAGCGTCGATCGGTGTCTAATGACAGCGCCTATCCAAGACCACCTCACCGAAGCGCTCGAACTCACGGGTCGCTGGGGCTATGAGCTTCANCAAAATCGCTTCCCACTCCCTGCCTCCTCGGTTGTCAGAGAGAACCGAACGGGGCGCACCTCGCATCACCTACANCCATCAATCAGGCTTCTATCGACCACCACGTCGCTTCATTCGGGTGACGCANTNGATNTCCAGCTNGCTTGGAGCGGAAATCATACGACNCGCATAGAACAGCTGGCCGACGGCCGCCGACTGGTNCANGCCGGTGAGTTACTCGAGCCAGNCGAGCTTGANTTGGACCCGNGCANCTCTTATACAAGCCCCTCATGTTTTNTCTGCTTCAGCAACGAGGGGGTCAGCGGTCTTACCCAGCAGTGGCATCGATTCATTCGCNCGCGGCATGAACCCNTGAACGCCCTANCCCANANGACTCGCCCGGTTCAGCTCAANACCTGGGANGCGTGTTATTTNGAGGTCAATGAGGCCACCGTCATTGAACTTATCGATCAGGCCGCAGATTTGGGTATCGAACGGTTTGTTCTCGACGACGGCTGGTTNGAAGGTCGAAATAACGANCANACTTCTCTNGGCGACTGGCAAGTTGACCGGTCTAAGTTCCCGGCNGGACTGACCCCNGTCGCGACGCACTGNCACTCAAAAGGNCTNGAGTTCGGACTCTGGATAGAACCCGAAATGGTGAGTCGCAAAAGCGANCTCTATCGCGCTCATCCAGATTGGGTNCTCGGNTTCTCNGGCACTTCATTGATNGAAGCCCGCCATCAGNTNGTACTCGACCTTGGGCGNGAGGAGGTTGTCGACTATCTGTTTGAATCGATTTCTGCGTTGNTAACAGAGACACCCATTCGCTANCTNAAGTGGGATATGAATCGGGATATTCACCAAATGGAGNACGCAGTCGGCGGNCGCGCAGTTCATCANCAAACGACCGCGGTTTATGCCTTGATGGCACGTATTCGAAAACANTTCCCGCANGTGGAAATCGAAAGCTGNGCATCNGGCGGTGGNCGTCTCGATATGGGCGTATTGCAGCACGCCACACGATTTTGGCCTTCCGACACNAACGATGCGTTGGATAGAGTTCGAGTACAAACAGGCTTTTTATCGATGCTNCCTCCGGAGCTCATGGGCTCACACGTCGGCCCAAGTCCCTGCCACCTGACGGGAAGGCAACACGCTATGGCCTTTCGGGCGGGCGTCGCCCTCTGGGGGCATATGGGCGTTGAGGCCGATATCCGANCACTCGATGAAAGCGAGCNCGCAGTACTTGAAGCCGCGATTAACCTGCACAAGCAACATCGTCTTCTTCTCCATCGAGGGTGCTATATCGAGCACGAATCGTCCGCTCAGCAGGTTTCGTGGAGTGTCGTGTCCGCCGACCAAACCGAGGCACTGAGTGCACTAGCCCTGATGGAAACCCCGAATACCGCGTTTCCAAAACGCATGCGCTTTCTCGGTATTGATGCCGCCAAACAGTATCGGGTGAACCTAGTCTGGCCTCAAGAATTGTCCGCAGCACAAGCCCAATATCGGGACAGCTTACAAGCCAATACCTTCGGTGGAGATTGGTTGCAACACGCAGGGTTGGAACCCCCAATCATGCGTCCAGAAAGTATTCTCATTTATCATTTGACCGCGATATAGACCGCGAACTCGGCCTAGCTAATGTGTATCGCCGGCTCAAATTTGGGTGAGGTCCCAAATGCAAACCGACTAATAGCCAGCGCAGCGACCACACAGAAAAGCACGGTGAAAAACATCATGTGAATGTAGTGCAAGGGCGCCCAAACAAAGGAAAAGAAGGCGTATAACAGCACGCCAAGGACGACTGCGGCGATGGCAGCGCCCGCCGCAACATCGCGAAAAAGCAAACCGACAATAAAGGCGGAAAGAATAGGCATGCTCAACAACCCGTACAGCTCCTGCACCAAATTAATAATGCTGTCTGCCGTAGCGTAGACGGGCACCATCGCAAGACCAATAAGCACAAACGTCACCGTAATCACAAGGTTGAGACGCCTAAGGTCGGCCTTAGGGTTAATGAAGGGTTCGTGAATATCACATACCCACAGTGTCGTTGATGAGTTCAGTACGCTATTCACGCTGGTCAAAACTGCCGCGGCAATAGCGGCGGCAAAAGCGCCTGACAACCAAACAGGAAGCACATCTCGAACGATCATTCCAAACGCGGCATCGCCCACATCACCGTATAATTTATACGAGACAATGCCGGGAATAACGACCAAAGGCGGGATGACCATTAGCCTGATGGCGGCCGCGGCGAGCACCCCTTTCTGACCCTCTTCAACCGTGGGTGACGCCATGGCCCGTTGCGTAATGGTCTGGTTGGTCCCCCAATAGAATATTTGAATAAAGATCATCCCTGTCAGCAGTGTGTGCCAGGGAATAGGCGAAGCGCTGTCACCCACCATGGTCAGCCTGTCGGCTGGAATGCCCGAAAAATCAAAATCAATCGTTGCCAGTGACAGGACAACGACCAATGCCCCGAGGGTCAGCAATAAGACCCCACTGTAAGCGTCTGAGACCGCTACCGCGCGAAGCCCACCCAGAACCGCATAGGCCGAACCCACAATCGCGAAGGCAATGGATATTAGGAGGAGTGGCAGATCAACGTTGAACATCGTCTGAATGAAGAGCGAACCACTGTAGAGCATCGCTGGGATGAAAATGAAGAGATTGCCAAGGAGAAACAAGAGCCCGATTAAAGCCCTGATTCGCTGATCGTTGTAACGTTTTTCAAGCAGTTCTGTGGTGGTCGTGCAGTGGTATCGGTAGTACACGGGTAAGATGACCTTCGCGAGAATGATCAGCCCCACCACAGCTGAAAGCTCCCACCAAGCCAAGAGCGCCATCTGATTGCCATTCATACCCACAAGCTGGTCGGTACTTAGGTTGGTGAGCGTGATAGAGCCAGCCACCACAATCCAACTCAAACCCTTCCCGGCAAGAAAAACCTCCTCCCGAGTGCTCGTGACAGCCCCTGTTGCGGCGATATCACGAGTCACACGCCGGTACGTCAGTCCACCAATCAGCGTCGTAATGGCAATAAATATGATGATTTGGAGAACGTCTGCAGACATAGTTAAACCGCTTAGCCTTTGTTTTTGGAATGAGTGGGCGGGTGATTTGTAGTGAGACTAACACCCTCACAAGTCGACGCCTATCTTCAAAGTGTTGAAGGCGAGGCGTGCCTTACCTATGCTGAAACCTAACCTTGAGAGACACCACGCGTGACCAGTTTCGAACTTTCCTCTGTACTTCTGTCATGCGGCTTCTTCATGAGTCTCGTCGCTTGGTACTCGTATCGCGCCGCTCGCGACGCCACAGCTAATAGCGATGGTTACTTCCTGGCGGGGCGAGGTCTGAGTGCGACCTTCATCGCCGGATCTTTATTGCTCACCAATTTATCAGCCGAGCAATTAATAGGTCTCAACGGATCCGCCTACGGCTACAACATGAGCTCAATGGCATGGGAAGTAACGGCAGCCGTGGCAACCATCGCTATGGCGTTTTTCTTTCTCCCTCGATACCTTAAAGGTGGCTTTACTACGCTGCCCCAGTATCTCGCTGATCGATATGATGATGATGTACGAAGACTCAGCGTCGTCTTATTTCTTTTGGGATATGGCCTCGTAACGCTTCCAAGCGTGCTCTACTCCGGCTCGGTCGCCGTACTGAAACTGTTTGATATTCAGACCCTCTTTGGCCTCAGTTACGCCAGCGCTTTATCGTCCACGGTTGTCGTTATCGGAATTTCAGGTGCGCTTTACGCCGTACTTGGTGGACTTAAAGCGGTAGCTGTATCCGACACACTCAACGGTATCGGTCTACTCATTGTCGGTGTCGCCGTTCCCATTCTTGGACTTAAATTATTAGGCGGTGATGTGTGGGGTGGACTCACTGTTTTAACCAGTGAGCACCCAGAGAAGCTCAATGCTATTGGGGATGCCTCTTCGCCAACGCCGTTTGGCACACTTTTCACGGGCATGGTGTTTGCCAATCTTTTCTACTGGTGTTCAAACCAATACGTCATACAACGCACCCTCGCCGCAAAGAGCTTCTCAGAGGGGCAAAAAGGCGTATTACTCTCCGGCTACTTCAAGGTGTTAGTGCCCTTTTTTATGATGATTCCGGGTGTTATTGCCTTTCACCTCTATGGAGCCGGTCTCGATTCCATTGATCTTGCCTACCCTCGATTAGTCAAAGATACGCTCCCGGTTTGGGCGCTCGGCTTTTTCTTGGCCGTGCTTTTGGGCGCTGTCTTTAGCTCATTCAATTCACTGATCAACAGTGCTGCCACCATGCTGACGCTGGATGTCATACAGCCCCTCAGAAAATACGAAATGTCGGATAAAGCGCTTGTCTCAACGGCCAAGATTGCGAGCATTTTCATCGCCGCCACCTCGTTGGCCATTGCGCCGCTTTTACAATATGCGCCCGAGGGGCTCTGGCAAATCATTCGCATCTTCACCGGGTTTTACAATATCCCTATCATTGCTGTGGTTTTGGTGGGAATGCTCACAAGCCATGTACCCGCGCTGGGCGTGAAGCTTGCGATTGGGTTTCACCTCGTGGCTTACGCCCTGATGCAGTTCGTTTTTAAAACAGCTGTCGATATCCACTTCCTTCACCTCTACGCCATTTTATTTTTCTGTGAAGTAGCGATTATGCTCACCGTCGGGTATTTCCGGCCTCAAACACAAAAGGCGACAGGTGCCTTCGCAGAAGGCCAATCGACTGCCGTCGATATGACGCCGTGGCACTATGCGAAGACGTGTGCCATAAGTCTTTTTTCTTGCGTCGTGTTTCTCTACCTCCTTTTTTCACCCGTCGGTATCGCGGGCGACTCAGCGACCTTATTTATTTCGCTGAGCTGCCTTCTGGTTACGCTAAATGTGGCGGCTTGGTATAAAGCGTTTAAGCGTGACAGTTCGCCACGCATGGTCCATTAATCACCAACGATAGCGTGTACCCATAATGAAAGATGACTTAGATAGCATTGTTCAAAATTTGCGGGCTTCGATGAGCCCCGATGGGAAAAAACCGGGGTATGCCATCGTAGGCACCGGCATGATGGGTCGGGAACATATCAGAGCAGTTCTTCTGCTAAACCAAGCCACCATTGTTGGGCTGTATGACTCGAACCCTAAGAGCTTGGCGCTTGGCGTTGCCGAAGTGGAGCGGGTCGGTGGTAAAGCCCCAAAGCAATATACTGATTTAGCGGCGCTCACTGACGATTCAGCGGTGGATGCAATCTTAATTTGCACACCTAATTTTACGCATCGCGCTATTTTCGACAGTGTTAAAGCGAGTAAGAAGCCGATTTTTCTCGAAAAGCCCATGGCAACAACGCTCGATGACGCACTGTACTTGGCGCAAGCTGCACTGGCCTATCCCGCGCCCATTCAGCTGGGTATGCAGTATCGCTATAAGTCGCAGTATCAGCTGGCACTTTCCGCACTTGAGAAAAGTGAGCTAGGGCCGGTCCACACAATAAGCCTTTGCGAGTACCGACCGCCGTTTCTTGGAAAAGTCGGCGAGTGGAACAAATTTTCGGCGTATTCGGGCGGTACCCTGGTGGAGAAATGCTGTCATTACTTTGACCTTATGAATCGGATCGCGGGCGCTCCGCCTGTTCGGGTGTATGCCACGGGTGGCCGCGCTGTGAACTTCACAGAATTTAAATACGAGGGCAAACCGTCGGATATCGACGACCACGCGCTGGTCATTGTCGACTATCAAAACGGGGTAAAAGCCCAATTTATTCTCAACATGTTCAGCGAAGAACTTTTTGAATCCCTCGCAGTCAGTGGCGCAAAGGGGACCCTTTTCGCTGAGGAGCACGCGAGTTTCAAGCCAAACAGGCCCTCGCGTTCGAGTATTAAGGTGCAAGCTAAAGGTCACGCAGCCTACGAGGGTTTCGATTGCACCTACCCCGAGGACATTGAGCTCGGCGGCCACTATGGGTCCACGTTATTTGAACACCAACGATTTCGAGATCAAATAACAGGGCTCAAAAATGACGGAGCGAACTGCGCCGAAGGGTTGTGGGCCATTATCACCGCATGGATGGCACAGGCATCCATAGAGCAGGGACAAGTCATTGATGTACAAGCGATGCTTGCATCAAAATCCCTCAACCCCTATCAAGCCGGCTTGTTGCCCCAAGACTGGACAGCACCCATTACTGACGATTGGGAAACGAGTGAACGAGGTCTAGCATAAAGTGAACGAGACACCCGAGATTGCATTGCTGTCACCCAAAGAACTCCCCATCACATTGGGAGCCGCGCTCGACGGCCCATCCAAGACCGTCGTGAGCGACCTCATTAATACACATGGCTTCGTCGTTTTCCGTGGCTACGGTATTCAGAGCGATCAAGATTTTCATAGGTTCGTAGAAGGTTTTGGGCTCGAGAATTTTAAATACGCAGACTCCTTCTCGAACGCGGTGAGGCATAACCGGACGGACCGTGTATTTACCGCCAACGAAGCGCCCCCGAACGTTGAAATATTTCTCCACCACGAAATGGCGCAAACCTTGACCTTCCCTGGCGCACTCTTTTTCTTTTGCGAAAAAGCAGCTGAGTCCGGAGGCGCGACGCCCATCTGTAGATCTGATCTCGCCCTTAAAACGCTAGAAAAGCAAAATCCGACCTTTACTGCCAAACTGAGAAGTGTCGGCGTCAAATACCGTAACTCAATGCCATCCGAGGCGAATCATGAATCGGGGCAGGGGCGGAGCTGGAAAGANACGCTGACCGTAAACAGCGCGCACGAAGCAGAAGAAAAACTCGCCGNANTGGGCTATCAGTTCAACTGGCTCGAAGACGGTGGTCTCTCGGTTCAGACACCTGCGCTNGCGGCTGTNGATCACTTTGGTCGTGGCAAAGACGTCTTTTTTAATCAGATCGTGGCTGCCGCAGCTGGCTGGACAGTGGCCGCAGATGATAGNGAGCCGAGACTTTGCTTTGGNGATGACNGNCCGATTCAACANGCTGATTTGGCGGACTCGATAAAAGCCGCTTATCAACACACCGTGGATCTCAATTGGCAAACAGGCGATGTNGCCCTACTGGATAACCTCAAGGTAATGCACGGCCGACGCCCGTTTGAGGGCAGTCGAAGTGTGCTTGCATCCCTGTGNAANCCGATTTCCCGGCCGGCGGTAGAAGCCTAAATCAGTTTGAATGCGGCCATAGCCTCGTAGTGNGCCTGCATTNGGCANGCCAGTGCCTCATCTGCTGGATNCAATGCGGGCACCTCAACAGCGGGCGCTGCAAAGCCGGTAGACGCCTCAACCGCTGCGTACCAGTGTGGCGCCCATACGCCATCACTGGCNCGCGAACCNGNCGCCCATTTCGTCATGGCGCCTTCTATCCACTCNATGCCTAAGGTGTGACAGAGCTTTTGCAACATGTGCTCGGGGTTGGCGAGCACATCGGCGCTGTCNANAACCGGTGGNCGNTCNCCCANAATNNCNGANANCTCATCGNAGAGCTCACGCTGGCGNACAATNCCNATNTCNTCCTCGGNNACNGNNGGCATNTTNTGNCGNTANGANGCNATNANNCGNNCNGGNGAGCGNATNAGNAACACATGCTTNGCNTCCACNNNCCANNTNAGATCNACACCNCGNGGCATNTGNTGNGTCATNTGCTTTTCGTATTGCAGNGNGNNNNCNTCGCTCNGCGCGCAANTGNGCCTNNACNNCCTCGCGNGNCTGCGGCTGACTNCNNATAANNGNNTCTCGCATCGGNTGCTGAGCACCTGATTCAAGCAGGTAGCAGCCGTAAAANGGCTCGTCGACTACTCGACAGTCNGGGCGTGACTCCCANGCACGCATCATGGCGGTCGATATGTTCCTNGGCCCCGACCAGCCTGCAACNCGAACGCTCATCTCAGCGACTTCGATTTGTGTTTGATCGACTCTCTGAAACAACCAGCTCTTTATAAAGTGCCTGAAGCCGATCCACCATCGGACCGCGCTGAGTGTGCGTTANCGTNCGTCCGTCNACCTCAAAAACGGGCGTCAAACCAGCAAANGTNCCGGTCACAAAGGCCTCATCTGCGCCGTATACCTGCATCAATGAAAAATTCTTTTCAAACACCGGTATGCCGTTGGCTTTACATACGTTAATGACATTTCTGCGCGTAATGCCGTCCAAACAGTAATCCCCTGAGGAAGTCCAAACCTCGCCNTCTCTGACGATGAAAAAGTGTGTNGAGTTGCAGGTTGCTACATGGCCATGGGGATCGAGCATCAGNGCTTCGTCGTAGCCNGCTTTGGCCGCTTGGATGCACCCAAAAATACAATTGAGCTTTGANTGACTGTTGATCCGNGGGTCCTGNACGTCAGCGTAGCCCCTTCGGGTATAAACCGTGTAAAGCCGAACCCCGCGATCATTGAGACTTGGATCNGGCNCTTTGTATTCAGGAATGATGACAATCGTCGGCCCGCCTATGGTCACAGCGGGGTCTTGGTAAGGCGTGGATTTAATACCACGCGTCACCATGAGCCGAATGTGGACATGNTCACTCATATCATTNGCCNTCAGCGTCTCAAACAGCCGGNCNGCAAGCGCGTCCTGTGAGATTTCCATATCCAGATCGAGTGCTTTAGCACCTTCCCACAGTCGCTTGAGGTGTTTATCNAAAAAGGGAATAGCACCTTCGTGGACGCGAAGTCCCTCCCAAATNCCNTCTCCAAGAATAAATCCGCTGTCAAAAACCGAGACAGTTGCNTGNTCCCGTGGCACCAAATCGCCGTTGATGTTGATCAGTATCGATTGGTTGCGGACGTCGGCNGTATAGGTATGGGTACTGTTTGCCATGCTGATACTCCTAAAGCGATTGCGAAAGTCTGCTGATAGCGCCTCTCGATAGCAACAAAATATCGATTTCNACCTGACACAATCTGACTAAGAATNCCGCTNATATCGGCGCGGTCAGNGNCCCACTAGCAGCGNNTCAAATGGCANGAANATGCNTTGTTCANGCCAATGTATAACCCCTNGCAATAGTTCATCCCGCCGAAAGTCCCAGTCGTCGAATTTTGCGCACCTCGACCNAGGGGCTGTGAGATAACAGACTCGGANTTCTCCCACTATTTTAATTTTAATACCGAGATCAGTAACAGGATTTTATTATGAATTCGATAACACGGATCATTTCTCATGCANTGGTAGCCAGCTTGATGGTNTTCCTTGCTGCGTGNTCAGAAAGNGGTGACGGNGTTCTTTACNAGGACGANCTACCNACNGCNGANGCNCCANCNGCNCCANCNCCNGACCCNGGNCCNGGCAACATTGTAGAAGTTGCCACCGAGTCAGGCAGTTTCCCTACACTTTTAGCAGCAGTTGAAGCGGCAGGCTTGGTTGACGCGCTTTCGGATAGCAGNGCCTCGCTTACNGTTTTTGCNCCGACCGAAGCGGCCTTCGCGGCACTGCCAGAAGGCACCCTGGATAGCTTGCTTGCGGACCCCGATGCCTTAGCAAACGTNTTGACTTACCACGTNTTAGGNAGTTCCGTTGACGCCAGTGCTGCGCTTGGTCTCGCACCAACNACCGTAGAGACGTTAAACGGCAACGACATTGCCGTAACGAAGCGCGATGATGAAAANCTNTACGTCAANCTATCTAAGGTAGTTGACTACGANATCGAAGCNTCCAACGGCGTTATTCATGTAATCGACTCGGTTTTACTNCCTCCCGATCTGACACCATCAACGATGACAATCGCTGAAATCGCTCAGGCGGACGGTAACTTCGACACCCTNGTNGCGGCACTGACTGCAGCCAACTTGGTTGGNACCGTNAATGATCCTGATGCATCGCTTACTGTGTTNGCACCGACTGATGCGGCCTTTGAAGAACTNGGTGACGCTGCACTTAACTACCTGCTGAACAACCCAGAGATCCTCGAAAGCACACTGCTNTACCACGTTGTCGCAGGTGCTGAGCTGAGCTCAATCGATGCGATCGCNGCGGCAGGTACGTCANTNACCATGGCGAATGACGACGAAGCCACCATTTCGCTGGGTGAAACCGGCCTTATGATTGAAGGCGCCAACATCGTTACAACCGATATTGTTGCGTCAAACGGCATCATTCACGTTATCGACGTTGTGCTTGAAGCCCCNAGCGCAACGGGAGCCCCACTTGCNGTAACACTCGCATCGAACGGCTCGTTCTCAACTTTGGCAGGANTGATTGAAGANGCNGGTCTTACAGANGANNTGATGGATCCAAATGCCAACGTAACTATTTTTGCTCCAACAGATGACGCGTTCGCTCAAATGAAGCGTGCGGGCATGTTCACCAAGCTTCTTGGTAAAGACGCAGGCGACCACCTAGCGGACTTCACTAACGGCTCATTCGGTGACGCGATCGTTGACGCCGAAACCGAAACGTACACGTTCCCAACAGGCGCTCAAGACTGGGCGGGCTTTGCGAATAACGCAGAAATCTATCCTCTGACCTTTGAAGAGGGTGGCTCGATTACGTTCACCGCCTCGGCTGCAACACCTACGAACATACGTTTCCGTTTTGAGTACCTGCCTTTCCCAGATGTGGATCCGGCCTACGACACGGCTACAGTACTGATCGATAGCGCCGAAGCGACTGAATACACCATTGAGATCCCATCTCAAGGTGAGAACACGTTCTCCTCCTTCCTGCTGTATGTGGTGGAGCGTGACCAGCCTGTCGTGGTTTCGAATGTCATTGTCAGCAATGACACGACACCGGCACCAGAGCCCGACGCGGATCTCGTTAACTTGCTGACATACCACGTCTACGGTGACACCGTTTACTCAGGTGACGCCATCGCGCTCGATGGCAACTCCATTGAGATGCTTAACGGCGAGCTCGTGGATATCTCGGTCCAAGACGGAAACCTCTTCGTCAATGACGCGCGGGTAACGAGCGCAGATATCGCTGCCGGAAACGGGGTGATTCATGCAATTAATAAGGTATTGTCACTGCCTGGTGGACCTACATCAGTAGCCGCCGACTTTACAGCGGGCGCCTTTGGTAACGCCGTGGTTGATGCAGAGACGCAAACCTACACATTCCCATCGGGTGCAGAAGGTTGGGCCGGTTTTGCGAACAACGCAGACATCTACCCCATCTCGTTCCCTGAGGGTGGTTCGATTACCTTTACGGCATCAGCAGCGGTACCCACTAACGTGCGATTCCGCTTCGAGTACAAGCCCTTCCCTGATGTGGATCCGGCTTACGATACTGCAAACGTCTTAATTGACAGCACCGAACCTACTGAGTACACCATTGAGATCCCATCTCAAGGTGAGAATACATTCTCATCCTTCTTGCTGTACCTGGTAGAGCGTGATCAATCAGTCGTTGTTACCGATGTTATTGTAACCAGTGGTGTTGCAGCTGAACCTGAGCCAGAGCCACCAGCAAACGGTGTGACGGCTGACTTCACTGCAGGCGCCTTCGGTAACGCCGTGGTTGATGCGGAAACGCAAACCTACACGTTCCCATCAGGTGCAGAGGGTTGGGCAGGTTTTGCAAACAACGCAGAAATCTACCCACTCACCTTTACAGATGGTGGATCAATCACCTTTACCGCATCGGCAGCCACACCCACCAAAGTGCGTTTCCGTTTCGAGTACAAGCCGTTTCCTGATGTAGATCCTGCGTATGACACGGCTAATGTACTGATCGATAGCGCTGAGGCGAAGCAATACACCATTGATATCCCCTCACAAGGTGCCAACACGTTCTCATCCTTACTCCTCTACATCGTAGAGCGTGACAGTCCTGTCATGGTGAGCGACGTTGTCGTCTCTAGCGAGGCGGCTCAGGAAGCGCCAACCAATGACGCGACTGCGGATTTCACCGCGGGTGCCTTTGGTAATTCCGTTGTTGATGCTGAAACACAGACCTACACGTTCCCATCGGGTGCGGAAGGTTGGGCTGGCTTTGCGAACAACGCAGAAATCTATCCGTTGTCATTTGAAGCCGGCGGCTACGTGACTTTCTCTGCGTCGGCGGCGACAGCTACCAACGTGCGCTTCCGGTTCGAATTCAAGCCTTTCCCGGATGTGGACCCTGCGTATGACACAGCGAATATACTGATCGACAGTACAGACCTGCAGGAGTACACCGTTGAGGTGCCCTCCCAGGGTGCGAACACATTCTCATCGTTCCTTCTTTACTTAGTCGAGCGTGATAGCCCCGTCGTCGTTAAGGACGTTGTGGTTTCGAGCTACGTGCCCGGAAGCTAATCACTCGTGATTCATAAAGGCGGCTTCGGCCGCCTTTTTTTATGCTCGCAAAAAGAGAACGGGGATCGAGTAGGCTATTCCTCCCGCGCTATGAATACGCTCTGCAACCAACTTCAGCGCTTCTAGGTCAGCACTGCTAAAAAGAAGCGGATAGCTCTTAGCTCTTAGCACTGAAGCACAAACAGAGCGCTAAAAGCGCGCTGTAAACTCTGGCGCTCACAGCCCACTGCGGGTCTTCAAAATCTCATCTGAGTTAGCTGGCATAGAAAAACTCACGCCATCCTGACCGACCGTATAGTCAGGAAAAATATCCTCAGCCCCGTTTAAGAAAAGAAGCTCCTGACCCGGGAATACGAGCGGCGGGACAATGTGGTAATACAGTAGGTGTCCGACGCCAGCATCCCGCGCCGTCTCAGCCGCTTCTTTGGGACTCGCATGATAATCCAAGATATCAAACGTGATTTTTTCCATGACAGCGTTCCCGCTTTTGGCGGCTGCCGCATTCATCATCATGACGAGGTTGGGCGCTAAGGCCTCATGCACCAAGAGATCGACACCCTTCGCATGCGTTTCAATCACCGAGGATTTATCCGTATCGCCCGTTATTAGAGCCGAGCGGCCTTTGTATCTGAAGAGGTAACCCACTGCAGGATCGACAGGAAGGTGATCGACTCCCATCGCATCGACCGTTAAGCCATTTGCTTCAAAAATGCGTGTTAACGCGCCTCCCGTAGGAATAGAAAATGGAACCGCTCTTAAGCCTGCCGACTCTAGCGGCGCCACCAAATCTCCGTGGTGCTCATGGCGATGAACGAAGTCGTGCGAATACGCCATATTGAAACCATCCACTACGGTCTCAATTCCTGTTGGGCCATACGCGGGGAGTGGGGATGGGTTTGATCCCGCTGCCCATCGAATCGTTGCCATCTCGCCCAACGTATCAATGTGATCGGAGTGAAAATGCGTTACGAACACGGCCGTTATATCGCCAACCGGGTACCCCATACGACCCAAGTTTCGAACGCCGTCAGTCCCCGCATCCACGATATAAAGCTGCTTTCCAGCCACCACCGCAACGCACGGGCCCGACGCGTTGGGCGCCGGCATCGGACCACCGGCACCACAGAGCGCGACGTGCAAGCCGTCTTCCATTGACGTGAGAATGTTGTTGCCTATTCGAGCATCCATACCACGAGCCATCACTGTCTCAAGTACGGTGGCACGTTGAGAATAACCCGCTGCCACGATGACTAAGACGACGAAAAATATGATTTTTTTCATGAGTTTTTCTCCTGCGGATTACGGATTCGTAAAGAGCCCATCACTTGCACACGGTCACAAAAGGCCGGTTCCCAAATCAGCCCGAGGCCACCGCTGCATGACGAATCGTGATTTGGCGAAATTACCCCACAATCTATTGTCAGTCTATATGCCATAAATTGGCCTCGGGAATACCAACATGGTCGCCATACGGTTTATTCTAAGGTGAGAGTACATCGTAGGCTTAACGCTGTAGGCATACGCAGAAGGCGTCATTTCCCGCCCTTCACCTGTAATAAAAATCTTTTCAGGACTCCGAAGCGACAGCGCTTGCGTTACTATGACAGACAAATAATGAGGTAATCACAGGTATCCCATGGAACAGTTAGACACATTTAGGCAGGAAACACGCGACTGGCTTGAGGCAAATTGCCCAGAGGATATGCGTCAACCAATGCGATCCGATGAAGATCAGTGTTGGGGTGGCAGGAAATGGGTTTTTCATAGCGAAGGCCAGAGGCTCTGGCTCGAGCGCATGGCGGCAAAAGGTTGGACAGCGCCACGTTGGCCAGCCGAGTATGGGGGCGGCGGCCTCTCGGGAGCCGAGGCCAAAGTTCTTGGCGAAGAAATGGCGCGTATTGGCGCTCGCCGACCATTGAGTAGTTTTGGACTGGACATGCTGGGCCCAGCACTGCTGCTTTATGCAACAGAAGAGCAAAAGCGGGAATATATTCCGGACATTATTAACGGCAAGATTCGCTGGTGCCAGGGCTATAGCGAACCCAACGCCGGCTCTGACTTGGCGAGCCTACGCACAAAAGCCGAGGACATGGGCGACCACTATCAGATCAATGGATCAAAAGTGTGGACATCGTACGCTGATAAGGCCGACTGGATTTTCTGCCTAGTGCGAACTGACTTTGACTGCCCCAAGCACGAAGGCATTAGCTTCCTACTTTTTGACATGACGAGTGAGGGAGTGAGCACTAAGCCGATCAAGCTTATCAGCGGCACCTCGCCATTCTGCGAAACGTTTTTTGACAACGTCCAAGTGCCAAAAGGACAGCTCGTCGGCACCCTAAACAAGGGCTGGGAGATCGCGAAATACTTGCTGACGCATGAGCGCACCATGATCGGTGGGTTCGGCTTGGCTGGCGGTGGCATGAAAGGCATGGGCCAAATGGCCGCAGCGAAGCGCGGTAAGAAGGACGGTCGATTACGCGACGCGTCGTTACGTGCCGAAGCGAGTTCTTTTGAAATCGACGAGATGGCCTTTGGCCTCACCATCGAGCGAATTACCGATGAAACCAAGGCGGGTCAGGGGACCGGCGCGTCATCCTCAATTCTCAAAATGTACGGCACCGAACTCAATAAGCTGCGCCAAGAGCTGTTCATGGCTATCGGCTCCACCGATGCACTGAACTTTGACACGGACAGTAAAGGCGCATTGGTAAGAAATTGGCTTCGAAGCAAAGCTAATTCAATTGAGGGCGGTACCACAGAGGTTCAGCTCAATATTATTGCCAAGCGCATTCTTGGCTTACCGGCATAAGGGGATAAACCGTGGTAATGATTTTGAGCGAGGAGCAACAGCTTCTCAAAGATTCGGCAAAACTGTTGCTCTCTGAGAACGCACCGATTTCAGCGTTACGTGCTATGCGCGATAGCGGCGAAGACCACATGCCGGAACTATGGTCAAAAATGAGCGAGGCTGGGTGGCCTGGTATTGTCATCCCCGACGCCTATTCGGGCCTCGAATTTGGTTATGTTGGTGCCGGTGTGGTTCTCGAGGAGATGGGCCGCACCTTGGCATTATCCCCGTTCTTGAGCTCAGCAGTCGTTGCAGCAAGTCTGATTAACCAACTCGGGTCTGAGCAACAAAAGGAAAAATACTTACCCGGCATTGCCTCTGGCGAGTTAACGGCTGTGTTGGCGGCGGATGAAACCGGGTTTTTCGATCTTGACGATATATCGACTTCGGCGACGTCTACCGACAACGGCTATACCTTATCGGGCAATAAGCGCGGCGTGATTGACGGACACAATGCAGATTTACTGCTCGTTGTAACAAACGGCGAAGAGGGTATGAGTGTTTTCGCGATCGAAAAAGACACAGCGGGTGTCTCGTGCGAAACCCGACTCATTGTCGACAGCCAAAGAGCGGCCGATATCTCACTTGAGAGTGTCGCTGTAACAAAAGAGGCACTGCTTGGCTCATTGGGCGACGCCTCGAGCGCACTGGAGTTCACAATCGACGTCGCCGCAGCCTGCTCTGCGGCGGAGATGCTGGGCATTTCGATTGAAACCTTCGAGCGTACCGTGGGCTACCTAAAAGAGCGGGAACAATTCGGCAACAAAATTGGGACGTTTCAGGGGCTTCAGCATAGAGCTGCACAACTTTTTGCCGAGATTGAGGTCAGCAAGTCAGCGGTGCTTGCAGCCTTGCAGGCGCTCGATGAAAACAGTGAAAAACGTTCTGTACTGGCCAGCATGGCTAAGGCGAAATGCGCAAAGGTTGTGCGTAACGCGACAGAGGAAGGCGTTCAGATGCACGGTGGCATTGGTATGACTGATGAGTTCGACATTGGGTTCTTTATGAAGCGAGCAGCGGTCTGCCGGCAGGCCTATGGCGACTACCACTTCCACGCAAACCGCTTCGCAGAGCTCAGAGGCTACTGAGGTAACACCCGAGGTTTAAGACCCGCGCTGAGCGCGGGTTTTTTTTGTCTTTTTGACTTACCTCGTCGAAGTAAACAACGCTTGCTCTTCCTCATCCATCTCAGCGGGAATCGACTCGAATAGGGGTGTCGATAGGTAGCGCTCAGCGGTATCGGGTAGCATCGCCAAAATAGTCGAGCCCTCGGGTGCGCTCTCGGCAACCTCTATTGCGGTAAGCAAGGTGGACCCACCAGAAACACCCGTCAAAATCCCCTCATTGGCCGCCAAATGCTGCGCCATAGCCATCCCTTTCATACCATCGACGGGCCTAACCTCGTCGAAGAACGAATGATCGATCCCTTCTTGGAGCACCTTTGGAATAAAATCAGGCGTCCATCCTTGAATCACATGCGGCTCCCACGCAGGGTGACTTCCTGCGGGAGAATCATCGTCGTTGCGAACCTGTGGGATACCTGACCCGATAAGGGTCGCATTATTGGGCTCAGATAAAACAATCTTGCAGTCGGGTCTCTCGGCTCTCAGCGCGCGGGCTACGCCGGTGACCGTGCCTCCGGTACCGTATCCCGTTACCCAATAATCGAGTGATGTGTTTTCAAAATCGGTCAGAATTTCACGCGCTGTTGTTGACTCGTGAATATCGGCGTTGGCCGCGTTTTCAAATTGTTGCGCAAAAAACCATCCGTTTTCCTGAGCGAGTTTCTTTGCTGTGTTGTACATGCCGATGCCGCGCTCTTCTTTAGGCGTCAACACAACTTTGGCACCCAGAAAACGCATAAGTCTTCGGCGCTCTACCGAAAAACTCTCCGCCATGGTGATGACTAGCGGATAGCCTTTTGCCGCGCATACCATCGCAAGTCCAATACCTGTATTACCCGACGTAGCCTCAACCACAGTTTGGCCAGGCTTTAATGTGCCATCTCGCTCAGCCGCCTCGATAATATTCAGTGCGAGCCGGTCTTTTACAGAAGCCAGTGGGTTGAATGACTCCACTTTCACATAAAGGCTGACATGAGAGGGCCCTGTGCGACTCAGCCGTACGCAAGGCGTGTCGCCCACCGTCTCGACAATACTGTTGTAAAGCGTGCCCCGTCCGTTGGTCGAGTAAATAGTCATAAGAAAGCTCCCGTTTTTACGGCTTACGCATAACGGTAATACCGCCATCACGCATCGCCAATTGTCTTTGCTTCACCGTACCCTCAACGTTGCCACGCTCAATGCAGCAACACAACGCTGAGACTCAAGCCCTTCGTTTACTCCGCACCGATCCATACCCCCCTGGGGTATTTGACACATCATACCCCAGGGGGGTATCTTCTGCCCTTCGTGGAGGAGAGTGATGAAAAAAGAAACGAGAGAAAACGTCGACCGGAGACTGGCCCGTATTGAAGGTCAGGTTAAGGCGCTACGCAGGATGGTAGGCGAAGACCGATATTGCATTGATGTTGCCCGACAGGTTCAGGCCGCGCGTGCCGCGTTATCCAGCCTCGAGTCGATAATCTTGGATGACCATATCGCCACGTGTGTTCAGCATGCACTGGAGGGAGATAATCTGAGCGAGCGCGAAGCCAAGATCGATGAGCTCATCAATGTGATGAGAGGAAAAAAGTGAGACCTTTTTTTGAGTGGGTGGTGATAATGCTGCTCGCTTTCTCAATGAGCACCCCGGCTTTCGCGCGCCCCATTTCGTATGCAGAGGGATGGACCTTTATCGAGACGTCAAATCGGGCGTCGAGCGCAGCGCTTGTACACTATACGCCCATCTCTAACGTATCGGTCGGAGCGCGCTATGAATGGATACGCGGCGCCGATATCCGCTTGCAGGCCCTTCAACCAACCTACCTTGCGAAACGCTGGTTCGGGCAAGACTATCAAGCAAACCTTTATTTGACCGGCGGGA
>NZIJ01000039.1 GCA_002689915.1 Halieaceae bacterium | reverse complement strand
CCGCCCTGAAGAGGGGCGCGTCGAGCCACTGCTTCTTTTGCGCCTCTGTGCCGTACTTATGGATGACTTCCATGTTCCCGGTATCCGGCGCGCTGCAATTAAACACCTCGGCACCAATATAAGAACGCCCCATCTCTTCAGCGAGGTATGCGTACTCCACCGTGTTGAGGCCCGTGCCGTTTTTATCTGTAAGGAAGAAATTCCATAGCCCTTGTGAGCGGGCTTTTGACTTCAGACTCTCCAAAATTTCGGTTTGCCGTTGGGTAAACTCCCAGGGCGACCCTATTTCGATTTGGGCCTTGTACTCCTCCTCGAGCGGAAGCACCTCGTCGTTAATGAAATTGCGAACACTTTCGAGAATGGGCGCTACTTTTTCGGAGACACCTAAGTCCATGACCTACCCCTTTATATGACGTTTTATGTGGCGTTTGAATGAGTAGATGACATTGACTGGAACGCGGTTCGAGTCGCCATCAAACTGTGATTTGAACATACAGTATGTTTTTTTGACGGACAAGAATGTTTTGGATCGACTGGGTGAATTATGGTGAGACTGCACTAGCTGCCAGCCGCCAACTCGCGCCCCCTCTTAAAGTGAAATGGCGTATCCTGTGCGACACGCAAACGCCAAATACGGGCACTATCCAGTCATTGAGAACAAGGGAATATCCGTGAACATCAGACCTTTTCACCTAGCCTTGCCTACGGCCAAGCTTGATGAAACGCAAACCTTCTACTGCCAAACCCTCGGCTGCACGCTTGGGAGAACAAGTAGCGAATGGATTGACCTGAATTTATTCGGCCATCAGCTCGTGTTTCACGTAACGGGGTCGGGCCCTCTGCCAGAATCGCACAACCCAGTCGACGCTCACAGCGTGCCCATCCCGCACTTTGGCGTCGTGCTCACGCCAGATCAGCACAGAGAACTTTGCCGCCGAATCACAGGTAAAGTGGAAATGATTATCGAGCCTTCAGTTCGGTTTGAGGGAACGCCTGGGGAGCAACGAACCGTCTTTTTCAGAGACCCTAATGGCTACGCGCTTGAGTTCAAAAGTTTCGCCAACGACAACGATCTATTCGCCCCGTTTTAGGGGCCTAAGCTCCAGCGAAAATCTAATATTTGGCATCGTGATAGATGTTTTGTACGTCCTCACACTTATTAAGAAGGTCGAGTAGTTTCTCGAATTGTTCCAGTGCCTCCCCGGTGATCACCGTCTCCCCCTTGGGAACAAACTGAATCTCATCGACCTCAAAATCAATGTCGGCAAACTCATCTGTTAACGCATTGCGCGCTTTCGCAAACTCGGTATTTGGGGCCATCACAGTCACCATACCCTCTTCGCACTCCACTTCGAGCACATCGACGTCTGCCATCACCAAGCAATCTAAAACCGCCTCCTCATCACCCTTGAATACAAATACGGCCGCATGCTCAAACATATGAGCCACCGTACCGGGCGTTCCAAATTTACCTTTACCCTTTGTGAACGCTGGCCGCACTTCACCGATGGTTCGGTTCGCGTTATCGGTCAAGCAATCAACTAGCAGCATTGTCCCACCCGGACCAAATCCCTCGTAACGGGCAATCTGGAAGTCCTCGCCCACACCCGAGCCCGCTTTATCGATGGCTTTTTCGATGACATGCGAGGGAACCTGATCCTTCTTTGCTCGGTCTATTAGTGACCGCAAGGAAAGATTTGCAGAGGGGTCTGTACCGCCGGCTTTCGCCGCCATGTAGATTTCGCGGCTATATCGCGAGTAAACCGCAGTTTTCATCGCGGCCGTTTTAGCCATTGAGTCTTTGCGGTTTTGGTAGGCGCGCCCCATGCCTCATTCCTCTAAGTTGAAAGTGGCTAGTTTAAACCAGAACCCTCCCTAATGCGGAGCCTCTTTATCATCAGACCTGTTTTTCAGCTCCGGAGAGTTCACGATACACTTACTCCCAATATCGACTCTCGACATCTTAATTTGAGGCTGCGACAAACCCTCATGGCAAATAAAGTGAAAGGCTTTGGCCCCGGCGCGATGATCGCAGCCGCTTTTATCGGACCAGGGACCGTCACCACCGCGACACTCGCGGGGGGTAACTTCGGTTTCACCTTGCTGTGGGCGATTGGTTTCTCTGTCATTGCCACACTTACATTGCAGGAGATGACTGCGCGCCTTGGAGCCGTTGCCCAAGTTGGTTTGGGTGAGGCCATCGCGGCGCGCACAAACAACACTCCCTTACGCTGGCCCGCCGCGCTTCTGGTGATTGCTGCCATCGTTGTAGGAAACGCCGCCTACGAGGCAGGCAACATTACGGGCGCCGGCGCCGGTCTGCCCAGCTGGACATTAAGCGCAGTAAATATTTGGCCACTCATCATTGGTTTGGCTGCGTTTTTTATTTTGAACAAACAAGGCTCGTATTTCTTAGAGCAAACGCTCGGTGCGCTGGTCGTGGCAATGGCTTTGGTGTTTGTGGGCACTGCTTTGTACCTACAGCCGAGCGTCCTAGCAATTGCAAAGGGTCTGTTTGTACCCTCGCTTCCAGAGAATGCGAGCCTACTAATACTGGGAATCATTGGCACAACGGTGGTCCCCTATAATCTTTACCTGCACGCATCCGTCATTAAACGCCACAGTAAAGAGGGCATGACACTGGCAGATGCGCGGCGAGACATTCTGGTTTCAGTTATCGGGGGTGGTGTCATTACGCTCTGCATCGCCGTAACCGCTGCCGTCGTCATGCACGGTGCGGCCATAAAGACCTCGTCGTTTACACAGCTTGCACCCACATTGGCCCCGGTGCTTGGATCCGCATCGCCACTTGTTCTTGGGGTCGGCTTTTTTGCTGCAGGCCTATCCTCGGCCATAACGGCCCCGCTCGCTGCGGCTTATGCCGTTACTGAGGTACTTAATCTCGATGCAAAAGAACGCGATCGAGCCTTTAAATGGACATGGCGACTCGTGCTCGCCTTTGGCGTTATTGTCGCGTCACTGAGTCTGCGCCCTATCGAACTTATCGTTTTCGCCCAATTTACTAACGGTATTCTTCTGCCTATCACGGCGGCTTTTATATTGTGGATTGCAAATGATCAGGCACTGCTCGGCAAACATCGCAATACACCTTTCAATAATGCCATGGGGCTTTTTGTACTTACCGTCACCTGCGTACTCGGATTACGAAGTGTACTAATGGCCACAGGGTGGCTCTAATGCAGAGATCCATCGACATTAACTGTGACATGGGTGAGTGGGAAACGAGTGAGACGGCTCAAACTGCGCAATGCACACAATCGAGGGCACAATCAGACCTTGAGCTTATGTCCTTCATCAGCAGCTGCTCCATCGCCTGCGGTGGGCATAGTGGCGATGCGCAGTCTATGCAAACGACGCTTCGAAATGCCGTCGCTAACGGGTTGCGGGTGGGCGCTCATCCAGCCTACCCAGACAAGACCGACTTTGGCCGTCGCACCTTGGATCTGCCGCTAGACGCGCTCGCTGCGTCGCTTGAGTTACAAATCTCAACACTCAGGGCAATCGCCATTGGTGAAGGTGCACAGCTCGCTTTTGTGAAACCGCACGGCGCGCTCTACAACGACATGGTGCGCGATAGCTTACTTGCCGATGCCGTTATCCAAACAGTAAAAGCAATCGATCCAACCCTCGCCCTTATGGGGCTTGCTGGTAGCCACCTCAAGGCCTCTTGCGAAGCGCAGGGCGTGAGGTTCATTGCTGAAGCCTTTGCGGACCGCCGATACAGCGACGATGGACAACTCACTCCACGCAATCTTCCGGGCGCAGTGATAGAGAGCCCGCAGGCCGCGACACAACAAATTGTGTCGCTCCTTGAACACGGCTCAGTTGTCTCGATTAACGGAAAGTCGATTCCATTGATTGCCGATTCGATTTGCGTTCACAGCGACACACCCGGGGCGTTTGAGCATATTGCGACGATCAATACGCTATTGCACCACCGCAACATTAAGGTGATTGCGGGTCGATGACACAGGAAATGACAAATCGCATAGCAGCGAATATCCGCCTTCTTGCATTCGGGGAGCGGGGGCTGCTCGTACAGTTCGAAGAGACCGAAAAAACACCGGCGATACGCGCGGTTTCAGCGCTCAACCAACAACTACTGGCCTTGAATCTACGAGGCCTTATCAGTACGACACCCAGTTATGCGAGCTTGCTTGTCACCTTTGAGCCAGCTGCCATTTCAGGCGATCGCTTGAGTACGATTATCAGCGAGTTGCTTCAGCGCCCCTCCTCGGATTTCGTGAACGCGGGGTCAGAGATCGACCAGGCCTGTTGGCAGCTACCCACCCTTTTCGTTAATGAACGCGACGAGGATGCGCGCGAGCTACAGGAAGAATTGGGGCTTTCTTGGGATCGAGTCGTCGCAACATTTTGCAACGCCACATACCGTGTAAACGCCATAGGGTTTCTACCTGGCTTCACCTATCTCGGCGGCTTGTCCGACGCGCTCCACTGTCGACGTCTAGAGGGGCCAAAAAGTCGTATACCGGCCTCTTCCGTGGCCATTGCTGGTAACCAAGCGGGAATCTATCCGATGGACTCACCGGGTGGATGGCGCGTACTGGGCCGCTTACCCTTTGCTATCTTTGAGCCCGCTCGCCCGTCACCAGTCCTGTTCTCACCTCACGATCAAGTCACGTTTATCTCAGTATCGGCGTCGTACTTTAACGAGCTATTGACGAGTGCCGAGCACGGTGAGCTCAGACTGGATGACTTCAAACAGTGATTGTCACGTTCATAACGAGTGGGTTTCGAACGACCACACAAGATGCGGGACGACCAGGATATACGCACCTTGGCATTCCCGTGAGCGGCGCGCTCGATGCGCCATCGATGGAATTTGCCAACTCTTTGGTGGGCAACACACGTCATACGCCGGTGCTGGAGATCACCTTGAGTGGACCGAGGATTCGCTGTGAAACAGAGGGCTCGATTGCCTTAGCCGGCGCTAATTTTGGACTCCATATAAATGACAAAGAAGTGGATAGTGCTCGTCGAATCGTTGTAAAGGCAGGCGATGAGATCAGCTTCTCACCCCCCTCTAATGGCTGTCGTGCCTATTTAGCCTTGGAGGGTAATTGGCAAGTCCAGCGTTGGCTTGGCAGCGCCAGCGCACTACTCATCGGTAGTTATGAGCTCCTACCCAGCGCCGTGTGGAAATCTGGTGACGCCTTGACGACATTGCCAAGGCGAGTAGATCCATGGCCCTCGACTCACCTCGCACCACAACCGCTCACAAATAAAATAAGAGCATTCAGAGGCCCAGAATTCCACTGGCTGTCAGAGGGCGCTCAGACGGCGCTGTTCAACACCGAACTCACAGTCTGCGAACCATCAAATCGGGTTGGACTGAGACTGAACACGCCCTTCGGTTTCAGCGAGGATTACGAAAATATTGAAATGCAATCATCCGGCGTTATGCCGGGCACGGTGCAGCTGACACCGGGTGGCCAGGCCATCGCATTACTCGCAGACGGACAAACAATTGGAGGCTATCCCCGAATCCTTCAATGCAGCCAGTCATCAATGCGCAGACTGGGACAGCTCCGGGTGGGAGACGCCTTCTTTTTCGAAGTTCTCCCCACACCTGTTTGACTTAGCACGAGACAGCGTCCACCGCTCAATCAAGCTGCGAGTTGATACCGTCTCACTGTCCCCCTTTTTTTGCCCGCACGCGCTCATACGGTTTCTTACTTCCTGCGCCGGATAGGGGGCGGAAACTTAAACCGGGGGACGGGTCTTTTAGAGATTCGCCTTGTGCTGAGTCTGATGGATCAGAGTCCGCTTCCACCCGATCACCGCCAGACTGTTCGCGGTAGGCAGAGGCGGCTTTAAAACACGCGGCCATAGCGGACATGCCGGCTATTTTCTCTACATCCTCTGACCACCAAGACGCAGCGCCAATACGTAGCTCGCTTACGGTCTCGTCGATAATCGAGGCACAGTCAATTTCTAGCGCCGATGCCTGAACTGACAACGCTGAAGCAATAAGGGCTATCGATAAACGTGAGAAGTGATTACTCATGGGGCCTCCTTCGGGTGTGTTTTTTTAATTACGGCTCACAGTGTTCGCAGATCACGCTACGCGGGACCAGGATTACGGCTGCAAGCGCCCCAAAATCGAACTCATGCGCACCATCTCGGTGCGATGACTCAATTGCATGGGGTAAATATCGCGAACGGATCGACGTAAAATAATAATAAACTCAATAAAAACAATATCTTGAATATTTTGGCCCGCTTGTTGCTCTAGTAGCGATGACCACCTCCAACGCGCTCATCGCAGAGACCGAATGGCGCACTGGTCCCCAATTTCGTTATTACTAGGAGTTAACATGAAGACAACCATTTCCCGAACCACCAAGACTGCTGTCATCCTTCCTGCAGCGTTAATGTGCGCTCTCGCATCAACTGCCAACGCAGGCGAGTGGTCTGCGAACGCATCGGTGACCAGCAACTACATTTGGCGTGGCCTTACCCAAACTGAGAACGAGTCGGCTGTTCAAGGCGGCATTGACTACGCAGCAGACAGCGGCTTTTACGTTGGCACGTGGGCGTCTAACGTTAACTATGGCGCGGGTGACGTTTACTCGTACGAGCATGACGTTTACGCAGGCTATGCGTTTAGCACGGGCGACATCAGCTGGGATGTAGGTTACCTCTACTACAACTACGACAGTGAAGCCGAGTTTGATTTTGGCGAAGTGTATGTGGGTATGGGTCTTGGGGACTTCAGCATCCAGTACAACTTATTGGCTAATACAGAAGCGGACGAAGCTGAAGGCCAAGACTTTGGTTTTGGCGAAGCCTATTATCTGTCACTTGATTACGGCTTTGAGTTAACAAACGGCGTAGGTGTTGGCTTGCACATCGGCCATCATGACGGTGACTTCGCCGAAGCGTTTAACGGCAACGCGAGTGGCTACACTGACTACAATGTTACGTTCAGCAAAGATGGGTTCACCTTCATGATTTCTGATACGAACGTAAAAGGTGGCGCAGCCGAAGGTGGATACGATAACGACAGCGTTAAGTTTGTTGTGTCCTACGCAGTCGACATCGCTATGTAAATATTGACTTCACACGCCTCACTTGAGTGAGGCTGTTGTCTAAAAAAAAGCGCTCCTTGGAGCGCTTTTTTTGTGTCAATTCCAGGAGGAAGTACCACCCGCAGCAGATTACCCTTCTGCAGGTATGACATTAATGGGTGAAGACCACGCACGCTCCTGCAGCGTTTTAGCCAAATCGGGACGGGGGGGAACGCCTGCTCGGACCGCATCCCAGGTTGACCAACGGCAGGTCGGGTTTTCGATCACGCGCGCGTAATAAAAGGCCCTCGCTGTTGGATCAAAATTTTGATCTGACCACATCGCAGAGAGCTGTGCAGCACCGGTCTCAGGGTTAATTGAGCAGGTCGAGATGTCGACGCGAGCGCCATTGTCAGGACAGCGATTAGTCTCAAGGTTAACCGCAGCGCCACCAGCACACGCTATATCCATCACTTCCTCATGGGTTTCACCTTGGGCATCAATCCAGCCCTTGATGACTTGCAAACGCTGCAGTGGTGCGCTCAAAGGATCGGCGGACGCCATGACAAGGAAATTAGGTGCGCGGGTGTCATCAGCAGATAACATGATGTCTCCCCCCATGGTTACGCCACTTTCATAAGCCCGTTCGATACCATCGGCCGCATCGAGCATGCTCTCGTCGAGGTCAGCACCCGCAAAAAACCGAACTTTGATGCGAGGGCCAGAGGTCGCAAACACTTCTTTCCGTCTGAAAGCTTCGTACAGCGAATCGCGGGTATTTTCCTCCGCCCATGCAGCCGCGAGACCAGAGGCGCCAAATGTAGGTGTTGCACCGTTTATATAGACCCCGCCATTAAGCTTTGAATAAGCCGTTCCACCTCTGGGCGACGGATTGGTTATCGCCAGAATACGACTACCCCAATAGAATGTTTGCGCATCTAAGCCTGTGTAGGGAACGGAGCCTCGCTGAACGGCTTCGCTTGAGAGTAAACCTAACTTGGAGACGTAATTGTCCTCTTCCACCGCAGCTGCACCGGAGTGGGTGTCACTTGAGCCAATAAAACCAAACTTGTAGGGGTTGGTAATGCCTGATTGCTCGAGGCTGAGACCGTTAAGGAGCGCCTCTCTTACGTAAGACCCGTTAATCGCGCTCAGCGCATTGGTTGCAACCCGATAAGGCATGATTTCAAAGCCCGCAAACTCATCCCGGTTTGAGAGCAGTGGGTGTGTCTCCGACGTACCTTTTACCTGTGTGATCTCTACGATAGGCTCATTGCGCATACGCTGTTCTGCATAAGTGTCGTCAAGGGGGTTTCCAGCCCAATCCTCGAGCTTGAACATCTGTCCGTTTGAACCGTTTGAATTATGGGGGATCGACATGCTTTCAATGCCCATCTCACGAAGCTCATCCATCCAGTCCCATAAATCTTCAGGGTTGACGGAGTGAAATCGTGAAAAAGGCTCACGCGGTAGTTTATCGCTGCCCCTAAAAATCACATTTCTGTGTAAGTTGCCCATATCGAGCGTAGACGCCGTGTACTCGTAGGCCACAAAAGTGGTGAAGTTGCCGGGATCATTAAACTCTTCGGCCGCGTCAACGGTGTCTTCCCAGGCCGAGCGAACAACCTTTAAAACCGCGTCCCTATCGATTTCCCCCGAACGAATACCGGCAACCGCACTCGGTAAGAAGCTGGCGAAGGTGCCAAGCCGGCTCACCATACTCAAGAAATCGGTATCGTAATTATGCGGGTCGTTCAGACCGTGATAAGACGCTGCAAAATCACTTTGAGAAAACTCCGTCACAGTCTCAGCGGAGGCCTTAACCAAGCCCAAAAACATCGCGTGGTCCGTCACGGCATAAAAGTCCAAGGGCCGCGAGAGCTGCATGTCAAAACCGCCCGGATTCGAGATCGCCTCGCCTTTGGCAAATCGGTAGGCATCGTACGGCGTAGCCTGCGTTCCCATAGCGTAGCCATCGAAAGAGTATTCGGTATGGACGTGTAGATCCCCGTAATAGGGTGACCGTTCACCGGGAGAGACAGCCTCATTAACCACTGTCTTGTTCTCGCTACTGTCCCTTTCCAGCAAAACCGTATCAGGATCAAAAACACTGGCTGACCAGTTTCCATCGGGGTCTTGCTCAATCAGCAGTTTGTCTATCTCAACTGTGCCCTTAATTACTGCCGGATCAGTGTGCACGTCAGCCATCGCGCTGAACGCCTCACTCGATTGTTCGACTGTCTCATCGGCGCAGGCGGTTAATAGCGTAAAAAAACAAATCGTGGGCGCTAAAAACCGCCCCCCAAAACTCGATTGCGGACTCGAAAACATAGATAGCGGACCTTTTACACATCATTATTATTGGGCCTAGCATAAAACAAAAGTGATCAGACGCCACCTCTAATCAGCCAAGAAAGGTACCCACTTTTTTTGAGCCGTCATCACGGATTGAGTCTTTGCTCTGACCAAACACCCGCTTTCATCAGACTTTTAGTTCGTATCTGCTGCTTCGATAGAATCAGATGATCGACAGAAAAAGGCAGGAAGCCAATGACCGCAAAGGTGTCAGGGGGCGTCTCAGCCAGCGGCGGCGCATCGCCTGATCCTTCAGTCTCCCCGGGTGTCTTCCAGAAAAACTGAGCTTTCGCTGCCTCGGACAACCGCGACCAGNCNAGCGCTCTCTGCTCTTGTGNTCCTTTGGATGCCAGAAAGANCTCACTATTGCATCGAAGCCTATACTGCTCGCGTGTATGAGTGAAATACCATCCTATCTCAACNCGCGGACAGCTTTTTAACTCGCTGATCTTCTGACTGCGCGTATCGGTAATGATGAGNANCGACGACTCCTCAGATCCAGNAAATCCNCGGAAGACCACCATGCGCACACGAGGCGTTCCGTCATCTGCGACAGTGGCCAANTGAAAGTAACGGCTGTGNGCATCTCGTTTGTTTTTTGATATCGACTTTTCAAGTCGCTCTTGCCATGCGGGCTTCATGTCGCTGGACCTTTAATCGCTGCGGATCACGTCGGAATTCGAGGATTTAAAAATACCTGATAATCTGCAGAGATTATCAACACATTGGAACATCAAGATGCGAAAGATTGGTCAAAGTCTCGTTGTCATGCTGTTAGGTATCAGTTCTATCGCACATGCGAACTTCGATTACTTTGAGAACAATCGTCAGATGATTCGAAACGGCGTGCAAGCCGTGTTGAGCTGTAATGGTCTTTTCACCTCTAACCGCAGCATCGATCAAGTATTTAAAAGCGAGCTCGCTTATCTGGGTGACCGGGTTGTTGGGAACTCGAATGCAGGAAACTATGCCATTGATACAGCGGCTAAATGGGTAGGTGTTGGTGGTGGCGACGGCCACCGTGTGCATGCTGTGTTTCGCGAGGGTATCGGCTGTGTCGTGGTTCCACCGGACTGGGATTTAGCCAATAACACGTCGCTACCGACAATCGACTTGAGCTACCGGACACCGACTAGCCATTTGCCCTGGCCCATGGGTGATGTAACCGAAAGCAAGGTCCTACCGAGCTACGTCAACGAGGCCGCGCTTCAAGCCGCAGAGCGATGGGCCTTTGAGCGCAATACACCAGAACAAAATACAGTAAGCCTGCTGGTGGTCCACAAAGGCGATATTGTCCTTGAGCGCTATGCCGATGGCTTCGATAGAACAACCCGGACACGCACTTGGTCCACAGCTAAAAGCATTGCAGCAACGCTTATTGGAATGAAAGTCGATGCCGGCGAATTATCGCTCGACGCGCCGCTTGGGTTCGACTGGCTGCCCGAGGTCACAGCCGCTGAGACCGACCCAAGAAACAAGATCACTCTTCGCCACGCCTTGCATATGAGCTCAGGACTCTACCCTGTCGACAGTTTTGGAATGGAATACGCCACGGGCTCGGGCCTTGCCTACTGGGCCGGCGCCAGCTCAATCGAGGGCATGCGTAATCGCGGATTAATTCGCGAACCCGGCACCTTCTGGGATTACGAAAACTATGACACCTTACTCGCCGTTTACGCGCTCAAGAAAACCTTTAAGAGCCCTGAAGAGTACCTGACTTACCCCCACAGGGCGTTATTCGATCAACTTGGAATGACTAATACATTGCCGTCGACAGATCGTTTTGGCGATTTCATTTTCTCCTCTCAGGTTTACACCAATGCACGTGATCTCGCGCGCTTTGGCATGCTCTATCTTCAAAATGGTATCTGGCAAGGTAAGCGCTTACTATCAGATGACTGGATAGACTTCGTAAGACAACCTGCGCCTGCCTCATCTGTTAGAGGAAATGACTACGGTGGCCATTGGTGGCTAGTGCCCGACGACAGAAAGGGAGAGGTACCGCCTGACGCCTACAGCACGGCCGGCAACCGGGGTCAGTACGTCATTGTTGTGCCCAGTCATGATCTCGTTATTGTCCGTCGTGGTCTCGACTTTGGAAAACAAGGATTCAACCGCTGGGATCTCTTGCGCGAAGTTCTGAAAGCATTTCCCGCTCCCTGATCCGAGAATAAACCCTCGATAACACGTGATTTCAGAAAATAGACTTGGCGCTATTGAGCGGGGGTCTCTGCGCGCGCGCTCCTATTTCTAAACGGAAAGTCCAAATAGCGACCAAGTAGATGACGGCAAGACCAGTCGCGATTTCTGAGGCTCTCACACATCATCGGCACTCAGGTTGCTAGGAGTCTCTTATGACCCGCCGAACTTACGAGCGCGACGGTAAAGACATTGAATCGGCAAGTGATGTCGACGACCTCGTCTCCGATAAACGAGCTGGATGGCGCGCCAATGCCGCAAAAGCGCGAAGACGACAACGCCGCTACAAAAAAAGACTGACTAACGAGATCATCCACAACGAATATGGAGAGCCCCTAACAGCGGAGGATTAATTGCAGCGCTTAAGCAACATTGCGCTTCCGCTTCCCGCCGCGCCACTTGCCGCGACGACGGCAAGCTCGCCCCCCGAACGGTAAAGCTCGTCGATAGCGGTACCAATCATAATGGCCCCGGTCGCACCCATTGGGTGGCCCAGTGCAATACAACCCCCATTCACGTTGACGCTATCTGGTTCGATGCCTAACTCATGATGCAACTTAACGATTGTTGCCGCGAAAGCCTCGTGGATCTCCAAGACATCAACGTCTTCCGGTGTGAGCTGATTACGCTGAAGTATCTCGGATGTAGCGGCCACGCAGCCACCCACGACTTCTAGCGGCTCCCCGCAACAGGTTACCGTGTCTAAAATCTCTACCTTGGGCCGCACTGACAGGTCGCTCTGTAATTGCTCATCACCGACCAGTAAGACACCAGCGCCATCACACATCGAGGGTGAGTTTGCCGCCGTATGCACATGTGAAATGCCACCAATGTCATTAAAAGCGGCGCGCTGAACGCTATCGGAGCCCTCCGCCCCCAGCTTGGCAAAAGCAGCGGGCATTTCCGCCAAACGCTCGCGCGTAAGACTAGGGCGTATGCATTCATCAAGTAAGACATCACCCGATGATGTTTCCACGGGCACAATCGAGGAAAATCGCGCCTGAGCCTGTGCAGCAAGTGCCCTCTGATGGCTCAAGTAAGCCACCTCGTCACAGGCTTCTCGCGTTGCACCTGTCCGAGTTGCAATAAGATCGGCGCCCGCACCCATCAACAACATCTGATGCATTACCCCAAATTCGTGATCGGCAAAAACGCGAGCCCTGTCTGCCAACAACGGTACGCGTGACATCATCTCGACGCCCCCAGCAAGCATTGCTGAGGACTGTCCGGCGCCCACCTTCAATGCGGCAATTGCCACGGCGTCGATACTCGACGAGCAAAAACGATTAATCGTAAGCCCGGCAATACTCGAAGGCCAGCCGGCCAACAGTGTCGAGGTTTTTGCAACGTTCGCCGCTTGCTCACCCTGTTGTGTCACACAACCCAATACCACCTCCGATATCAGGCTGGGATCAAGTTGTACTCGCTGAGCAAGCGTCTGGTGGAGCTGCGCTAACAGCTCCGTAGGCGTTATTTCGTGCAAACCCCCAGAGTCTTTTGCTTTGGTGCGGGGGCTTCGAATCGCGTCATAAATGAACGCTTTTTTCACTGCCCAACACCCACCACCAAACTTGCGCAGGTGGTTGTACTCCCACCCA
>NZIJ01000022.1 GCA_002689915.1 Halieaceae bacterium | reverse complement strand
CCTCGAGCCGATAATGCACCACCCGGAGATTTCCACTTCTGGCTGTTGTGCAAGCCCGGCGCGACCGGGACGCCTGATGCCGAATGGGGATCACCACCTTGAACCGCTACGGTTCAAGGGCGACACCGTCGGCGGTACTCTGGGTCACACCTAATTCCTAATCGGCTCACGCTATGTCATCAGTGAAGGATAACCTGCGCCGAGCAGCGCTTGAGCGTCGCGCGGCTCTTACACAAGCGGAGCAGGCGCAAAAGAGCGAAATGGCTGTGGCACACCTGCTAAAGATGCCGGTTTTTAAGGAATCAGAAATAGTCGCGATCTATCTTCCTCTTAAAAATGAACTCTCGCTTAATCGCCTATTAAAGACGGCCTTTGATCGCCCATATAGATTTGTAGCCCCAAGAACATTGCCCGACGCCCAGATGCGCTTTCATGACGTCACGTGTGACAGTATTTTAGAGCGGGGCTTTGGCCATATCGANCAACCGCTGGAGACCGAGCCNNAGGTAAAGCTGAGNGANATCGACTTATTTTTNGTGCCCTTAGCTGCCTGNGATCTNCGTGGAAATCGCCTCGGCTTTGGCGGTGGNTTTTACGATCGCGCTCTNGTGCATCAGAGNGGCTTCAAGCTGGGAGTTGGCTACTCATTGCAACNGGTTACANATATTGANAGCGAGCCCCACGATGTCAGNCTCGACGGTTTCATCAGCGAAGACGGCATCGAGTACTTCTAACGACCGATGTGACTGNTTCCCNCNGGGTNAGTGCGCTTGCGCTCTGACTTATTGGGANGATNCTTGGGCGGCACGGCCCTCGACCATTGATGTATTACTTTGTGCCGTTATGGCACTCGCAGCAATGAGTAGCGCTAGACCCAAAGTCAGNGNGCTAAACAAGCCCGGTTTTCGCTTCCCCACGGTTTCCCCATCTTTTCGNACGTTGGTTCTTGTTTNGTTTTTGTTCTGAGTAACAGGGCCCAGCCCCCATCAGCTGATNANNATAATGGTAATTTGTCACATTTCAAGTGCGCTATTGAAGGTAGGCGCGATANGCGGGGTTATCCGACTCCTCCCAATAACGAAAGCCGACCCTATCGAGCGTTTCGAGCAGCGCGGCCGAGTAGGCGGCACTTCCGGTAAAACCCACGAGGATCCGTCCATAAGCGGCTCCATGATTACGGTAATGGAACATCGAAATGTTAAAACCGTCACCCAANGCATCGAGGAACTTCATCAATGCACCGGGACGCTCAGGAAACTCGACGCGGAAAACGCGTTCGTCTGATCCAGAGCCGGGCTGCGAGCCACCGATCATGTACCTTACATGGAGTTTGGCCATTTCNTTGTCCGTCAAATCAAGGGCTTGGTAACCGCTNTGGGACAANTTTTGAGTCAACTCCGCAACATCATTACTCGAAGGCGTNACCGTTAATCCAACAAATACATTGGCAGAACTATTGTCTGTACCCCGATAGTTGAACTCTGTGATATTGCGCTTACCTATCGCGCCACAAAANGCGCGAAANGCACCGGGCATTTCGGGAATCTTGACGCTCAAAATAGCCTCGCGCCGCTCACCGAGGTCTGTCCGCTCAGAGATATATCGCAGCCTATCGAAATTCGTATTAGCNCCGCTCAAGACAGCGATNACGGATTTNCCTTGCAGCTTATTTTCACTCANGTAGGACTTCATGCCNGCTATNGCAAGCGCGCCGGCCGGCTCTGCAATGGCGCGTGTATCATCGAAAATNTCTTTGACCGCAGCGCACATCTCATCGGTCGTAGCCGTAATAATCTCATCCACNTACTGGCTAATGACACGGTGAGTTTCTTCACCAACACGCGCAACCGCNCANCCATCGGCGAAGAGGCCCACCTCANCAAGNGTCACCCGACTCCCGTTCTTTCGNGCTGCAAGCGCNCAGGCNGCATCGGCGGGCTCAACGCCAATGACTTTGACGTCTGGCCAAACGTGCTTGAGGTATACCGNCATACCNGACAGCAAGCCACCNCCACCGCAGGGGATGAAAACATAGTCAGCGGGCGCCGCCGCTTGTCGCGCAACCTCAACACCCACTGTTCCTTGACCCGCGATCACNCNAGGGTCATCAAAAGGGTGGAGNTAAGTAGCGCCGCGCTTCTCCACAAGGGTATTCGCATACTCCGAGGCCTGATCAAAAGCATCCCCCTGCAGNACAACATTGGCCCCTCTTCGACGGACCGCATCGACCTTNATAGATGGNGTTGTNACCGGCATCACAATGGTTGCATCAACNCCCAGCTTTTGAGCNGCTAAGGCCACACCTTGCGCGTGATTGCCTGCAGANGCTGCNACGACACCCCTCGCNCGCTGCTCATCTGACAGCGATGCCATCTTGTTGTACGCACCGCGGCACTTAAANCTAAAAATAGGCTGAAGATCNTCACGTTTAAANTAAACGTCACACTGNACCCGCTCGGACAGCGANGGCGCCNGAGTGAGCGGCGTCTCCTGCGCGACCTCGTAAACGTCAGCGCTCAGAATTTTNTCGATGTAAGGATCTNTCATNGTTCTGCGCAAACAAAAAACCGTGAGTCTACGTGATTGCGCNAGCCTTCGCCGCTATTTGTCGAGCGCTGTGCGCCAAAGCGNCNTTTANAACCGTNTACCTGTGCCGACNTGAGGCCGCCGAACACNNGAACTCACCGNTTGATACCGCCCTGCCGAANNCGCAGGGCCCAAATNCAATAATCAGAGCGTTCCCTCGCTGTAACGCGCTTGCATTTGTGAGAGTGAAAGCGGCGTTATATTCGATGCATGACCCGCACAACCGAATGCCTCAAACCGGGCACTACAAATATCACGCATTGCCACAAGGCTCTCTTTAAAATACTTACGTGGATCAAATTCAGCAGGGTTTTCGGCCAAGAAGCGACGGATAGCGCCCGTTGATGCCAATCGCAAATCAGTATCAATATTGACTTTCCTTACACCGTGCTTAATNCCCTCGACAACTTGCTCAACAGGTACACCGTAGGTCTCAGGGATAGAGCCACCAAACTCATTAATGACANTCAACCACTCCTGNGGCACCGCAGAAGANCCATGCATAACCAGGTGCGTGTTNGGTATGTTCGCGTGAATNGCCTTGATTCGGTCAATNGCTAAGATGTCCCCCGTTGGCGGCCGCGTGAACTTGTAGGCGCCGTGACTGGTACCNCAGGCAATCGCAAGCGCATCGACNTGCGTGTCGGCGACGAACTGTTTCGCTTCGTCAGGGTCTGTCAGCATCTGATCNTGGGTNAGTTTTCCTGCCGCACCAACACCGTCTTCCTCTCCAGCCTCGCCGGTTTCAAGAGAGCCTAAGCANCCCAGNTCTCCCTCGACGGAGACACCGCATGCGTGGGACATTTCGACAACTTGACGGGTCACNCCGGCGTTGTAGTCGTAATCCATNGGGGTTTTCCCGTCGGTTCCCAAAGAGCCGTCCATCATGACCGACGTAAACCCNAATTGAATNGACTGCTGACACACNGCAGCCGAGGTGCCGTGNTCTTGGTGNACAACGATCGGTATNTGNGGAAACTCTGTCGCAGCGGCATCCATCAGAGCCCTTAAAAAAGGCGCCCCCGCATATTTTCTTGCCCCNGCACTGGCCTGCATGATCACCGGTGAATCACACCGGTCTGCGGCCTCCATGATGGCGCGAGTTTGCTCCAAGTTATTCACATTGAACGCCGGGATACCAAACTGATGCTCCGCCGCGTAATCAAGTAACTGCCGCATGCTAATAAGAGCCATAACTGCCTCCTTCTAGGNTCATATCGTTAANTACGGAATTAACTGTCTNTTTGGTCTTCAAGTATTNCAACAGCCGGCAAAGTCTTCCCCTCAACAAACTCTAAAAAAGCGCCGCCACCGGTAGATATGTAAGACACCTGATCTGCGATCTCAAATTGATCTATCGCCGCCAGNGTGTCACCGCCGCCCGCCACAGAGAATGCCTTGCTCTGTGCCACNGCATTGGACAGGGCTCGTGTACCGCCTGAAAACGCATCAAACTCGAAGACACCAACAGGGCCGTTCCACAAAATCGTGCCCGCGNCCAACAGCACCTCCGCCATGCGGGCCTGCGACAGCGGNCCCACATCTAAAATCATGTCGTCATCAGCCACNTCAGCGGCCANNTTCACAGTCGCCTCAGCGGACGCGGANAACGCTTTGGCCACAANAACGTCGATTGGCAGGGGAATCTGNGTCTTGCTCATTAGCGCCTTNGCCGTGGGAATNAGCTCTACCTCACACAGCGACTTACCAACTGGGTAACCNGCCGCCGCCAGAAAGGTATTGGCGATNCCACCGCCNACAACGAGCTGATCGCAGGTCTGAGANAGCTGCTCCAGCACGGCCAATTTTGTTGACACCTTTGACCCTCCAACAACAGCCACCATGGGAGTCGCCGGGGCGCTCAATGCTCTCGANAAAGCGTCCAGTTCGCCAGCGAGTAGTGGCCCNGCACAGGACTCAGGTGCNAATTTAGCCACACCGTGTGTAGACGCTTGCGCACGATGCGCCGTACCGAACGCATCCATAACGAACACATCACACAGCGCCGCATATTGACGTGCCAGCGCATCGGCATTCACCTTTTCGCCCTCGTTAAAACGGACGTTTTCGAGTAGCCACACCTCGCCAGGTTGCGGCGCGTCAGACGGCCAATCTGACTTGAAAACGACAGGCATGCCCATCAACGCTGACAGTGCCTCAGCAACTGGGGCCATCGAATACTGTGGATCAAACTCACCCTCGGTGGGTCGACCCAAATGCGACATCAGTATGACCCGCGCTTGCGCATTAACGGCCGCTTGGATTGATGGCACAGCCGCACGCAACCGCGCATCATTCGCCACACGACCATCTCTAATCGGCACATTAAGATCCTCTCGGATCAAAACTCGCTTATTAGTCAGCGACAGCTGATTCATGGTCCGCATAAAAAACTCCAAAACTGTTTGTAGACGTCAATTCGCACTAGTTTGCTTAATAGATGCCTGATCATCGCTAAATTTCGACATAGCGATGGCGATATCTACCATTCGATTCGTAAATGCCCACTCATTATCAAACCAGAGCATTAATTTGATGAGTTGCCCCCCACTGACCTGTGTCTGAGTCGTGTCTACAACACAAGAAGCATCCATGCCGAGGAAATCACAAGAGGCCAGCGGCTCTTCATTCACAGATAAGACGCCTGAAAACGACTGACTCGCTTCCTTTATTATCCGATTGACGTCAGCGGCACTTGTGGCCGTATCAACCGCCAGCACAACGTCCAGCGACGAAACATTGAGTGTCGGCACGCGTAGCGCACGCGCCTGTATTTTTTCACCAAGGTGCGGCAAAAAACGCTCTACGCCTTGAGCCAGTCCTGTTTCGACTGGAATCACTGAATTGAAGGCGGCGCGCGTTTTCCTCAAGTCCGTGTGATGGTAAGCATCGATCACCGGCTGATCGTTCATCGCTGAGTGGATCGTCGTAACAATGCCCGCGTTAATCCCCAGCGCATCATCCATAATGGAAAGAATCGGCATCAACGCATTGCTCGTACACGATCCGGCCGACACAACGGTCATACTCGGCGTTAAAACGTGCTGATTAAGCCCCCATATAATGGTGGCATCGACGTCTGAGCTTCCCGGCTGTGAGAGCAGCACCCGCTTAACCGAACCGCCAAGGTGCTGAGAAGCCGCCGCTCTATCAAGCTCCCCGCCCGTGCAGTCAATAACAAGATCAACATCCTGAGCGCGCCAGAAATCATGCTCTGAAGATGAGTAATTCATGAGCGGTACGGAGTGACCATCAATTTTGATGGCACCGTGACCTACATCCACCTTCAAACCAAAGCGCCCATGTGTTGAGTCATATTTGAGAAGGTGCGCAACAGTTTGAGGGTCGGCAAGCTCATTCGCTGCCGCGATCGTTAAGGCTTCTCGGGTGTCCACGCGTTCAGAAATACGGCGCGCCAACAGACGCCCGATTCTTCCGAGTCCATTAATCCCAACGCGCGTCATTAGCTGAGGATTACGTCCTCAATCGCATCGACGACGTTCTCAACCGTGAATCCAAACTCCTTCATTAACTGCGGGCCCGGAGCTGACTCACCGAATGAGCTCATACCGACAACGCGACCATCGAGTCCTACGTATTTGTACCACCAGTCCATGTGCGAGGCCTCAACGGCTACACGCGCCAGAATATGGCTTGGTAAAACAGACTCTCGATAAACGGCATCTTGACGCTCAAAAACATCCGCACAAGGCATGGAGACAACGCGAACCCCGCGCCCAGCGGCCGATAGCTTCTCTGCAGCCTCGATCGCGAGAGCAACTTCGGAACCGGTCGCAATCACAATAGCTTCAAGCTCGCCCTGCTCTTCACGGAGGATATATCCGCCTCGCCCTACATCAGACACGCGTTCTGCGGCACCCACCTGATGCGGCAATGTCTGCCGCGAGAAAACGAGTGCGGAAGGACCATCCTCTCGAATAATGGCCTGCTTCCAGGCGATGGCTGACTCCACCGCATCGCAGGGGCGCCACGTATCGAGGTTAGGTGTTGAACGCATTGACGCCAACTGCTCCACGGGTTGGTGAGTGGGGCCGTCCTCTCCCAGACCAACCGAGTCATGTGTGAACACATAAATAGCACGCTGACGCATCAGTGATGCCATTCGCACGGCATTACGCGCATATTCCATAAAGATGAGGAATGTGCCACCGAACGGAATAAAGCCACCGTGAAGTGAAATCCCGTTCATCATCGCGGCCATAGCGAACTCGCGCACACCGTAATAGATATAGTTGCCTTCAGCGTCCGACGCATCAGCGCCCTGAGCCTCGGGCCATAGCGTGAGGTTAGAGCCCGCCAAGTCAGCACTGCCTCCCAACAACTCAGGGAGTGTCGGTGCAAGTGCTGCAATCGCCTGCTGAGAGGCTTTTCGAGACGCAACATCGGACTCATTGGCCACACATTGGGCAATGAAATCGTCTACGCCCCGCATAAATTCTGCTGGCAGCTCACCCTTCATACGGCGCTCGAATTCGCCAGCCAACTCTGGATGTTCACCACGATATTCCTCTAAGACCGCAGTCCACGCAGCTTCTGCTCTCACACCTGTGTCGCGAGCATCCCAATGCGCGTAAACATCCTCTGGGATCACAAACGGTTCATACGGCCAGCCAAGTGCCTCGCGGGTCAAGCCAATCTCCCCTTCACCCAGCGGCGCTCCGTGACATGACTCGGTGCCCTGCTTATTAGGACTACCCTTACCAATCGTGGTCTTACAACAAATAATGGTTGGGCGAGAGGTCTCCGCAATGGCTGCATCGATAGCCTGCTCTACCGCTTCTGAGCTGTGGCCATCCACATTGGGGATAACATGCCAGCCGTAGGCTGCGAAGCGCGCAGGTGTGTCATCGGTGAACCAGCCTTCAATCTCTCCGTCAATCGAAATACCGTTGTCATCGTAAATGACCGTCAGCTTGCCTAAACCCAACGTTCCGGCGAGCGAGCAGGCCTCATGGCTAATGCCTTCCATAAGACAGCCATCGCCCACGAAGCACCATGTTCTGTGATCAACGAGAGTGTGATCACCTTTATTAAATCTCGCAGCCATGAGCTTCTCAGCCACTGCCATGCCCACAGCGTTCGCCAAGCCCTGTCCGAGGGGGCCTGTGGTTGTCTCTACGCCGGGCGTATAACCGTACTCGGGGTGACCAGGCGTTCTACTGTGAAGCTGTCGAAAATCTTTTATGTCGTCGATGGACAGATCGTAGCCCGTTAAATGCAACAGCGAATAAATCAGCATAGAACCATGACCATTGGAGAGCACAAAGCGGTCCCGGTCTGCCCAATTTGGATTTTTAGGATTGTGCTTTAGGTACTTCGTCCACAAAACTTCGGCGATATCGGCCATGCCCATGGGTGCTCCGGGGTGACCGGAATTCGCCTTTTGAACCGCATCCATCGACAGGGCGCGGATGGCGTTAGCGGCTTGCTGTTGCGTTACGGGTGTGGCGGAGTCTTGTTGCAAAACGAAGTCCTCATTAAGGCGTGACAGATGGGGCGCAATCATCGCACGGATTGATCATAAATTCGTGTGTTGTAATGCATTTTGTATTACCTACTTTGTAGTAGCTCGCGACGTCATTGGATTAACCCGCGACGTTCTAGCCGAGGCCTGCTGGGCTGTTTTCTGAGATTGCTTTTTGGGACTGCTTGTTTTGACTGCGCACCTACCACCCAGCACGACCTGCAAGCGCATGCACTTAAATAGCAGTGCCCCGCTAACTGGATGGTGGGTACCAAAGTCGCAAATGCGACGAACAAAGCGCCTTATTTGTTTCATTTTGCGTTAAGTTTTGTTAAAAGCGATGTTGGAAAACCAGAGTGGGGACTATCGCCTCCACTCTCCATAAAAAAAGGAGTCGAACTGAGATGTTCAGATTAAAGCCATTAGCGGCCGCGACTCTTCTGGGGACTTTGTTTTCAGCGTCTGCTGCGTTAGCCCAAGAAGAGCAACTAGAGTCGTCAACAATAGAAGCTGTTGCGGAAGAGTCCGCCACAGCCGACACAGGATCAGTGGAAGAAGTCGTAGTAACGGGTTCACGTCTGAGAAGCTCTACGTATTCGAGCGTTTCGCCACTGCAAATTATCGACGCAGAATTCCAGCGTGAGGTCGGTCTGATCGACGCAACGGATATTCTTCAGAACTCTACGAGTGCTGGTGGTCAGCAAATTGATCTGACCTTTAACGGCTTCGTTTTGGACAACGGTCCAGGTTCGACCACCATCAGCCTTCGTGGCCTCGGTGCAAACCGAACGTTAGTTCTTATGAACGGCCGCCGTCTTGCGCCAAGTGGTGTGGAAGGCGCGCCCTCTGCTCCCAACATCTCGCTGGTTCCCCAGCTGATGGTTGCTCGCTATGAAAACTTGCTCGACGCAGGTTCTTCGATCTACGGATCTGATGCGATTGCAGGTGCAAGTAACATCATTACCCGTAAAGATTTCGATGGCCTTGAGGTCCAGGTGTTCACAGACACGCCAGACCGAAACGGCGGCGACAGCAGCACAATCGCCGCAGCGTGGGGCTTCAATACCGATAAAAGCGTATTTGGTATCGGTATCGAGTACGCGGAACAAGACCGTGTCTTGATGTCCGATCGTCCCTGGACCAACCAGTGCACAGGAAACGTAGAAGTAACTGAAAGCGGCGAGATTCGTCGCCAAGACCAGTACTATGCCAACCTCGGATACCCTGATGTAGGTCAGTGCTCGTCACTGTCACTTGCAGCACGAACATTCGTTCCAGGAACACCCTTTGGCTCAATTTACTACACTCCCGGAGCCTCTAACGGTGGCTGGGGTAACTTCACTGAGTCAGGCGATCCCTACACGGGTTTAGCCGCAGACGGTGACGGTGACGGCATTGGTGATATCAACTTCCTGAACTACAACCTTAATGGTGCGCCAAGTGATTTGGCATCGGACCTACTTCCCAAGTCCGAGTCAATGAACATTCTGGCCTACGGTGAGACAACGCTCGATGGGGATATGAACATCACCCCTTATTTCGAAGCGATGTACAACACCTANGANGTAAACCAGAACAGTGGAGAAGGCCAGCTCTTCCCAGAAGTGCCTGCGCTGAACCCCTANAACCTTTGTAANCCAAACGCTGAAAANGGNGTGGATTGCGGTCTGGCATACGATGCTTACTTGACTAACCCCAACATCGTGCAGAACTTCGCAAACTACTACTTGGACGCAGCGAATTGCTTCGGCGTTCCGGCTCCTTTCTGCTCGCCCGCAACCTTCGGTCTGTTGACCGGGGGCTATGGCGCGGTACCAACGTTGCCGATTGTCTCTGTTAGAGGCGACCGAAACTTGGTTGATGTGGAGATGGAACAGATGCGCCTCGTAGTGGGTGCTTCAATGGATCTTCCTTTCCTTGACATGGGTTCATTGAGCAACTGGCGTGGTGATTTCTCAATTGCTTACAACCGCTCTGAAGGTGATTCCGCACGATATGGTGTTCGTGAAGACCGCTTGGAGCTGGCTTTGGGCTATTACTCATCAACCAGCACACCGTGTGAAAACGACCTAGGCGCAACCCTAGCGTCAGACACTGCAGGCTGTGTTCCAGTCAATATGTACGCGCCATCGCTTTACCCCGTAGGCACCGTTACAGGTGACTTTGCAACACAGGCTGAGCGTGACTACCTGTTTGACTCTCGTGATTTCAACACGGTTTACGAGCAAACGCTGGTGAGCTTGGTTCTAGATGGTGACATCTTCGAAATGCCTGGCGGTGAAATGGCCAAGATGGCTATTGGTTACGAATATCGCAACGACGATATTCAATCCAACCCCGATGCAGTTGCTCGCGACGGTCTTTTCTGGGGCTTCTTCTCAGATAAAGGCGCCTTTGGTGATGTCTCACTCAACGAGGTCTTCGGTGAAATTGAACTCCCGCTGCGCGCTGACATGCCTCTGCTCAAAGAGCTGACACTTAACGTATCAGGGCGTTTGACTGACCACGACTACTATGGTGAGAACGAGACGGCATCCGTAAAACTAGGCTATCGTCCAACCGAGCCCTTCTTACTTCGCGCAACTTGGGGAACGGCCTTCCGTGCACCTAACAACCGCGAACTATTCCTCTTGGGTTCAACAGGCTTTACCAATGTGAGCGACCCTTGCTACGTGCCTGAATCTGCTATTGGCGGAATTGGTGACGGTGCAGGCGAAGGCGCCTACATTCCTGAGCGAGATCAACGTGATCCGGAGCTCCTGGCTAACTGCCGTGCAACAGGCGTTGACCCAACTCTGGCAAATAACGGTGGCTTTAACACCTTCAGCACTGAAGTTCAGACGGGCGGCAGCCTGACGCTGGATCCAGAGGAATCTGAGTCTTACACCTACGGTTTCGCCTACGAGCAAGACTTCAGTAACAAGTTCGACCTCTCGCTGGGTATGACTTACTACTCTGTGAAGGTGGAAAACACTGTTATTGAGCCGTCTACTAGCTTCATTATTTCCGACTGTCTCTTTGACGAAGCGGGAACGGGTGCTTCGGTCTTCTGTGAGCGCATTCAGCGTGACCTCTCAGATCCTACCGATCCTCGTATTCAGCTGATGGACCTCGGCTTTATCAACCGTGACCTTGAGCGCGCACGTGGCATCGACTACAACCTGACATTCCGGGATGTTATCGATCTGGGCGTTCCTGTCGATTTCTCGGTTAATCTAACCGCAAACCGTAACCTAGAGCGTTCATTAACTTACACGAATGCTGACGGTTCCGTTGATTTTGAGGACTACTCGGGTGAGTGGGGTCTGTCTGAGTGGCGTGCATTGGGTCAGGTTCGTTTGGGCTGGGACCGTTGGACGTTTAACTGGCAGACGCGCTACCTAGGAGCCGTTTCTCAGGATGTGGACGCCATCGATGCGTTCTCTGACGCGTTTACAGCCTCAGACACTTGCTTGGGACCACCCGATGACGAGCTTTGCCGTGACTACGGTGAGACCGGCAGCTACATGGTCCACAACGTTTCCATGTTCTACCGAGCAGACAGCTGGACACTCGGTATGGGCGTAAGAAACCTTGAAGACAAAGCACCACCACTGGCTGACCCCAGTGAAGTAACCGGTGTTAAGTCGAATCCAATTGGCTACGGCTACGACGTCTTTGGACGTACGTTCTTCCTGAACGCATCGTACAATTTCGATCTCGGCTTCTAAAACCAAGTTAATTGTGACAAAAGCGCACTTAGGTGCGCTTTTTTTTTGTCAAATCGGCTAGCATACTTTCTATCAGACAAAGGAGACGTTCTATGTACCGCAGTGGAGGCATCGCCTTACTCTTGTGCCTGCTTGTTACCGAGGTAACCGCAGAGCCTTACCCATTAGATTACTGGGCGCGACGTTCCGCGGTCACGGGTGTCTCATTGTCACCTGACGGCTCTAAATTCGCGCTTACGCGAATTCTCGAGCGTGGCGGCGACCCCATCATCGAGCTCTACGATTCCGACGACCTCTCTAAAAAACCAGTTCGCATTGACTCAAGCCCATCGGAAATTATGCCCGGCGTAAGTTGGATCGATGATGACGTATTCTTATTCAGCACGCGCCAGCAAGTGCGCGACATTATTGAAGGCTTCAATCAAGGTGTATACGAATATCAAAACGTCAAATACGACAGTTCAAAGAAAAATCCG
>NZIJ01000038.1 GCA_002689915.1 Halieaceae bacterium | reverse complement strand
TCTCCATTATGTTGGATAACATTGCCTGGGCGGATTTCATTGCCGTTAATTTTCATGTTAACTCCTCAGGATTTGATCACAATAAGATCAATCGTGTCGCACTGATAACACTTTCAGTTTCTAAAAAAAAGCCTAGCTTTCATCTGAGGAGAGAAAAAGCGCGTTAAAGGCTTTTACAGCTTCTTCAGGTCCATGTTCATAACCCCAAACGCCACCGGAGACAGCGATAAAATCTGCGCCCGCTTTTATCAGTGTCGAGGCATTTTCAGTCGTGATGCCGCCAATGGCAACACAAGGCAGTTCAGTTGTTTCCTGCCACCATGTCAGTAAGTCCAGTCCGGCTTGAGCAGAGGGTGTTTTGGTGGATGTCGGAAAAAAAGCGCCAAAGGCTATATAGTCGGCGCCTTCTTCGCCGGCAACCATGGCAAGGTGACGACTATCGTGGCAAGTTACGCCAATAATTGCATCCTGACCAAGTATCTGCCGTGCTTCTGCGTATGGCGTGTCGGCTTTGCCGGCCAGCACCCCCACCGGGCCCCCCGGTCGGGGGGGGGAGCCGATCCAAAACGGCTGACGTTATGTGAGGTATGTCATCTAAAATCTCTCGCAAGGGAGGTAGTCGTATCTGCAATACATGTAGTCGGTAGTATAAATCTTCGCGAAGACGCCCGGCCTTTACCTCCTCTGATAAGTCGCGACGGGACGAAGCAATAATGCGGACATCAACGGCTGACTCTTCAGTGGCACCAACACATCGAAACACTCCACTGTCTATGAACCTTAACAAGAGAGACTGAGAAGCGTAATCCAATTCGGAGACCTCATTTAAAAATAGACTTCCTCCGGCGGCAAGGGTGACTAATCCTTCACGACTCTGACCCATCTCATCATCACGCGCATACGCACCAAAAAGAGCTCTCTCGAAATTCGCAATAGAGGTCGCCGCACAGTCAACAATTACAAATGGATCGGAAGCACGTACAGAGAGATCATGCACCGCTCTTGCCGCTAGTTCCTTACCAGTCCCACTCTCACCCAGCACTAGAACTGTGTCGTCCACTGCGGCAATACGCTCCAGTTCGTCATAAGCAATTCGCATGGGGAGGGAAGAGCCAATAAAACCGCCCAACTGATGTCTCTCTTGGGGCCTAGCATGGCTTTGATGTCCATACTGTTCAGTATCACTTAGCATTTCGCACTGTTACTCATTGCCGAATCACATTACGAGACTGTGCCAGAAAATCAGCCGCACCTCTATCAGGTATGTGCTTAACTCAAATAGGACTAAATCTATAACAATACTAGCGACGATATGCCCAAGTTCCCCCAGATCATCCACTAAACAACACCGATTGCTATAAAAAAACTGCATCTAGCAACCTCGGAGCATACCTAACACTTTGCAGTGTAGATCGGCATTCTGCACCGCTGTCGCCACATAGGTATCCAATCTCAGAGAGACGAAAAGTTTAAGTAGCGATAAGTCGCAATGCGTTATCCTCTGCGATTGATGACTCCATTAATACCCCTAAGCAAATTGGGTCGCTCTGCTGTGCCACAACAAGAGCGCTTGGTTTGTCATCTTTCTACGACATAGCTTTGACCGGTAGTGCGTTTACAATGCACCCAAAACAAAACGGTCGTAAGAAGTACCACAGCACCGCTTTGGTGACCTGCGGCAATAGCGACATCGACATGCGACAGTACCGTGCTGATGCCAAGTACAATCTGCAGCGTGATGGCTCCAAGCAGAAGTACACCCGCTCTGCGCAATCGGGCGTCTGAATCGGCAAGCCAAGTCCGCAGCCCGAGCACAACGAGCGTAATCCCCGTGACATAAGCCAACATACGGTGGTTGAAGTGTATCGTCGTAACTTGCTCAAACGACGATATCCAGCCCCCTGAGTACAGAGCGGGCGGAATAAAACTATCCCCCATCAGCGGCCAAGTTGGAAACGACAGCCCCGCGTTCGTACCCGCTACAAAACCACCACTTAAAATCATGACGTAAACCAATGCGACCACCGAAAAGACACCGAAACTCGCATCCTTTGTCGTTTCGCGATCAGGCGAAAACAACCCAATCGTTAACCAGACAATGTAGGCGTAAATGGCGATGGCAAGACCGAGGTGCGCCGTCAACCGATACTGTGACACATCAGGTCGATCGACAAGTCCGCTCTTTACCATGTACCAACCCATCAAACCCTGACAGGCCCCGAGAAACAGGAGAAAAAACAAGTGCGGCTTAATTTCAGGCTTAACCTTGCCCATCCACAAAAAGATCATAAATGGCACAAAGAACAGCAAACCGATGAACCTGCCGAGCATACGGTGCAAATATTCAAACCAGAAGATTTGCTTAAACTCATCTAGCCCCATGCCTTGATTGACAAGTTGGTACTCGGGGAACAATTTGTATTGATCGAATAAGTAGAGCCAATCGGCTTGAGACAGCGGTGGGACAACACCCATAATCGGCCGCCAATCAACCATAGACAAACCAGACTCGGTCAGACGCGTTACACCACCTAATAAGATCATGCCAAAAATCGTTACTGCGCAGATGGCCAACCAGCGGCCTATGATCATGTCATTACGATGTGAAATCACTGCAGTCATTTAATCCCCCAAAACAGCCGCGATAGTTTAACAAACTCAAGACGTGAATCGGGTACTAAAGTAGACTCACCGCGACACCAAGGATCCTATTTCATGGCACTTTTACGCTTAAGTGACGCCGAGTTACATTTTGGCACTCACGTTCTCCTCGATAAATTGAATCTCACTATTTCGAAAGGTGAGCGCCTGGGCCTGCTCGGAAGAAATGGCGTCGGCAAAACAACACTTTTTAAAGTGCTTACGGGGGAGCAGCAATTGGATGACGGGGAGCGATGGATCGACCCCGCGATCAAACTCTCACGTCTTGAGCAAGAGCTGCCAATTGAAGGTATGACGTCTGTATTCGATTGGGTTGCAGGAGGCCTATCGGAGCTCGGTGGTCTACTCGTCCAATATCGGAGTCTACTGTCCTCGGACAGTGCGACGGCGCTAGACGAACTCGCGGCGGTACAACTTGCGCTCGATGCGAGTGACGGCTGGAATGTTCAAAATCGTGTCGAAACGACGCTGTCACAACTGGGTTTAAATGGCGAAGACAAGTTAGCCGACTTATCCGGGGGATGGCGGCGCCGTGTCGCACTCGCTCGTGCACTCGTGTCGGAACCCGATCTATTGCTCCTGGATGAACCGACCAATCACCTCGATATACCGACAATTGTGTGGCTAGAACAACAGTTACAGTCCTTTCGCGGCGCCATTATTCTTATTACCCACGATCGTCGTTTTCTTCAAACGATTGCCAACAGAATTGGCGAACTCGACCGAGGGCAATTAAGCGTTTGGCCCGGTAACTACCGCGACTTTTTAAAACACCGCGCCGAACAGCTGGCGGCAGAAGAGACCGCAAATGCCCTTTTTGACAAGAGACTGGCGCAAGAAGAAGTCTGGATACGCCAGGGTATCAAAGCGCGACGAACCCGCAACGAAGGCCGTGTAAGGCGCTTAGAGGCGATGAGAGAAGAACGCGCGGGACGGCGCCAGCAAACGGGCACCGCCAATATCAGCGTCGGTGCGGGTGCGCTATCAGGCAAACTCGTAGCCGAAGCCAAAGACGCAGGGGTGGCATACAATGGCGAAGCTGTCATTCAGAACGTCAACACAATCATTCAACGCGGCGATCGGGTTGGCATTGTCGGTCGCAATGGTGCGGGTAAAACGACACTCATCAAAATGTTACTTGGCGAACTCGAGCCCGACGCGGGCAGCGTTAAAATCGGCTCGAAATTAGAAATAGCTTACTCAGATCAACTCCGCGGTCATCTCGATCCTGAAGGAACGTTGATAGACAACATTTGTGGTGGTCAAGAATTTATCGAGATTAACGGCAAAAGAAAGCACGCCATTGGTTATCTTGGTGACTTCTTATTTTCGCCTGACCGAGTGAGGGCGCCAACCAAGGTGCTCTCTGGTGGGGAGCGCAACCGCGCCATTTTGGCAAAGCTGTTTACTCAACCCGCCAACTTATTAGTGCTCGATGAGCCCACTAATGACCTCGATATTGAAACGTTAGAACTGCTCGAAGAGGTATTGCTTGAATTCAAAGGCACGGTTCTTTTAGTCAGTCACGACAGAGACTTCATGGATCGCGTCGTTACCAGTTTGATGGTAATCAACGACAATGGCGAGATCGAGGAGCAGGCGGGTAATTTTTCCGACTGGGAAAGTCGAGGTGGAAAACTCGTCAGTAGCGTCTCAGATGTACGCATTTCTAATAGGCGAGTTGCGCTCGAGAAGACCTCAAAACCTTCTGCGAATAATCAGTCAGAACCTAAGACAGTTTCAAGAAAACTCAGTTACAAAGAAAAGCGAGAGCTTGANGATCTCCCTGATCGAATAGCCCGACTGGAAACNGAACAGGCGCTGCTCGANGCGAGAACCGCGGANCCCTCATTTTTTGCAGGTGACAGTAATGAAGTAGCAGAGGTTCTNGATCGTCTCAGCNAAGCGTCGAACTTGCTCGATGACGCGTTGGAGCGCCTTATCGAGCTNGAGGGTTAACCNTCNCTCTNCCNCGCTGCATGTCTCGGNCTAGAGNACCGAGGCAACNGNNTCGATTACGATNTCCATGTTTTGTTGGTTNAGCGCNGCAACGTTGATNCGTGACGANTCCAGCATNTAAAGGCCCCGCTCTTTACGCAGTCCACGCGCCTGCTCCACCGACAGACCTAAGAAAGAAAACATGCCCTTNTCTTTCGAAATGAAAGAAAAATCCTGATTGGTTTTCTCNGANAGCTTTGCAGACAACTGTGTCCGCANATCGATCATTCGCGCACAAATCTCCTGGAGCTCNAGTTCCCAAGATGCGCGNANTGTCGGATCGCTCAAAACCCGACCAGCCAGCAGCGCGCCATGAGCTGGCGGCATAGAGTAAACACGACGCGCAGCACCCAAACCATGACTNTGGGTCGCCTCCGCTATTTGGGCATCTTTNCCAAAGAACAGTGCTACGCCTGTTCGCTCACGGTANAAACCTAAATTTTTCGAACATGACGCNGCAACAATCAGCTCNCCCAGTCGGTCCGCCANTAAGCGAAGTCCGGCAACGTCNGCCTCCAAGTCGGTACCCATCCCTTGATAAGCGAGATCCACCAGTACCGTGAAGCCTTGTATCAGCGCCATGTCNGCAATGTGCCCCCACTGCTCCAAGGTTAAATCGGCACCTGAGGGGTTATGGCAACATCCGTGCAGAAGCACCACATCACCTTTTTTCGCCCCTTTNAAGTCANTTGCCATGCCATCAAAGTCAACACCATGCGATACCGGGTCGTAATAACGATACGTCTTAAACTTCAGCCCAACCGANCCCATCANCGGAATGTGTACGGGCCACGTCGGGTTGCTAATCCATACGGTCGCATCGGGTGCAGCGGCAGCGAGTACTTCCGAGGCAATACGAAGCGCGCCGCAACCNCCTGGGGTTTGAATCGCTGTTATGNTGGCGCCGTCCCCNGCAAGNTCNTCCCCAAANACAAGNGACTTCATTGCACNCAAATACGCNGCATCTCCCGCCGCNGGNANATAGGCTTTCGTGATCTCNTCGGCAACAAGTTGCTCTTGCGCTTGACGCACNGCCTNAAAAACAGGGCATACACCCGCTTCGTCCATNTAAATACCGACGGTTAAATCAATTTTGTTCGGGTTAGGGTCGGCACGACACTCGGCAGCAAGTCCAAGGATCGGATCGGGCGACAAAACGGATAATTGCTCTAACATCAAAAACTCTTTCGGAAAAAAATACGGCGCGAGTATACGATATGGGTGTGGCGGCATAAATGCCTGATATCATTTGACGCTGAAATCCTAACCGNCCGAAATCCAGATNTGCCATGGCCTCNCACAGACGCGACAATCTTTTCGCTGAATTAAGAGCTGANACAACCCTGTTTAGCTTCAACGACTCGGTTGTAGATGTCTTCCCCGATATGATTCAGCGCTCGGTACCCGGATACTCCACCGTCGTCAGGATGACNGGCGTNCTCNCCGAACAGNATNCTCAGCCAGGTACNTGTATTTACGACATCGGCTGCTCTTTAGGGGAGTCAATCCGGTCTGCAGAGCGCGCATTGNCCGATAATNCAGCCGCTAACAAAACGTGCCGTTTTATTGGNATCGACAGCTCATCNGCCATGATTACACGCGCACGAGAGCAATCCTTGCANNNCTCAGCGATTGAATGGATTCAATCTGACGCGCTNCTCACNCAGTTCGAAACCACCAGCGTCGTCATTCTTAACTTTACCCTNCAGTTCATTCCCATTGATGAGCGGCTGAGACTGTTAAAAGCTATTCGNCGCGCAATGGTACCCGGAGGACTGCTCATCCTCTCTGAGAAGCTCACTATGGCNGATCCAGCCATGGACGCCCTAATGATCGACNTACATCACGACTTTAAGCGCAGCCAAGGCTACAGNGACCTCGAAATCGCNCAGAAACGCGACGCCATCGACAATGTTCTNATCCCTGAAACAGCGCAGATTCATACCGCNCGGCTGGCCGANGCGGGCTTTTCTCGATCGAGCATATGGTTTCAATGCTTAAATTTTGCCTCCTTTATTGCGATTGCGTGATTATCGATGGACGTGCCTAATGAGTTGCTAGCAGATATNAAAGCCTTCACGGCGCGCTGGGACGACCCTAAGTTGTGCGCCTGGCTACAGACGCTGCCCGAGCAACTTGNGCAGTCCATGTCAGAGAAGCGCTTTGGCGANCTGAAACGCTGGCGAGAAGCCCTCNCTTCGCTTCCTGATATTGCNCCGGAGACAGTCAGTCTNAACGCTAATCATGTCGGCGNATCAGGCAACCTANCCGAGCANACGCGAAAAGAGCTGGAGNGCGCGCTTCGTGGTTTACANCCNTGGCGCAAAGGCCCCTTCTCACTGTTTGGTGTCGACATCGANACCGAATGGCGGTCAGACTTCAAGTGGGCCCGCCTNGCAGATGCCATAACACCGCTNGCAGGTCGNCGAGTACTGGATGTCGGGTGCGGNAGTGGTTACCACTGCTGGCGCATGCGAGGCGCGGGCGCATCGGAGGTTATCGGTATCGANCCAACGCCTCTGTTTGTNCTGCAGTTCAAGGCGATTCAAAAATACATCAACGAGCCCGCTGTCCACGTTCTCCCNCTAACGCTCGAGCAGCTGCCCNCTAAACTACAAGCTTTCGATACCGTGTTTTCAATGGGCGTGCTTTATCATCGNNGATCTCCCATCGATCACCTGACCGACCTTCGCGATACCCTCGTTNCCGGCGGNGAGTTNGTTCTCGAGACACTTGTGGTGGAAGGNGATGAGCANAGGGTCTTCGTTCCGCCCGGGCGCTANGCACGGATGGGCAACGTCTGGTTTNTACCGAGCCCNAAAGCCCTNATGGCTTGGCTTTCAAAGGTGGGTTTCGAGGACACAAAAGTGGTTGATGTCAGCGCAACATCACAGGACGAGCAACGTTCTACGGATTGGATGACCTTCCANTCNNTAGCAAACTTCTTAGACCCANTGGATCACACTAAAACNATTGAAGGCCACCCAGCACCTCGCCGCGCCATTATNACGGCTCGNCTCCCCTAGTCTCAGTCGTCTGAAGCACCGCCCGATGTAATCGCNGGGCTCATNGGGAANGTAGCGACTTTGCCTGACTCACCGCCCTCACTGATCTTTGCCGCACCCTGCTTTTCGACTTCGTCAATCCGGATAATAGACTGCATGGGGATGTAACTGCGCTTGACGCCCGCGAACTCAGATTTGAGCTTCTCCTCGCCTGGGTCAACGAGGATCGCGGATCGCTCACCAAACAGCATTTCCTCGATTTCTACAAAGCCCCACATATCGCTCTGATAAATGTGCTTCGCAAAGACTTCGAAGATTTCCTTTCCATTGTGGAAAATAATTTTGTACACAGGCTGATTCGACATGCTGTTTCAGGTGTTTAGTGTGAGGCGCGCGATGCTACCACTTTTGCCAAAATTCGAAAGGGCTAGCGCCACGCCATTTCAGAGTTAGACAGGTATAATAGCCGATTCCCGACACATCGAGCATAAGTCTGTGAGCACAACAACACGATCGAAAGTCTTTATCCAGACCCATGGTTGCCAGATGAACGAATACGACTCTGCGCGAATGGGCGACTTATTACGCGAGAGCCACGGCATGGAGCGAACGGATAACGCAGAAGAGGCCGATGTGCTCTTGCTGAATACCTGCAGCATTCGTGAAAAAGCGCAGGAAAAAGTTTTTCATCAACTCGGCCGCTGGAAATCCATAAAAGCCAAGCGCCCCGACGTGGTCATTGGTGTCGGCGGCTGCGTCGCGAGCCAGGAGGGCGAGGCCATTAGCGAGCGAGCGCCCTATGTCGATTTAATATTTGGGCCTCAGACACTCCATCGACTGCCTGAGATGCTCGAAACGCGCAATGAGAAAGACAGTGCTGTGGTCGATATTTCGTTCCCCGAGATAGAAAAGTTCGATCGGCTACCTCAGCCCTCAAGCGACAGCGCAACAGCATTCGTATCGATTATGGAAGGATGCAGTAAGTACTGCACATTTTGCGTCGTCCCTTACACACGAGGCGAAGAGGTATCGCGTCCAGTGGATGATGTCATCGCCGAAGTTGCACACCTCGCATCGTCTGGGGTGAAAGAGGTCAATCTCTTGGGTCAAAACGTTAATGCTTACCGCGGCGAGAACCATCTTGGAGAGATCGTGGACTTTGCCGAGCTACTTGGGCTGGTTAATTTAGTTCCCGGTGTGGAGCGCATTCGTTACACCACGTCCCATCCCGTGGAATTTAGCGACGCGTTAATAGAAGCTTACCGCGATATCCCCGCGCTGGTTGATCATCTTCACCTGCCCGTGCAAAGCGGCTCGGACCGCATTTTGATGGCGATGAAGCGAGGCCATACCGCGATAGAGTACAAGTCTAAGATACGCGCACTGCGAAAGATTCGTCCCAACATATCGTTGTCTTCGGACTTCATCATTGGATTCCCAGGGGAGACGGAGCAAGATTTCCACGCCACGATGAAGCTCATAGAAGAAGTGGGGTTCGATACATCTTTCAGCTTTATATACAGTGCAAGACCCGGCACTCCAGCGTCTGATCTGCAGGACGAGACACCGGAGGACGTTAAAAAGAAACGATTGCATCTCCTACAAAGCCGTATCAATCAGCAAGCGATGGAAATAAGTCGGCGTATGGTCGGAACGACTCAACGGATTCTCGTGACCGGCGTATCGAAGAAAGATCCTGGCCGGCTAGCTGGACGAACTGAAAACAACCGTGTGGTCAACTTTACCAGCCTTGACCACGATTTAATCGGCGAGTTCGCGACAGTCGATATTGTCGACGCGCTGCCAAACTCGCTTCACGGCGTGCTTGTGAGTTGACATGCGTCGCAAGCTCTGTATCTTCACTCAGCCATACGTTATATGAGCGGCCAAACAGTCCTTGGACATTGACCCGATACCTCCCGAGCCCGACAGTCGGGAGGACATAGTATCCTCCTCTTTCACGCTTGAACCTGAGAACGCGAAGCATGTTGCACTGCTTTGCGGGCACCTCAACACCCATTTCAAACTGATCGAAGATCGTCTTCGCGTTTCGATTAGCAATCGCGGAAACCAGATAAAGATCGGCGGCCCTGCTGCTGCGTGCGAGTCTGGGGAACGCCTCATTAGAAAACTCTACGTCGATGTCACTAAGGGTATTCGCTTGAGCCCAGAGGCCATTCACCTGCAGTTACAACAGGCTGATCTCGAGTTGCTAAAAGGTCAGGAAGAGACCAATGAGTCTGTTCTGATAAAAAGCATAAAGACCAAGCGCGGCACGGTTAAGCCGCGCGGTCACAGTCAGATCAGTTACGTTAAAGACATACAGCGCTACGATTTGAATTTCGGTGTCGGTCCTGCAGGAACAGGTAAAACATACCTAGCTGTAGCTTGTGCCGTGCAGGCGCTTCTTGATGAAGACGTGAAGCGTATTCTGCTTGTTCGCCCCGCAGTGGAAGCAGGTGAACGTTTGGGCTTTTTACCCGGCGACCTGACGCAAAAGGTCGATCCCTACCTGCGACCGCTCTACGACGCACTCTACGAGATGCTCGGTTTCGAAACGGTCGGTAAGTACATCGAGCGAAATATTATCGAAGTGGCGCCACTGGCGTTTATGCGCGGCCGTACGCTCAACAACGCCTTTATCATTCTCGATGAGGCACAAAATACCACTCGCGAGCAAATGAAGATGTTTCTGACTCGCTTGGGTTTCGGGTCAACAGCGGTCATTACCGGAGACGCAACCCAAATTGATCTACCCCGCGGCCAACCCTCTGGCTTGGTTCATGCAACGCAGGTTCTAGATGGCGTNGATGGNGTCTCNTTTACNTGGTTCAATAAAAAAGATGTGGTCCGCCATCCCTTGGTTCAGCGCGTNGTTANCGCTTACGANGAGCACGATGCNATCATGGNAAACAACGCTCAGGAGCAGCGCTAATGAAGCTCTCTGTACATCTCGACTGCAACCANAACGAGGCGCCTGAGCAACAAGCATTCGAAAAGTGGGTCGCTACCGCACTGTCGGGCGATCANGTTCATTGGCGACCTACAGAGGCAGCTGAAGTCAGTATTCAAGTGGTCGATACCGATGAGATGANCCGNTTTAATCACCAGTACCGGGGTAAAAATACAGACACTAACGTTCTGTCGTTTCCTGTTGATTNGGAAATGCAACAAAGAACAGGCTTACTCGGTGACCTGATTATTTGTGGTGAGGTTGTNGCTCGNGAAGCNCGNGAGCAGTCAAAGTTGACNCAGCATCATTGGGCGCACATGACGATTCATGGAACCCTCCACTTATTGGGCTACGACCACATCGCGGATGAAGACGCCGACGTGATGGAGGCNCTTGAAATAGGCTATCTGGCACAGCTATCAATTCCCAACCCCTACANCTCTTCTGANACCAACATCTGATGAATAGTAACGANACACGTAATAACGAAACTGAAGAGCGCTCCTGGCTGGATCGATTGACTCAGATGGTCACGGGGACTCCCTACACNCGNGCTGACNTAGAAGGGTTGCTGCAATTAGCCGTGGACAACGAAGTTATCGATGATGATGCGCGAAATATTATGGAAGGCGCNCTCACTGTCGGGGAGATGCAAGCCCGAGACGCGATGATTCCGCGGGCACAAATGATTGTTATTCGCGAAGGTGCAACCCTCGATGAAGTGTTGCCACAAATTATTCATACGGGCCACTCACGCTANCCCGTAGTGGGTGANGGAACCGANGATGTGCAGGGAATCCTCCTCGCCAAAGACTTATTACCNTTNGTACTAAACCCCAACACTGAGTTTGATATTGCGGCGCTGCTTCGCCCNGCCGTNATTGTTCCGGAGAGCAAGCGACTAAATGTACTGCTCAGAGAGTTTCGTCAGGCACGTAACCACATGGCCATCGTTATNGATGAATACGGTGGCGTCGCTGGGCTTGTCACCATTGAAGACGTGCTCGAAGAGATCGTTGGTGAAATTGAGGATGAGACCGACTCAGATGAAGAGGTTCAAATTCGCAAGCTCACTGAGGATAGTTTTTTTGTCCAAGCCTTAACNCCTGTAGAGGAGTTTAATGAGGCATTTGGTGTCGATTTCAGTGACGAGGANTTCGACACTATCGGTGGCCTCGTTCTTCAAGCNTTTGGTCGNCTACCTACNCGCAACGAAACNGTAACCTTTGAAGGCCTTGAGTTTCGCGTCATTAACGCNGATCAGCGCAAACTGAACAGTCTGCGCGTGACCNTAATGAACGAGCGTTAACTNAGGGTGCGCTGGAGTAAAGTACAGCGCGCAACCTACAGCCTNACNGCGGGGCTGATTTTCACGTTGGGTCTTGCGCCCTTTGACCTCAAAATAGCTTCCCTGCTCAGCCTCGCCATGCTTTACGGCNCCCTGGTTAATCAAACGGCCAAGGANGGNGCGTTANTGGGNTGGCTNTNCGGCGCTGGGTTCTTTGGTGCGGGCGTGTCTTGGGTTTTTGTAAGCATTCATGTTTACGGCGGTGCACCGACCTCNCTCGCNTTNCTNCTGACCTTTATNTTCTGCGGCGGACTCGCCGTACTACCAGCCGTACAGGCNNCTATTTTCTGCCACTTACAGCCGAAGAACGTCCTTCANCGAGGTCTCTTTTTTGCNGGCTTNTGGGTTACCTTNGAGTGGATCAGAACCTGGCTCTTAACNGGCTTTCCNTGGCTATTTGCTGGCTATGCCAGCATCGATACGCCACTCGCAGGATGGGCTCCTGTTGTAGGTGTATTNGGTGTTTCCTTNCTCNTTGCGCTCAGTGCTGCAGGCTTAGCCGAAATCTATTTAACGCGGGCTCGACGCACAGCCTTCATCTGGCTTTCTTGGTCTTTCTCGCTCTTGCTCGTTGGCGCGCTACTTGAGCAAATAAACTGGACAACCCGTACTGGCAATAAGGCGGAGGCTGTCGTTTACCAGCCTAACACCTCACTATCCGATAAGTGGGACCCCAACAATACTCAGGCAATTCTCGAGGATTACCTGACACATGCCCAACTTCACACTCCCGACACAGATTTACTTATTTGGCCAGAAGGCGCGTTGCCCTTCTACTTGGATCAAGCGCCGAATTACATCGCTCGTCTGAACCAGCTTGGTGAAATCAATGACGCGTCCATTGTTCTGGGCGTTGCAACCCGTGAGGGATCGCAGCGCTTTAACAGTATCGTGACGCTTGGCAATGCGGCGGATGAATATCGAAAGCAAAAACTTGTCCCATTTGGTGAGTTTGTGCCCCTCGAATCCCAACTGAGAGGGCTTATCAACTTTTTTGATCTGCCAATGTCTAATTTTTCACGTGGCAGCAAAGACCAAGGTAGTCTGATGACGGGCATCGGTGAACTCGCTCCCTTTATCTGTTACGAAGTGGTCTATCCTGACTTTGTTGCAAAGCGGTCGAGGACCAGTCAAATACTTGTCACCATCTCCAACGACGCCTGGTTTGGAACCAGCCATGGTCCTCACCAACATTTTCAAATGGTCCGCTTCCGCTCACTTGAGCTGCAGAAACCAACAATTCGCGGTGCCAACAACGGAATCACTGCCGTCGTCTTGCCCTCGGGCGAAGTAGATAAGGCACTCCCACAGTTCGAGAAAGGCAATCTGATTCTGAGCGTTGAGCCGCACGAGGGCCTCACCCCGTTTGCTCGCTGGGGGAGCGGTCCTGTAATCCTATTAAGTCTTTTGCTTTTACTGCCTAGCATCACGAGTGCCGCAGCAAGCGTTGTCAGAAAAATTGGCATAAAAGCTCAGCGCTAATCGCCTCTATCCTGATAGACTACGGTCGCAATCATAATCACCAACGTCTGCGTCAAATTAATGAATCCAAGCGAATACCAACCAGAGATCCTCGAGACCGAGATTCAGTCATCGTGGCTGACCGAAAAAGCCTTTTCAGTAGACGTCGACACGAGTCGTGACAAGTTTTACTGCTTAGCTATGTTTCCCTACCCCAGTGGGAAACTCCACATGGGGCACGTACGCAATTACACGATTGCTGATGTAATTGCGCGCTATCAGCGCATGATGGGGAAGAACGTGCTGCAGCCCATGGGTTGGGATGCATTTGGACTGCCCGCCGAAAACGCAGCGATCCAAAAAAAGGTCGCACCGGCCGCCTGGACCAAGAGCAACATCGCAGAGATGCGACGGCAACTTCAGCGGCTGGGTTTTGCCTACGATTGGGACCGTGAATTAGCCACGTGTACGCCCGAATACTATCGGTGGGAACAATGGTTTTTCACACGACTTTATGAAAAGGGTCTCGTCTACAAGAAAATGGCCACGGTCAACTGGGATCCTGTCGATCAAACAGTGCTTGCAAACGAGCAAGTGATCGACGGTCGCGGATGGCGATCAGGCGCCGAGGTTGAGCGCAGAGAGATCCCCCAATGGTTTATTCGCATCACCGATTACGCTGAAGAATTATTGGATAACCTAGACAAGCTGGAGGGTTGGCCTGAGCCAGTTCGACTCATGCAACGCAACTGGATTGGCAAGAGTCGCGGGGTCGAGTTGAGCTTCGAGCTCGATACGCCCATTGCAGGGCTGGATAAGATCGACGTCTACACAACCCGCCCCGACACCCTCTTTGGCGTGAGTTATGTCAGCCTTGCAGCGGAGCACCCCATCAGCCTTGCGCTTGGTAAAGATAATCCGGCACTTGCGACCTTTATTGGCGACTGCAAGAAAGCCTCTGTTGCCGCAGCTGATATGGCGCGGGCAGAAAAGCTCGGTATGGATACGGGAATACGTGCGCGCCACCCTCTGACTGGGGAAGCCATCCCTGTCTGGATCGCAAACTATGTATTGATGGACTACGGCTCGGGCGCCGTCATGGCTGTTCCAGCGCATGATGAGCGAGACTGGGAATTCGCTCGGCAATACGCGTTACCGCTTATTAGCGTGATCAATGACGAGGGCGGACAACCTGCTGATGTAACGACCGCGGCCTATATTGAGCGCGGAACACTGACGAATTCGGGCACTTACGATGGCCTCGCCTTCGAAGACGCCTTCGAAAAAATAGCCAGCGCACTCGAAGAAAAGTCATTGGGCAAAGTGACCACACAATATCGTTTACGTGATTGGGGCGTGTCTCGACAACGTTATTGGGGCACGCCGATCCCCATGTTGAATCTTGAGGGCGGGGGTGAGGTACCCATTCCTGCGGACCGGCTGCCCTCGCTTCTCCCGGAGGATGTCGTCATGGATGGCGTGGCGTCACCCATAAAGACCGATCCCAACTGGCGTAAATTTGAGATCGACGGCGCCACATGCGAACGTGAGACCGACACGTTCGATACCTTTATGCAGTCATCCTGGTACTACGCGCGATTTACCTGCCCTGACTATGATCAAGGAATGCTGGACTCAGACGCCGCGAATTACTGGCTTCCCGTAGATCAGTATGTCGGCGGTATTGAGCACGCGATATTGCACCTTCTTTACGCTCGCTTCTTCCACAAGCTTATGCGCGATGAAGGGCTGCTCAGCTCTGACGAGCCCTTCGAGCGTTTGTTGACACAAGGCATGGTGCTCAAAGACGGCGCAAAGATGTCAAAATCTAAGGGAAACACCGTCGATCCCCAAGAGCTCATAGATCGCTACGGTGCAGATACCGTCAGACTATTTAGCATGTTTGCGGCGCCACCCGAGCAGTCGCTTGAGTGGTCGGATGCTGGTGTGGACGGCTCTCATCGCTTTCTCAAGCGATTATGGCGCTTAGTGCAAGAAGCAGAGTCTGGCGCCGCCCAGACTCTGGACGCGGCGACGCTCGATAAGGCACAGAAAGCCCTGCGTCGAAAAACACACGAAACGATTGCTAAAGTCAGCGATGACTACGGACGACGACAAACGTTTAATACGGCTGTCGCTGCAGTGATGGAGCTCTGTAACGAAGTGAGCCGACACGATGGACAATCTGCCGAAGACGCGATGGTGATCCACGAGGCGTTATCTTCGGCCGTCCTGTTGTTGGCGCCGATTGTTCCGCACATTAGCCAAGCGCTTTATCAGACATTAACAGGTGAGCACCTGCTTGATGCGACGTGGCCAGTGGTTGATGAGTCGGCACTGACTCGAGATGAAATAGACATCGTGGTGCAGGTGAATGGAAAGGTCAGAGCCAAAATCGCTGTTGCCGCCGATGCAGACAAAGACGCNGTGCAGGAAATAGCGTTAGCTCATGAGAATGTCCAACGCTTCATNGAGGGCGTTAGCATCAGGAAAATCATTGTTGTTCCGNGAAAGCTTGTCAATGTGGTTGCTAACTAGGTTCCCTCTGCGCGGCAGAGCGCTAGCAGGTATGCTGCTTGCGCTCNTGCTNACAAGCTGNGGCTTCGAGCTACGCGGCCAAAATGCGCGCGCTGAGACCCTTGGGCTGTATCCTATTTCTGTTGTCAGCTCCGCACCAAATAGTGAATTTGCATCGCAGCTACGTACATCACTACTTAGGTTAGGCGCGCGCGTCGTCNGNCCATCTGAGGCGACGCTCATTTTGCANGTGGGCACAGAGCGCTTTGAACAAAGAAACCTGTCACTGACCGCNAGAGCACGNGCNGCAGAGCTCGAAATTAGAGCAAGCGTTACATTTTCGCTGCAGCTGGGCGAGCGCTGGCTAGTCGAAGGTGAAACCCTCACGGTGGTGGATCAAATGCTAAACGATCCTCTCAATGTGGTCGGTAAGACGGAGGAGCTAAGACTTCTGCAGGCTGAGCTTCGGACGACCTTGGTTGAGGCGCTGACGCGCCGCATTGATTACAGACTCGCGGCCGATAATGCAGATAAGGCCTGAGCAACTCGACCAATTCTTAAAGCAAGGCTTATCGTCTTGTTACCTCGTCACAGGTGCCGAACCCCTGATCGTCCAAGAGTGCGCAGACGCCATTCGCGTTGCGGCAAGAGGCCAAGGCTGTATCGACCGTGAGCGCTTCGATACAACCGANAAAGCTGCTTGGCAAAATCTATTGCAAAGTGCGAGCGCCATGTCGCTATTCTCGGACCGTAAATTAATCGAGGTTCAAGTTGAGAGCGGCAAGCCGGGTACCGAGGGCAGTAAAGCCATTCAGGAATATCTCGCGATGGAGTCTGATGATNTCCTACTCATCGTCGCCGGAAAAATTGATAAGCANTCCCAACGCGCTAAATGGTATACCGCGTTAGATCAGCGTGGAGCCATTATNACCGTNTGGCCCGTGGGACGNCGTGAAATGCCGTCATGGATTCAGGCGCGACTNAAGCTACGNGGTATGTCGGCCGATCGNGANGCAGTCGCCCTANTGNCCGAACGAGTCGAGGGAAATCTNCTCGCAGCTGCACAGGAAATCGAAAAGCTGAGNCTCCTTGCCAGTGACNATCACTTATCGGTTGAACACGTTGCTGAATCGGTGGGCGATAGCGCTCGCTACAATACATTTGGCATGGTCGATACGGCGCTCTCTGGCGATGCACGCGGCGCCCTAAGAGCACTGCGAGGACTGCAAGCCGAGGGCAACGCCGCACCNGTCATCTTATGGCCANTCTCGAAAGAGTTAAGGCTACTNATCGATGCGGAATCTGCCGTGCGAAAAGGAACGTCACCCGCNAATGCCCTCGACCGTTTAGGCGTCTGGCGCAGTCGAATAAATCTATTGCAGTCAGCGCTNGCAAGGCACAACAGAGANTCGCTTGAAGNCTGTTTATCACTCAACTTTGCCGCGGATGGAAGCGCCAAAGGCTATATGCCNGGTAACTGCTGGGACTACCTTGAGTCNCTCATTGTGACCTTAGCTACCGGCGCNTCTTCGGTCATGCCCCGACGCCNNCGATAGAGTCCTATAAGACTNAAAACNCCGAAAAAAGCGGCAAAGGCAAAAGCGACAACAAAACCNAGCCACTCCGCCACAGCACCGTGAATTGCTGCACCCACAGCAGGGGCTGCCATCATGGTCATCGACCATAANCTCATGACGCGGCCATGATACGGCGGATCGATCACTAGTTGCGCTAGAGTCTGACACGCAGTTCCCGCCANAGTTGTCGATAAACTNANCAAACCCACTAAAACAAATAGACTTGATAGATNCGTTATCCAGAAAAGATTAGAGAGCAAACCNGCTGCAAAAAGCATGGCNATNACGCTCATATTATATAAGTACCGAATATCAGCCCTCANACGGCTCATNAGAAAGCCACCCAAAACAGCCCCACCTCCCGCGGCCGCGGTCAGCCAAGCCAGCTCCGCAGCACCGCCGGCGATGAGGCGCCCAGATACCGCGGGTAAGAGTTCGATAAAACTGCGCCCTAGAAACCCATTGATCGATGTCAGCGCGAGAATAATGACAAGGGGGGCAGCGCTGAAGACATAGCGGAGTCCGTCGACAAACTCGCTGTTTACACTGCCATGTGCTCGTTTTTGACGTGTCCCCACGCCGCCTAGGGAGTTTAGGATAAAACCCGAGGCTGCAAATATGAGGACAGGCGTTGACCACGCCCACGTAGCACCGGCACGGGCAATAATTGTCGCGCAAATAGCCGGACCTAAAATACGGGCAATGTTAAATGACATGGCGGTCAGCCCGACTGCACTGGGCAGTGCCTCGCGCGGCACTAACAGCGGTACCAGAGCGAGACGCATAGGGCTATGCATTGCTGATACGGAGCCCAGTGCCGTAGCAAGAATCAGTAGCACCGATAAGTTGAGCATCCCGAAATAGGTGGCCAGCGCACCACTCATGGCAATCGCTCCATGAATGAGCATTGACCATATCAAGCCGTATCTGGGGTTTATGCGATCTGACTGAACACCGAAATAAGGCGATAGCAGGAGCGCCGGCGCAAGCATGAGGGCGCTTACAATTCCCACCCACAGTGCCGACTGTGTCAGCTCCCAAGCGTTCCATCCCAGGAGGAAACGCAACATCCAACTACCCAAGCCTGAACACCAACTGGCTGGGTAATAGCGTCTAAAGCGCGGTGCATTTAACGCAGAATGCTTCACCTGTCGCTTTTCACGACACACAAATGGCGCCTCTCTTGCTTTTCAGCCGCAATGGAACTACTGTTTATTTATACAGTATTTTTACTGGTGCTTTTCCGAAAAGCATCACATCTACTTTGCGGAGCTCATCATGACCTATTCCATCGAACAGATCATTAATCGTCCTGACACCTGGCAGGGCATCGACAACCACACAAACTCCCGCGTTATCTTAACCACCAAACCTACCAATACAGATTGGCATAATAGGCAGAGTGTACCAACGGGTTTTGCATCTCTCGATGAAGAATTACAACTAAACGGCTGGCCAAAGCATGGCGCTGTCGAGGTCTTAAGCGATCACGACGGCACTGAGTGCATGGGGTTATTTCTGCCAACCATGGAGCGACTTTCCAGTGAAAAACGCTGGCAAGCATTTATTAATTCGCCACACACACCGTATGCACCCTTGTTACGCGCGCACAACATTCCCTCAGAACAGATACTGATGGTTCACCCCAAACACCGGGATGAAACGTTGTGGGCAGCAGAGCAAGCTGTTCGAAGTACAACTTGCAGCACCGTTTTTGTGTGGTTAGGGAGCACTCACTATCGTTATGCTGAAATACGAAAGCTACAGCTCGCAGCTGCGAGTACCGATACGCTGCTGTTCTTATTTAGGTCAAGTGATGCACTAACCGATGCCACACCCGTCTCACTTAGACTGCATATCAATGCGTATCGTGAAGTCACCGTCGTTAAGCAACGTGGCGGCAAGCGCGAAGTTGAAATACAGCTACCTGAAAACCACCTTCTAAAGATCAAGACAGTGCAATCTCATAGCAAAGCCGTAGCGACTAAGACCGGCACATTCCTAACCCCTGTCGCTTAGGGTATCCCTTTACTTTCCCCTCCCCGGGCTCGGCTCCCCTCCGAGCTTCCGGGGCAACCTTCTTCTGATATCACCGCGATAGGCAGATACTCTTTTAGGACATCAAAACAGTCATCGCCTACGTTATGCTTGATGCATACCTTAACGCAGCAATCTAATGCCGGACTTACCTATCAGCCTAGACATTCTGTATGTCCTGATCACAACCAGCTTTATTGCGTCGTTATTGACCGCATCGTTGGGTATCGGGGGTGGCACACTCGTTTTAGCCGTACTGGTCGTTACCGTTCCCATTACAGCGGTCGTACCCCTGCATAGTGTCGTTCAGCTTGGATCAAACTCCGGCAGAACGGTCATGACACGACATCACATATCAAGACAACTTTTCTGGCCACTGGTTATTGGCGCTTTTATTGGCACCCTGCTCGCCGCACCACTTTCCGCCTTCTGGTTAACGGATATGCAGTTAACGCTGCTCCTCGCCACCTTTACCCTTGTTGTTACCTGGGTCCCGATCCCTGCCGTAAAAACACATAGCACGCGCCGCAACTTGGTTTTTAGTACGACGGTAAGCTTCGTGGGTGTTTTTGTGAGCGCCACCGGCCCCTTGATCGCTGCCTTTCTTAGGCATCAAGCAGCAAATCGAAAAGAACTCGTGGCGACCATGGCGGCCAGTGTATCTACCATGAACTTTCTTCGGATCGTTCTCTTTAGCACCCTGGGATTCATCTGGAGCGAGTGGCTACTCCCCCTCGCTCTAATGATTGCTGCGGGCTTTGGTGGAACGCTCATAGGCCTGCAGCTTCTTGGTCGACTCCCCGAGCAGTTATTTCAAACTCTTCTTAAACTTCTTTTGACCGTGCTGGCTCTATTGATGATTGTTCGAGTTCTTTAATCCGACCCAAGAACAGTGCCTGTTTGAACACAGGGAGTGCTATATCTCTGTCAGTTGGGAAGCCACCATTGCATCGATATTATCCGCCAACTTACTCAGTGGTACCGGTCCGCTCCCCAACACGGTGTCATGAAACAACCGTATATCGAATTGATCACCGAGACGCTCTTTGGCACCCTCGCGCAGTTCAACAATACGCAGCTTCCCAATCATATAAGCCGTGGCCTGACCCGGCATCGCAATGTAGCGCTCGATCGCTTTTATGCAGTCATACTCAGCGTTCGGCGTATTCTCGACCAGATAGTCGATGGCCTCTTCACGGCTCCAACGCTTGCTATGTATACCTGTATCCACCACCAGTCGCGCCGCGCGCCATAGCTCCATAGCGAGCTGCCCAAACCGTGAATAGGGGTCCTCATAGAAGCCCATCTCATAGGCGAGCTGCTCCGTGTACAGACCCCAACCTTCAGAAAATGCGGTGAAGCTCAAGTAACGCTGAATATCTGGAACACCTTTGAGCTCAGCCGTAATAGCCCGTTGCAGGTGGTGTCCGGGCAAACCTTCATGAAACGCCAATGCCTCTAGATCTGTTTTTGGCATGGCGCTCATGTCGTAAAGATTGGCGTAAAAGATACCCGGCCGAGAACCATCGGGTGGCGGGCTTTGATAAAACGCTTTCCCCGCATTTCGCTCGCGGAACGGCTCGACACGCTTAACGATCAACTCAGCTTTTGGTAGCACACCGAAATAATCAGGTAGCTTCTTCTCCATTCGAGAGAGTGCATCACGCGCACTCGTTAAGTAAGCCTCTCTCCCTTCATCGGTATTCGGAAAACGCAGCGACTGATTCTCGCGTACAAAGACGAAAAACGCTGGCAGACTGCCCTCGAAGTTGACTTGCGCCATGATCTCCCGCATTTGATCGTGGATACGCGCAATATTATTGAGACCAAGCTGATGCACCTCATCCGCTGTAAGGTCTGTTGTTGTATACCACTGTAGCAGCCGCTGATAGAACGCATCGCCATCAGGTAGACGCCATACCCCATCATTGGATGAGGCTGATTCACTTTGCTTCTCGATCACACTGATGAACCGTTGGTAGGCTGGTTTGAAGGCATCAATGAGCGCAGCTCTGCCAGCATTAACAAGTCGAGCAGTTTCATCTTCCGGCAAATCGAGTGCCGTTACTTTCTTTTGAAAATCTGCCCAAACGGGTGACACCGCTGCGGAATCATCAAACGGCTGACCGCTAATCACATTGTTGGAAGACTCCAGAATCGCCGGATACATCCAGTCAACCAGATAAAACCCTTTCTCGGCACGCAACTCCAGCTGCTCAATAACCTCCCCTAAGTAACCCTCCACGTTTTCAATACGATCGATGTAGGCCTCAGCATCGCTCAAGTCAGTAACTCGATGAATGTTGATAAGCGAGCTCGGAATTCGGGTATGCGCACCGCTAAATTGGTGCAGCGCGTAGCGGTGATGGCGAAAATCATCCATCGCCAGCGAGCGCTCCAATGACATACGGTAGAGGTCGAGGGAGAGCTGCCCCGCATTGGGTAACGCAGCCCTGTCAAACCTCGCGAGATCAAGTAACCCCTGCTCCATCCGCAAGCGCTCTTCGTCGTTAAATGCTTCCGACTGAGGATTCCACTCACCGTGACGATCCTTGATACCCAAATAGCTAGCGGTAAACGGCTGCCGCGAGAGATTGTCGGCAAAGACGTCAGCGAGATAGGCATTTAACTGCTCATGCTCCGAAAGTTCCGCATCGGCTTCCTTACCCGTGCTGTTCTGATCGATCTGCGAAACAGAAACCTCTTTCGATTGCACAGAGCCCGTCTCGCCGCAGCCCGCCAACGAAATATTGAAAACGCTAGCAATGATGAAGAGCGGAATAGTTCGATTCATTAGGATTATCCCTATGAGAAAAACAAAGCGCGATGATAGCCCAGTTAATACCGCAACTCGGAGCTTCGTTTGTGCTTGCCTGAACAAAGCACGAACCTTAAGGTCTACCCACAAGGCGTGGAGAATAGATTGTGTCGCAGGGACCCCTATCAACCGATGCACAGATGCATCTTGACCAGATCAAAGCAGAGACACTTGATGCCGCTCGCACGCGTGCAAAAGAAAAGCGTCACAGTAAAGGTTACCGAACAGCAAGAGAGAATTTGCTGGACCTGGTCGATGACAGTAGCTTCGTTGAGTACGGCCAGCTAGCCGTTGCTGCGCAGCGCGATCGTCGCGATCCGTCCACCCTTCGTGTTGATACCGCCGCTGACGGCGTCATAACAGGCACCGCCACGATTAACGCGACGCTTTTACCTGATGAGCGCGCTGACGTAGCCGTCGCAATTTACGACTACAGCGTGCTTGCCGGAACACAAGGCTTCTTTCACCACAACAAGCTGGACCGCATTTTTGAAATTGCCGAGCGAGAGCGGCTGCCGTTTGTGATGTACACCGAGGGGGGCGGTGGACGCCCGGGTGACACTGACGTAAAGGTAAATATTGCTGGCCTCAACAGCACATCCTTCAGCCGTTGGGCCGGCCTTACTGGAAAAGTACCGCGCATCACCGTCAACAATGGCTATTGCTTCGCAGGTAATGCGGCTCTCTTTGGCGCAGGTGATGTTCGCATTGCCACAAAGAGCTCATCCATCGGTATGGCCGGACCTGCCATGATTGAGGGTGGTGGTCTTGGCGTATTTCATCCTGATGAAATCGGCCCAGTGAATACGCTGTGCAATGTGGGCGCCATCGACCTACTGGCGGAAGATGAGGCCCATGCAACTGCGCTCGCTAAGTGGACATTAAGTTATGCTCAGGGAGTCACCTCGCCAGGAGCCGTGGCAGATCAAACCACGCTGAGAACGTGCCTTCCCGAGAACCGGCGGATGGCCTATGACGTCCGGAAAGTAATGGATGTCTTATTCGATCAGCAGTCGGTTCTTGAGTTACGTCCCGTCTATGGCCGTGCAGTGGTAACAGCACTTGCACGCATCGAAGGACATCCGGTCGTTGTTATTGCCAGCGACTGCCGACACCTCGGTGGTGCCATTGATGTCGATGCTGCGCGTAAAGCGAGTGACATGATGGAGTTGGCGAAGCGCTGGCAGTTACCGATCGTCTCACTTGTTGACACACCCGGCTTCATGGTTGGTCCAGAAAGTGAGGCCATGGGCGCAGCAAAGGTCATGCCTGAGCTCTTTAATACGGCAGCCAGTGTCACGACACCGTGGGTGGGTCTATTCCTCCGACGCGGTTATGGCTTAGGCGCAATGGCCCTCGTTGGCGGCTCCTTCGAATTCCCAACGCTTACGGCGAGCTGGCCACAAGGTGAGTTTGGTGGCATGGGCCTTGAAGGTGCTGTTCGACTGGGCTTTAAGAAGGAGCTCGAAGCAACACCCGCTGGTGAAGCCCGCGATGCACTGTATGAAAAGCTCGTCGCAGAGATGTATCAAAAAGGTCGTGCCACTGAAGCGGCGGCCTACCTCGAGATCGATATGGTCATAGACCCTGCGGAAAGTCGTTCCGTGATCTTGCGAGGCCTTGGCTTGTAAGGTCCTGGTTTACAAGGCCTTGCTTTTGAACGGTGGGTAAAGCCTCAATTCGCTCAAAACACCAATAAGCGTAATACCGCACTTGCTCAGGGGCGCTCATCATAATACTGTATAAATAAACAGTATTATGATGACTTAAGTGCTCTGGCTTTGCTTACACTTCCCAAAACTCCCTCTTGAAGCATTGGCCTCAAAGCCAGTGTGTAACGACGATATTTTACGTGTTGTCATTGAGGGACAGCGCGCCATTACCTGCGACGATGAGGTTGAGGCACTCGGTGTGACACCGGGACTCAAACAATCCACTGTAAGCGGCTTGCTCAGTGGTCACCCCCTGAAACTTTTATCCAGGGCACCGGAGGAGGAACTCAAAGTACTCAAGCGCCTTCGACAATGGGCTTATTCAATCACTCCAACCCTAACGCTGTGGCGAGATGATTGCCTTCAGTTAGAAATCGGCCGCTGTTTATTAGTCCATGGCGGTTTAGAGCGCTTAATCGAAAAAATAACCGTCGAGCTCGACCGACGTGGCTTCACCACGCACATTGGAGTCGGTCCAAGTCAGGAAAGCGCTTGGCTATTCAGTCAAACGAGCCGCAGCCCCCAAACAGCGCAGCCAGCTGATGGTGCACCCCTCGAGGCGCAACTTGCGCCCATAGCACTTCACCGACTAGATGAGTTCGCAAAAGACGTTGCAGCACTCAATAAAGCGGGTGTTCGTCGTTTCGGCGAACTCCTAGCTCTCCCACAAGATGGCTTAAGACGACGCTGCAGTCAGGCGTTCTGTAACTGGATAGATCGACTTCTGTGCCGGGTCGAAGTTGCCATAGAAGACTTCCATCCAGAACCTGAGTACGGCGATATCGCCTGGCTGGGCTACGGGTCTACAAATAATCAGGAGCTCATTCAGCCGATGGCGCAGTTACTTCAGGACTTCTCGCAGTTTTTGAGAAATACCCAACTGCAGACACAGCATATACGCTGGGATTTCATCGCAGCACAAGGTGAAAGCCCTCAGCTGCACGTACATAGCAGTGAGTGTCATAACGACCCAAACCGGTGGTTAGAGCAGTCACGTCTAAAACTGGAGCGACTTCAGTTCGATGATCTCATCGAGGGTATTTCACTCACAGCCTGCGAGCTCAGCTTGGCGCAACTCACAACGCAGGACCTGTTTCTAGAGTCCAAACACCAGGAGCCTTTATCGCAACTCATTGACCGCCTTCGTAGCCGGCTGGGTTTCCAAGCAGTGTCACACGTTTATGAGCGCGCCGAGCACTTACCTGAGTACTGCTCATTTATCGATGCCAATCAACTCAGCGCACCGGCAACCAAGGAAAAAAACCTGCGTCGACCTTTTTGGTTACTCGGGTCACCGCAACCCATTAGCCAGCGCGGCAACCAACTTTACTGGCTGGATGCTCTGGAGATTATTAGTGGGCCTGAGCGCCTTGAGGACTGCTGGTGGAGCCAACCCACAAGTCGAGATTATTACATCGCAAAAACAGGTGCAGGCCAGCCCGTCTGGATATTCCAGGACCGGCACAATCGCTGTTGGTTCCTACAGGGAATCTTCGAATAGTGAAATGTTTCACTAATGTGACTCTTTTATTTCACAAATATTTCAGTTAAGTTACAAGACGAATAGGAAATAGGTGTGGAAAAGCCACGCAACGCTGTGAAGCGATAGCACGCCGTGAGGCGTAAGGAGACCAGAATGAAAACGATGAAGAACTTAGCAATAAGCCTCTGCGTTTTAGGAGGCATGTATACCTCAGGCGCATCCGCCGAGGTTGTTCAAGACTGCGTACTGAGCGGTGAAGTGGTCAGTATTAATCAGCAGTCCTCTGAAAAAATGCGCGTCCGGTTCCACAAGATGGAACACGGCGAGCTTGCAAACTGTAATTTAAAAGGCCGAGCCAAGCGCGGTCGAGTCGATGCAGATATTACGATGGCAGGTCTTGAGCTACCGAAAGGTACAAAAGTTACCTATGCCTTCCAGCAGACACGATCAGAAGCCAATTGGCAGCTGCTGAGTGTTCAGCGCCCTGTTTTGCTGACGTCAAAAGACTAGTCGCAAACAATCATTACAGCGCCACCTGGATCTTTTCCACGTGGCGCTTTTTATTGCCTATCTAACGACATTATTGCGTCGCCGGCCAAATCAACTCAGACGTAGCGAAACCAAGCTGCTCGCTTCTCATCAAAAACGCCTCTCGCACCGGCGCACTCACCTCGGGCTCGCGTGATAACAACCATAGATAATCGGTGTTATAGCCCGCGACAAACGCGTAACTGTAATCTTCAGCCAATTCAAAGACCGCGTAGGTTCCATAAAACGGGCCAAAAAATGAGACCTTTAAGTGAGCGACATCTTCAGCCCCCATCGGCTTAGCAACGCCCTCGGCCTGGCGCCATTCGCCCTGCTCTGTGTTAAACCCTTTGTTCAGCACCGAAATCGATCCATCCTCGTTCGCGGCATAGGTTGCCGTCACACGCTCGAGATTACGCTCGAAACTATGGTCCAAGCGCGCAATTTCGTGCCAAGTCCCTAGATAGCGATTGGAATCAAAGCCGGTAACTGGAGTCACCCCCTCGGGCAAGCCAGTACAAGCACTGAGAAAAAAAAGCGATAGCACGCCAAGTCGCTTGAGCATGTGATGACCTCCTTTTGGTAAATCACTGACAGAGTATGAACGACTACTCGTATTGATATGAGGTTTATTTCAAAAAGCCGTATACTGTATAAAAAAACAGTACTTTTAAGATGTCATACGCTGAACTTCACTGCTTGAGTAATTACAGCTTCTTACGAGGAGCTTCGCACCCCCAAGAGCTTGTCGAGCAAGCGGCCCACCTTGGCTACTCAGCACTTGCGATTACGGATGAATGTTCACTGGCTGGGGTTGTTAAAGCGCATGTGACAGCTAAAGAGCTCGATTTCAAACTTATTATTGGTAGCGAATTTACCATCAGCGAAGGCTTGAAACTGGTTGCCATCGCGCCCTCGCGCGCAGCGTATGGCGAGCTGTCCAGCCTCATCAGTCGATCCAGACGGCGTAGTGAAAAAGGTCAATACCTCACCCATTTACGCGATATTTACTTCCACTTAAAGCGCTGCTTTATCATTTGGCTACCGAGTGATATCAACCAGGAACGCCATCATGCAGAGGCGCTTGCACGACGCTGCCCTGATCGGTTTTGGATCGGTATCCGCCAACTCTTAAGCCACGACGACCTACTTAGACTTGAGGAGATACAGTCTCTCGCTGACGAAATAAGTGTCCCGACTCTCGCATGTGGCAGTGTTGAAATGCATTCTGCCAGTCGGAAAATGCTGCACGACGTCATCACAGCCATACGCCATAACACTGCAATACAAGACTTAGGACCGCTCCGACTACCTAATAGTCAGCAACACCTACGACGGCTAGACAAACTCATACCGCTCTACCCTCAGACGCTTATCGGCGAAACCTTGCGCTTGGCTCAGCAGTGCAATTTCAGTCTTGACGAATTGCGGTATGAATACCCTGAAGAAGTGGTTCCCAAAGGCCATACCGCAAACAGCTATTTGCGCGACTGCGTATCGCACGGCGCCGCAAAACGTTGGCCAAACGGTGTGCCTACCGCCATCCACGAACGTATAGAGCGCGAACTCGCCTTAATCACTGAGCTTAATTATGAGTACTACTTCCTGACGGTGTACGACATTGTCAATTTCGCACGCACGCGCGACATCTTATGTCAGGGACGAGGGTCTGCAGCCAACTCGGTTGTCTGTTACTGCCTCCACATCACAGAAGTCTCACCCGAGCAGGTCTCACTGCTATTTGAGCGTTTTATCTCTCGTGAACGCGATGAGCCACCCGATATCGATGTTGATTTTGAACACGAACGACGTGAAGAAGTTATTCAATATATCTATCAAAAATACACGCGACGCCGAGCAGCACTTGCTGCAACCGTCATTACCTACCGCTCGCGAAGTGCTGTCCGTGACGTTGGTAAGGCGCTTGGTATGGATGCTGTATTTGTTGAAGACCTGGCGAAGTCGCTCGCTTGGTGGAATAGGGAGCGGGAACTCACGGCCAAATTTAAAGAGCAGGGCATACAAGCTAGCAGTCAGCAGGCCGATATCTTCTTACGCATGACACAACAAATATTAGGATTCCCGCGTCATTTATCCCAACACGTTGGCGGATTTGTTATCAGTCGTGGCCCCATTTCAAACTTGGTCCCCGTTGAAAATGCCAGCATGCCCGACAGGACCGTTATTCAATGGGACAAAGAGGATATTGAATCACTAGGGTTGTTGAAGGTAGATATCTTGGCACTGGGAATGCTCTCGGCCATCAAGAAATCATTAGCACTCGTCCAGCGAAAAAACCCCTCCATCAAATGTATTCAAGACATCCCTAACGATGATCAGGCAACGTTCCGGATGCTTCAAACAGGTGACTCATTAGGAGTCTTCCAAATCGAATCACGTGCTCAAATGTCGATGTTACCGAGGCTGAAGCCCAACTGTTTTTATGATCTCGTCATCGAGATAGCGATTGTGCGGCCAGGTCCGATTCAAGGTGACATGGTGCACCCCTACCTTCGCAGACGCGCGGGTCTCGAACCGATTACCTATCCAGATCCAGCCATCAAGTCTGTATTAGAGAGCACCCTAGGTGTGCCTATCTTTCAGGAGCAGGTGATTCGACTCGCCATGGTTGCTGCAGGCTTTAGTGGCGGAGAGGCGGATGCACTTCGTCGGGCCATCACAAACTGGGGACGCAACAGTAAGCTCCTGACTTTTGAGAATAAGCTCAAGGCCGGTATGTTGAAACGGGGCTATAGCCCCGACTTTGCCGATCAGCTGTTTAGCCAAATCAAAGGTTTTGGTGGCTATGGCTTTCCCGAGTCACACTCAGCAAGTTTTGCCCTATTAGCCTATGTCTCAGCGTGGTTGAAACGCCACTACCCCGGTGCGTTTTATGTTGGTCTTCTGAACAGCCAGCCTATGGGCTTTTACACTCCTTCGCAGCTTGTCCAAGATGCCACACGGCACGGCGTTAATAGTCTGCCCGTCGACGTCAACGCCAGCGATTGGGACCACCGTCTAGTGGATGGCGGTCCTCACCAAAGTGATGTGATACAGCTCGGACTAAGATTGATAAAAGGACTGAGCAAACGCGGTGCAGAGCAGCTGCTTGATGCGCGTCGAAACGGTCATTTCGTATCCATTCTCGACGTAAAACGTCGCGGAAAACTCGGTAAAGACGACCTAGAAGCGCTCTCAGCAGCCGATGCATTAAGGACGCTGACAGGCAATCGCCACAAGACGCACTGGGCCATTATGGCAGCAAAAGATTCACGTCCTTTACTACCCGAGACTCATACGCCTGACCCAAATGACTCAACCGTCATTAAAGCACCGTCAGTCACTGAAAACGTTATCTTCGATTATCAGAGCACAGGCTTGACTCTACGTTCGCATCCCTTAGCACTGCTTCGCCAGCAAAAACCGTTTAGCCAGTGTCGTAAGCAATCGGAACTTATAACCATACAGAGTCAACGTTTTGTAAGAACCGCAGGGCTTGTGACCTGCCGTCAGCGCCCTGGGACAGCATCGGGTGTTGTCTTTCTGACTCTGGAAGACGAGACCGGCAACATCAATGTTGTGGTATGGCCAAAAGTTCAGGAGCGCTTTAGGGCTGCCCTCATGACGGCACGACTACTTTTAATTAAAGGAACCGTAGAATCACGCGACGGTGTCACACACGTCATTGCCAGTGGACTCTACGACCACAGCAGTGCACTAAGCGAGCTCGCGGTTAAATCGCGAGATTTTCACTAATACGCGACCTACTGTAACCACGCCAAAATACAATCGGTATTACGAATCAGGCGTCGACAGAGGAACTGTGACAGGCTCGCCTTCTATTCCCGCATAGACCGCCAAGATAACCGCATCCTCCTCACCTATATTGGCGCCGCCATGCGCTTGGTTAATCAGCTCGACGACAGCATCACCTGCTTGCGCTATATGCGTATCACCTGAATCGGTACGAACCTCAATCGTGCCTTGAAGAACAACCCCAGCCGTCATGAAAGGATGCTCGTGCAGTGGAAGTGCCATACCTTTGGGTATGGTTATTCTGGCGACTGTCACCTCGGGTTGCCCCTCACTGTAAGCGGGTAGCAAAACACCTCGCCAATCCGTGGTTGATTTGGTAAGCACTTCGGTCTCAATTTTTCGCTCTTGGGCACTCACCTTCAGGGAAAGTCCGACCAACGTCACACCGAAGATAATAATGGGCACCCAGCGACGCCCAACAATTTTGCTCATCATGGCTCTATCCACCCCTCGTATTGGCGACTTATGACGGCTGCCGCTCACGTTCAGTAACTATCGGAGGTAAACCATCCTATTTGACGTGTAACGACTGGATGGATGCTTGAAATGACCTCGATCTCAATAATCATCGCTCGAAACACTGGCGTGTAATTCGCCCATCCCTGTTTGCTGAACCACGAACTCGATAGGTCTGCAGCAAACCTGACAATCCTCAATGTACTCCTGCCCAACATCCTCCGGGTTTAAGAGCACACAAATTGACTCCCAGCAATAAGGACAGTCAACCCATGTTTCCTGAAGAGCACGATCCAAAGCGATTAACCAGCCGCCCTCAAGCTCTCACCCCCAACCTCTCGAGAGGTGAAAATGAGTGCGCCGTCTGCAATCGCACTACCACGGAACATTTTTTTGTCCTTCCGATAATTCTGCGGATTCACCCAAGGCATTTGAGTACCCTGACGCGGCATCTTAGGCAACATACGTTGCATGTACCCAGCAGAGAAGTCGTGAATCCAATAGCGTTTCTCCATGGTTCGCGCGAGGATTTCCGGAATGCGAGGCGTGGCCTGATCGTAACCAAATTCGTCCATGTGATTGAGCACTCTGCACACCCACTCGGCCGTAAGATCTGCGCGAAGTGTCCATGATGCATTGATGTAACCAAACGTTTGAACCATGTTGGGAATGTTGGAGCACATAACCCCCTTGTAGGTCCACTCATCAGCAAAGTTAATAGACTTCCCGTCTACGATGAAATCTGCTCCGCCTAAGTTGAGTAATTCAATGCCGGTAGCTGACACGATAATGTCAGCCTCCACGTGCTCCCCCGAGCCCGTAACAAGACCCGTCTCATCAATATGAGAAATCGTATCTGTCACAACATCCGCCTTACCTGAACGAAGCGCCGTAAAAAGATCGTCGTCGGGCACCAAGCACAAACGCTGATCCCAGGGGTTATAGGTAGGCGTGAAGTGCTTTTTCACATCCAACACATCGCCGACCGCCTTTTCAACGTCATCGAGCAAAGTCTGTGTCACGCGTTCTGGATTAGTGCGCGTCTGGTTGTAGATAAGTTGCTGCCAAACAGTATTACGGAACCTGACGAGACCGTAAGCCCAACTCGCAGGTAACATCGCTCTGAGGAAGTTTGCGAATTTATCTACCGACGGTCGAGATACCACGTAAGTAGGCGACCGCTGCACCATGGTGACCTTTTCTGCCGTTGTCGCCATGTTAGGCACCAGGGTCATAGCGGTCGCACCAGAACCAATCACCACAACCTTCTTACCCGTGTAATCAAGCTGTTCGGGCCAGAACTGCGGATGCACCCACGTGCCTTTGAAGTTCTCGCGCCCGTCAAACTCGGGCTGATGACCTGCGTCGTAGTTGTAGTATCCCGAGCACATCAACAAGAAATGAGATGTGAAATAAACCGTTTCACCACCGGCGTCTACCGTTAGCAACCACGTTGCAGACTCTGAGGACCAAGACGCAGAAACGAGTTTGTGCCCAAACCGTACCTGATCACGAATGCCATGTTCATCAGCCGTTTCGTTCACGTAATCCCAAATTGCGGGCCCGTCCGCGATCGCTTTCTCCGCTTTCCATGGCTTAAAATTATAGCCAAGAGTATGCATGTCTGAGTCGGACCGTATTCCCGGATAGCGGAACAAATCCCACGTACCGCCAATCGCTTCACGTCGTTCAATAAGCATATAGTCGCGGTCAGGACAGCTTTTTTGAAGATGGACTGCGGCGCCGATACCGGACAGTCCAGCACCCACGATCATGACGTTGGTATGGGTAGCCGTTTCCGGCGACGTATTGTTATTCATATGTAAATTCTCCCATCTCACGGTCCGATGCGCTTGGGATTAATCGCCCAGCGCGGATCGACCTCTCTCAGCAGCGATACGAAGACGCAACGCATTCAACTTAATAAAGCCCTCAGCATCTGCTTGATCGTATTTCCCTGCATCGTCCTCAAAGGTTGCGATAGCGTCGTCGAATAGCGTATCCGCTGACCGTCTGCCTGTTACTGTCACATTACCTTTATAGAGCCTTACTCTGACATCACCGTTGACCACCGACTGTGATTCATCGATCGCGGTCTGCAGCATAAGACGCTCGGGTGCCCACCAGTACCCGTTATAGATCAATTTCGCGTAGCGTGGCATCAGCTCGTCTTTTAAATGCGCTACCTCCCGGTCGAGTGTAATGGACTCAATAGCACGGTGCGCGCGCAGTAATATGGTTCCACCGGGCGTCTCATAACAACCGCGGGACTTCATGCCGACGTATCGATTTTCGACAATATCTAACCGACCCACTCCGTGAGCACCACCCACCTGATTCAAATAAGCGAGTACCGTTGCCGGTGACATCGCCTCACCGTCAATTGCTACAACGTCTCCACGCTCAAAGGTCAATGTGAGCTCATGACCCAACTCGGGCGCTTCCTCTGGAGACACCGACCAGCGCCACATTGATTCCTCTGGTGGACACCAGGGATCTTCAAGAACGCCACCCTCGTAAGAAATGTGCAGTAAATTGGCGTCCATCGAGTAAGGCGACTTCTTAGAAGCATTCGAGAAATCGACAGGGATATCGCGCTCAGCGCAATAAGCCATTAACGACTCTCGCGAATTGAGGTCCCATTCGCGCCAGGGAGCAATCACTTGTATTCCCGGTTTCAACGCATAGGCGCCCAATTCGAAACGAATTTGATCATTACCTTTTCCGGTTGCACCGTGAGAAATCGCGTCAGCGCCTGTTTCGTTAGCAATTTCCACCAGTCTCTTCGCAATTAAAGGACGCGCAATCGATGTGCCCAATAAATACTCACCCTCATAAATCGTGTTTGCACGGAACATGGGAAATACGAAGTCGCGAACAAACTCTTCTTTCAGGTCATCGATGTAGATCTCTTTTACGCCAAGCGCCTCTGCCTTTGCCCGAGCAGGCTCAACCTCCTCCCCTTGGCCAATGTCGGCGGTAAAAGTGACGACCTCGCAGTCATATGTGTCTTGCAGCCATCTGACGATAACTGAGGTATCAAGGCCGCCCGAATAGGCCAATACGACCTTATTAACATTACTCATTGGTTACTCCCGTTCAAGGCAGTGAAGTTTACGCTCGCAAGTCTGCGATGGACAGCCGATCACTGCTAAACTAGGCTGGCTATCCGCAAAAGGGCCTAAAATGTCTCGAATTACCCTCACCAAACCCGATGACTGGCATATTCATCTCAGAGATGGTGCGATGCTTAATCGAACCGTTAACGACGTAGCGGCTTGGGCAAATCGTGCCGTTGTCATGCCCAATCTGACGCCACCGGTCAAAACGCTGGACGACGCGACGGCTTATCGCGAGCGCATTATGTCC
>NZIJ01000037.1 GCA_002689915.1 Halieaceae bacterium | reverse complement strand
TGTGGACTTTTAAGCCCGGGATACCAAAGATCACTTCGATCCCCGCTTCAGTCAGCCGCTCAGACCAAGCAATATTTGCTTGCTCGTCAAAACGCGCCGCTAGTTCCACCACGACTCGAACCCGTTTTCCGTTGTACTGCGCGTTGATCAAGGCATCGACGATCTGTGAATTGCTCGCGACCCGATAAAGGCAGATCCGGATAGAGCTGACGGCGGGATCAATGGCAGCCGTTTTCAGCACATCCACCACATAGTCAAACGGGTGATAGGGGTAGTAGAGAAGGTAATCTCTCTGCCTCAATTCATTGAATATATTGCTGCTTGTGTCGAGCTCAGGAATGCGCGCCGGCACAAAGGGTTTAAACTCAAGATACTTCGGGCCCGCGTTGGGAAACCCAATGTAATCCTTGGAATTGTGATACCGACCGCCAGGAATCAGACTGTCGTAGCGCCCAAAGCCGAGGCGTTTTCGTAGGTGCTCAAGGAGGGGTTCTGGCATCGCGCTGTCGTAGACAAAACGGACTGCATCGGCCTTTCGGCGCTGCTTCAAGCTGGTCGCCATTTTCTCAATAAGGCTCTCGTTGATCGAGGCCTCAATTTCAATTTCAGCATCACGCGAGAATTTAAAACAATAGGCGTCCGCTGACTGAATATCGAATACGCCACGAAATACACGCACAAGACAAGCGCGGATAATATCTTCCAGCAAGATATAGACTTTACCCTTACGGTCCTTCCCACGCGGAATGGCTACAAAACGTCCCAACACATCGGACGGGACTTCCATAACCGCATACTGCACACCTTGGTCAGTCAGCATATCGACAGCGAGATACAATGATTCGTCCGCAAGCGCTGGAATCGCAAGCTCGTCACTTAACAATATGGGCTCAAGCGTTGGGAGCACTTTGTCAGCGAAGTAGCCCTCTACAAACTGGAGCTGCGACCGAGTTAGAGCCTTCTCATCAGTGATGTAAATATGGCGTCGTCGAAGTTCTGCCATTACGCCCACCTGAATCCTATCGAATTCGCGTTGCAATTCGCCAATGCGCTGTTGGATGGTCGCTAAAAGCTCTTTCGCTCGCTGACGCTTCCCACCAGTGGAGACCACAATAAGTCGACTAATTTCAGCGACTCGCACCCGAAAAAACTCATCCAAATTACTGGAGAAAATGCCCAGATAACGTAGTCGCTGGATCACCGGCACCTCCACGTTTTCTGCTTCTTGAAGCACTCTGGCATTAAACGAGAGCCAACTGAGTTCTCGAGGCATGAATAATCTCTCGTCGAGATCAGCTAACCGCCCGTCTATTGGATCAATCATGGCAATGCTCGTTCACGAGATTTCTAGTACTCCGCCTCAAACTGCCCGAATTTAGCGGATCAATATGACACATCGTTACCCTTGTCATGAATTTTTGATGACGCGACTAACAAAAGCGGCGGTTTCGATTGGCTTCTCCATTGGAAGCAGATGGCCCGCGTCCATCATCTCAACACAAAGGTTGTCGTACCCCCTCAGTCGAGCTGCCACGGTTGGCGTCACCACGTAGGATGAGTTACCCCCGAGAATATGAATAGGCATCGTTAATTTTGATAAGGTCGACCAAAGACTGGGCGGTGAACGGTAAACACACGCCTCCCATTCACCTGAAAATCGGAGTGTCACACCCTGCTCTGTAGGGGCGTGCGCGGCGATGACGTAGTCCTTAAGTTCCTTATCAGCTATACCGGAAAATGCGCGTTTGCCTCGATAAAACTCAAACGCTGCATCATGACTTTCGAAGTGATGCGGACGTCCAAGAGCACCCTGAATCATTCGCGGTTTGTTCGGCCAAAGACGAAATGCCAATCGAGACCATGTTAGAAAGGGTGAATTAATGGTTACTGGATCAAGCGCCACAACGCCTTTTACCAGCTCGGGCGCTTTACGGGCAATGAGTAGGCTGATTGCGCCACCCATCGAGTGTCCTACCAACCAGACAGGACCTGAGACCTCGCGCCTCAGCGTCGCGATAGCGTCTTCTGCATAACCCTCCCAACTCAAAAAGGTTGGCGCCTTTTCCTGCCAAAGTGGCCGGTGCTCGACGGTACTAATACGGCCAAGCGGCTTTAACGCATCGAGTAATGAGGCGTAGGTTCCGGGCGGAAATCCGTTAGCATGCATAAATACGAGGTGCTCTGAGGGCTCCTCAGAAGCAGAATATAAAGACAGGGTTTGCAATCCACTACTCCAAGACAAACATTCGATGAGTGACTATGATCAGCAGAGCCCAATGATAAAAATAACCCGCTCAAACTACGCACTCACAGGGGCATCATGCGCACGTCAACTAGCCAATTAATCACCGCGACGCTGTTTTGCAGCTTGATCTTTTCCTCATCAGCGCAGACCAAGACCTACAGCTCTGAAGTATACGATACGGTTGTGATGAATGGTCGGGTCATGGACCCAGAGACGCAAACCGATCGTGTGGCCAATGTCGGCATTCAACAGGGTCAAATTGCGCGAATAACAAGCGATAACATAAAGGGTAAGCAACTCATTGACGCTCAAGGGCTCGTCGTCGCACCGGGGTTTATCGACATCCACTCGCATACCCCGACCCGCCTCGGTGAGCACTTGAGCGTTTTAGACGGCATCACAACTCAGCTTGACCTAGAGGCTGGGTCCTATCCACCTACAAGCTATGGCTATCAGTATCGCGGCGGCGCACAACTGCATTACGGGTCATCAGTCGGACACTTCGCTATTCGCGGGCTCGTCATGGAGGGCGCATCTCAAAGCTACTTCTTCGATGAAACCGGCTTCATTACGTTGGGTGGCGATATGTGGCGCAAGCAAGCAACGTCGGCTCAAGTCGAAGCGATGCGCAAACACTTGCGCAATGGCCTAGACCTAGGCGGCCTAGGGATTGGCGTGCTCTTGGATTACATGACCGAGGCAGTCAGCGAGAGTGAACTGAGTATGATATTCGCCACCGCGGCTGAATATGACAAACCAGTCTACGTGCACGTTAGACGCGGTATGCCGGGCGATCCAACCGGTCTCGACGAGATAATCGCTCTCGCCGAATCGCATGGGGTTGCAACGCTGATTTGCCACATAACTCATTCTGCGATGGGTGGAATCGAAGAATGGCTAGCAAAAATTGATGCTGCCAATGCGCGCGGCGCACGAATTACAACAGAGACCTTGTCATACCTTGCCGGTGGTACTTCGATTGCCGCTGATGTCTTTGTCAATCGCGACTGGCGGGCGATATTNGATATCGAGTATGAGGACGTTCAGTGGGTACCNACNGGAGAATGGTTAGACGAGGAGCGGTTNCTGCGCTACCAGCGCGACTANCCNACGAGCTCTATTAATCACCATTACGTCAAAGAAGACTGGCTNCTCAAAGCANTGGCNTGGCCNGGGATGATGGTATCGACCGATGCNCTCCCCGCATTCGATATCGACGTCAAAACCAATCCNAACATCGCGGGAACCTATGCNCAATTCCTNGGACGCTACGTTCGCGAATTAAAGGTCATGNCGCTCATGGAGGGTCTGCGGCGTATTACGCTANTGCCGGCNNAATGGCTCGCGTTGGCGTCNGATGACTTCTCTAGAAAGGGTCGGATTCAAGTCGGCNCCGATGCGGATATTGTGATCTTCGATGCCGNTAAGATCTCACCACAAGCCCAGTACGGTGATCCTTACAAAGCCTCGCAAGGCATCCANCACGTTCTTGTTGGTGGCCGCCCTGTTGTNACTGACGGNGAGCAAGTTGAGGGGCGCTATCCAGGGAAACACCTGTTAGCGCCNACNGTACGCTAAAGTTTGGAGAATTCTTCGTCGAGATCGTAGCGATTCGACGTGACATAACGCTCCATNGCCGCNANTCNCCGTTCAGCGTCTCGCACCCGNTCGCGCGCCCTGTCCATGCGNGTTCCGGGCGCTTCTGAATATCGAAANGCAGNACGCTTACGATACTTTNGGCGATCTTCGTCGTATTCACGAACAACCTCACCCTCGTACACNTCNTCACTCCAACGCGAGTTACGCTTGCTNATCAGNNCCCAAGCGGCGATGTAAAGCCAAAACATGACTGATCCGGTAAACAAGAAAAGCGCAAAGNCCGACAAACGCGTAACCCACGTCGGCACTTCCCANTAGTCAGCCAACCCAGCACAAATGCCACCAAACCAACCGTCTGAGGGATGNCGATAAAGNCCAATACCCCAGCCGTTTTTCCGACCTTCATTGAAACTNTGATATTGGTTNCGGTTTCTACGACTCATNGGCCANNTTCCTTTTNATTTCGCCAGTTAGGACGATCCGCGTCCAATATGGCTTCAAGATTTACAATGCGATCCGTCATNCGATCAACCGTTTCAAGCATCTCCTCAAGCGACTCNCGATCTTCATCACTGAGCGCGCGACTTGAATTATTGAGGCTCCGGTAATGCAGNGTTATCCATATGGGCACTACGATCGTGAGAAATACGATCATGGGGACAAACATAAATTCNAAAAAANTCACTTACTTCTCCAATCTGTAAAAAGCCGAGNNGGTTAGGACAAGGNCTTGCNCGTNGCANCACCTNGTTCATCGGGTTCGCCAANAGCAGAAACGNGATTTGCCAACAGCATCCCGAAGCCTAACGCGCCNAGGACAATTGAGGCCAGTAANAAGGGCTCCACCCCGCCTAAGAAGCNGGCGCCACATACACCGAGCGCTGTGGCAACAAGAATAATGCCCCAGCGTTGCAACCNCCCTNTCCNCCTTGCGTNNACAAGAGANCGACTAATTTCGTCTACACCGATGGCCTCACCCGAAATTCGAGACATCTGTACCAANGCATCCAGTCGCTTTTCGAGGGNATTTTGTTGGGCGCGCAACACCAAAAANACGATGATCNCCGGNGTNAAGNTAACCACATAACCCACACCGATCGCCATGACTCCTTCCATATTCTCTATACCTTCCATAACGTTGANTACCTANCCTTTCGAAGAANCGACGTGCACCTTAAATTGATACCTTAAATAAGCTCGCGCTCGCCTCGCCGGGCAATNCGTGCCCCNGACGATGTATCGGANTCAAACAACTTTGGTGTACCGAAGACATCCACACTCGCACCNCTCGACGCATCGCCCTGGAAATTGGCTGAGGCAAAAACNTCGATACNTGCGCCGCTAGAGGCATCAACAGTCACGACTTCCACTTTAAAANCGCGTGCGTCGATAACTGCGCCNCTCGATGCGTCNACCTCTACCTCATTGCAGCCCCCGCTAACGACTATTNNGCTNCCACTTGAGGCGTCGAGGGAGAGTTCCTCACAGTCAACCTCAACCGCTGTTACCCTCGCACCCGNGCTCGAGGACAAACCTTCCAGCTCTGAAACAACAACGTCTACCGAGACCNTNCCGNCAGAGCTTCTCCAGTTCCAAATNCTNGAGGACCAAGAGCCACGCCTGATACGAAGCTCACCATNATCGACTTCNATTTCGAGCCGCTCNAAATCTTTTTCNGTTTCTGCTCTTGCAACNACCTGAGTTGACGAACCCATAGTGACGTTNACTTCAACACCTTGTGAGGCGGCGACTCGGGTAAAGCGCTCAACATCGAAGGACTGTTCGGTATTTGCTTGTGCCGATAGGGATACGAGCACGGATAGTGNGANGCATAAAATGGCNTTGGTNTTACGCATTGTTACTTACCTCATCCCCTTTTTTGCTCACNGCCATCGACNGNTTGAGGACTTCCAACTCNTCATTCAGCACATCNTCCTCCGANAGGGCGTCAATCTCATCGGCAAGACTGGGCTTCCCTCTTCCAAGATTCATGGCATCTAGCTCACCTTCCAGNCCATCAACCCGGCGTTCGAAACGCTCGAACCGATCGAATGCTTCGTCGAGGTGAGTACGGTGAATCTGATGCTGAGTTCTCCGACGCTGAGTCACTGANTCCGCGCGCATTAGGATNGCTTTNCGCTTCGCTTTGGCGTCATCCAGCTTTAGCTGGAGCTGGCCTACTTCGNCATGNAGCTGTTGAATGTGCTCNTCCGCCAGTTGCAGCTCCGACTCNAGGGAGCGCGCGTCCCCCTNCACTTGACGTTTTTCATTGAGCGCNGCGCGAGCGAGATCCTCGCGATCCTTTGAAAGGGCNAGTTTNGCCTTTTCCTCCCAAGTNATTGCCTGACCTTTCAACGANCGTAATTGGCGNTCCTGCGTCTTTTTGTCGGCCANAATTTTGGCNGAAGCAGAGCGCACCTCTACTAATGTGTCTTCCATCTCTTGAATGATCAGCCGAATCATCTTTTCAGGATCTTCTGCGCTGTCACACATCGCGTTGAGATTAGAGTTAATAATGTCCGAGAGTCTCGAAAAAATACCCATAGTGTTTTCCTAAAGCGTTTAGCGATTTTCAGTGCAGTGGTTGCGAGAACTGAGCCAGCAATGATTTCCCAATGAAAATCAGGGGCTTAACGGGCAGACGAAAGAGAGCAGCGCATCGAATAACACCTTTAAAGGCTTTTAAAACCTTTTCTAAGTGGTAAAAATAGCCTTTAATAAGGCTTAAATAACCCAAATTAGAGAATTATGGCAGACGTTCAGAACGTTATTGGCGAGAGTGCCGCTCTTAATCATGCACTCGATCACTTATCGAACCTGGCGCCCATCGATCGCCCTATTCTGGTTATCGGGGAGCGCGGGACGGGCAAAGAGATCGCGGCTAATCGCCTGCATTTCCTGTCCCAGCGGTGGCAAGCCCCCTTCATAAAGCTCAATTGCGCGTCATTACCTGAAACCTTACTAGACAGCGAATTGTTCGGTTACGAGCCGGGCGCGTTTACCGGAGCGCGAAGAAGCCACGCTGGCCGATTCGAGCGCGCAAATCAAGGCACCCTTTTTCTCGATGAGCTGGGTACCATGCCACTTGCGCTCCAGGAAAAGCTACTACGAGTGATCGAATATGGCGAGCTCGAGCGAATTGGCGGATCCGATACGATAAAAGTGGATGTGCGAATTATCGGCGCAACCAATGCTGATCTAAAGCAAATGGCCGAGGAAGGTTTATTCCGTTGGGATTTACTCGACCGACTCAGTTTCGACGTCGTGCACATGCCTCCACTACGAAAACGGGGCCACGACGTCCATCTCCTAGCCGAGCACTATGCCATACGGTTCGCGTCTGAATTTGGCTGGCACCACTTCCCCGGGTTCTCAGATGAAGTCCTTGAGACATTTCATACCTACCCCTGGCCTGGCAATGTGAGAGAACTCAAAAACACGATTGAACGCTCGCTCCATCGTCAAGGTGATGACGGCGCCCGCCTTCAGAAGCTAGTCATTGATCCCTTTGACGTTGGCGGACAAACGACACACAGCGTAAACCCCACTCAGACTACCGAACAGAACGAGGCCACAGCTGCAATACCCAGCGATTTACGCAAAGCCCTCGAGGCGCAAGAAAGGGCCTGGCTTTCATTAGCGCTGACACGCAGCGGTCAAAATCAAAAGCGGGCCGCTGAGCAGCTGGGTCTAAGCTATGACCAGATACGCGGACTTATACGAAAGCATGGGCTGCGCACGCGAGCGAGCCGGTCCTGAAAAAAACGTGTCGACAAGGCACGCCTGTCATCGACAACGAAACAGTCGATAGATCAGACCTCGAGACGCGATTTATACACCGCGAGATTGCCCTCTACCATCGCATCGATAGAAAACGCAGAGGTTGCTAATCTTCGCCCCTCTACACCCAACCTGTCTCGTAAACCGCGGTCAGATAGTAGATGCGCCAAATGCTGCTTTAAAGCTCCAACGTCACCAACGTCGAACGTGAGTCCATTCTCATCATGTCGCACAATCTCGGGAATACCACCGGCACGCGCGGCAACGACTGGAACCGAGCAAGCGGAGGCCTGCAGCAGCGCCACTCCGAGCCCTTCCTTCTCCGCTGGATGAATCACCGCATACAAATTAGGCATCACTCGTCGCAAATCATTGCGAAAGCCAACCATCTGAACGCGACCATCAAAATCAGGCTGTTGCACTGCCTGCGTCAGTTCAGACTCAAGAGGGCCTTGACCAAAAATCAAGACGTGAAGATTTGGATAGGCAACAAGTAACTCAGGAAGAACCTCCAGCAGGTAGCGGTGACCTTTGCGGGGGATTAATTGCGCAACGATGCCAAAGGTCATTTCATCCGAGGGCAAAGAAAATTCCTCCTGAAACCACGACCTTTCAATGGGGAGGTTGTAGCTGTCGGAATCAACAGCGCTTCTTACTGCTGTAATCGAACGGGCGTCCACTCCGCATTCCACCAGCACCCGACCTATCGCCTCTGAAATGACGATTACTCGGTCATAGAGCCTATATTTGAGCGGTGCCCACCAGCGCGGCTCGACGTTATCAACCCGGCGTGACAGCACACAGGGAACACCCGCTATCCGCGCGGCAATGCCACCAAAAATATCGGCACCGCGACGACTGTGTATATGAATCAGGTCAGGTGCCTCAGCTCTAATTATCGACAAGAGCCTCATAACTAAGCCGACATCTAAATCGCCTTTCATGGGAATGGCGTGAATACACGTCCCCTCGGCAACGGCGTGCTGGATTGCACCGTCCTCCGGGCAGACAAGCACATTTTGAACGCCCTTCGCTGCCAGCCCATGTGTAAGCCAAGAGACCTGTTGTGCGCCGCCATAAAGAAAACGACCAGCTTCAATGTGAAGGATTTTCACAGCAAGATTGATCGGGTTATGCCAGGAGTTTTTCTTGCTTCGCAAATTCCAGCGTCGCATTAACCGCAATTGTCAGCTTGTCGACAAGCTCATCAACATGCTCACGCTCAAGAATAAGCGGCGGACAAAGAGCGACTCTGTTTCCGCCTAGAGGCCGCACAATGAGCCCCGCGGCCTCTGCGGCTTTTGCGCAGTAAGCACCAACGGCCATACCCTCGAAAGCCTGCTTGGTTTCTTTATTCGCAACCAGTTCGAGTGCACCAATCATGCCCTTGCCTGACACCTCACCCACGAGCGGATGGTCAACAAACGCTTGCAGTTTCTCTTGAAGGTAATGCCCCACCTCCGCCGCATGCTCGAAAATCTGATCGCGCTCGTAAATCTCAAGTACTTTGTGTGCCACAGCACAGCCGAGCGGATGTCCGCTATAGGTATAGCCGTGCCCAAAGACCCCCATATCGGAAGCTGCACTCTCAACCGCCTCGACAAAATCTCCACTTACAACCGCCGCACTAACGGGGACATAGGCAGAACTCAGAGCTTTAGCAAACACCATCATCTCAGGGCGCATCTCGAGAGCATTGGCACCAAAATCAGCGCCAAGGCGCCCAAATCCACAGATAACCTCATCATCCCACAGTGCTATATCGTATTTATCCAGAACCGCTTGAATCGCTTGATAATAACCAGGCGGTGGAATGAGTACGCCCCCCGCCCCAGACACTGGCTCGGCGATCATCGCCGCTATCGTATCCGGACCCGCTTCGAGTATTTGCGCCTCGAGCTCTGCAGCACGACGGGCCACAAAATCGGATTCGTTTTCGCCGGCTATCGCGCCGCGGTAAAAGTGCGGCGAACCTGTGCGGATAACGCCGAGCGCGTCGAACGGCAACTGAAAGTGGTTATGGTTTGTTGGAATGCCTGTCAACGACGCCGAAGCCACTGTGACGCCGTGGTAGCCCTTGTCGCGCGCAATAATTTTTGTGCGCTCGGGTCGGCCCGTTGCCGTAGCGTGGTATCGAATCAGTTTCACCAATGTATCGTTCGCATCGGAACCACTGTTTCCCAAGAAGACTCGAGCATCCTTCATTGGTACCATGCTGGCCAGCTTGTCAGCTAACTTCATTGCACTGTCGTGGGTTTTACCACCAAACATGTGACTAAAGCTCAGCTCACGCATCTGCTGTGTAGCGGTCTCGATAATTTCTTCGTTGCCATAACCCAGTGAGGTGCACCAAAGCCCCGCCATACCCTCTAGGTAGCGCTTACCATTGCGATCAAAAATGTACGGACCTTCGCCGCGTGCGACGACCATTTGCTCAGAGGCAGACGGATTGGTGGTTGGATATAACATGGATGTCATTGCAGCTTCCCCTTTGACGCTTTTACTTTGACCTGCTTTAGCGTCTTAACCGTTGAGACAGACTTTAGTTTGACTCACCTTCCCCATGAAAAAATAGTACACAGTGGGGGTGCTTTTGTCGCGACCACTCCACGGAGATTGCATCGATAAGACAGCGCTTAACGGGCCTTGTTTCGCTCTTTACCGCAACGCTCACAACGTTGTCGCATGACAACTTCCCCGCGCAATAAAGCCAGACTATCAGGCTTTACCTCGCGCCACTTATGTCGACCACGCAGACAAGTCATTGAGGTTTGCTGTTTTCGCATCACCTAATTTATGAGCGTTTTGGCAACCGCCGATTGCCATGATGAAAATCGCGCGGCGCGTTCCTCTTCCGTGATTTCAACATCGAAGGATCTATCCGCGCGCCAGACGTTTGTCACATCGGTCTCTGAACGCCACACACCCTCACCCAAGCCCGCCAGGAAGCATGCTCCGGCAACGGTCGTCTCTATCACCTCGGGGCGCGTTATGGCGCGGTTTAAGTAATCCGCCTGAAGTTGCATCAAAAAGTTATTAGCCGAGGCCCCCCCGTCAACTTTTAACGACTGCATGGCTTTACCGATATCCTGTTCCATTGCCTTAAGAATATCGGCGTTTTGTAGCGCCATTGCGTCGAGCGTCGCTCTGGCGATCTCTCCCCGGCCCGAACCACGCGTCAAACCGCACAACATCCCCCTCGCCTCGGGCGCCCAGTACGGAGCACCTAGCCCCGCCAAGGCCGGAACAAATTCAACACCGCCCGCGTCCTTGACGCTTTGCGCCAATGCTTCAACTTCAGGAGCCGTCGCGATAATCCCCAACTGATCTCGTAGCCATTGCACAGCCGCACCACAGACAAACGCGCCCCCCTCAAGGGCATACACGGCCGGCTGACCTTCGCGCTGCCAAGCAACCGTGCTGAGTAAGCCATTATCTGACGCAACGGGTGCGTCACCCGCGTTCATTAAAATAAAAGACCCGGTCCCAAATGTGCATTTAGCATCACCTTCAGCAAAACAAGCTTGACCAAAGAGCGCCGATTGCTGATCGCCGGCAACCCCCGAGATAGGGACACCGTCGGGTAACCCCGGCACACACTCAGTGACCGCAAATCGGCCACTCGAGGGACAAATTTCAGGCAGAATCGTGCGGGGGACACCAAAAATGGACAACAGCCTGTCATCCCAACTAAGGCTATCCAGCGCCATTAGCGATGTGCGCGAAGCGTTAGAGACATCCGTCTTGTGGGCCTTTGCATTGCTCAGCCGCCAAATCAAATAACTGTCTATCGTCCCTGCACGAAGTTGGCCCTTTTCGAGTAGCCGCTGGGCATCCGGCGCATGATCAAGAAGCCATTTAAACTTTGTCGCTGAAAAATAGGGATCAAGCACCAAACCACTGCGGGCTTTAATCAGTGCTTCATGGCCGTCTGCCTTAAGTTGCTCGCAGACATCGGTAGTTCGACGACACTGCCAGACAATGGCGTTATGGATCGCTTTGCCTGTCTGCGCATCCCACAAAACAGCGGTCTCACGCTGATTGGTAATACCGATAGCCGCAACGTTCTCAACGGCATATAGGCCGTCCGCAAAGACGGCTTTTAAGCCTTTAAGAACGGAATCCCAAATCGCCTCAGGATCGTGTTCAACCCAGCCAGGCTGAGGAAAAATTTGAGGGAACTCATGGTTTACCGAGGTCAGTAATTGACCCTCAGCATTCATTAACGCAACCGTAGAGCCCGTGGTGCCCTGATCTATCGCCAGTACTAAGTCAGACACACCACACCTCCAAAAACGATTGAATACCGACTGATTTAGGCCGCGGTATAGCCCTCAATGGCTTTAATTTCGAGGTAGTCGGTGAAGCCATGCGCGCCCCACTCTCGACCATTACCCGACTGCTTGTAACCCCCGAACGGAATATCGGGACCACCGCTTGCACCATTGATATGTATATTTCCCGCACGAATCTTGCCCGCCACAGCGCGCGCATGGTCCATATCGCCACTTTGAACATATCCAGCGAGTCCATAGGGCGTATCGTTAGCAATGCGAATGGCTTCTTCTTCGCTGTCATAAGGGATCATGGTTAGGACGGGACCAAAGATCTCCTCTCGAGAAATCGTCATATCGTTGTTGGCCTCCGAAAATACGGTTGGACGCACATAATGCCCGGCGTCGACGCCATCGGGCAGACCTGTACCACCGCAAACCAGCTTCGCCCCCTCATCGATACCCTTCTGGATGAGCCCTTGGATTTTGTCCCACTGCACTTTCGAGACGACGGGACCCATAGTGGTGTCTTTGTTGGCGGTATCGCCGACAACAACGGTCTCCGAGACAGCCGCCGCAATTTGCTCCGCTTCGGCGAGCCGTCCACGCGGAACCAACATCCGCGAAGGCGCGTTACATGACTGTCCCGTGTTGTTGTACATATGCAGTACACCGCGAGTAACCGCCGCCTCCAAGTCAGCGTCATCAAGCACGATGTTGGGTGACTTACCACCGAGTTCCTGCGTTACGCGCTTCACCGTTGGCGCTGCATTCTGAGCCACCAATGAGCCCGCACGTGTCGAGCCGGTAAATGACATCATGTCGACGTCTGGATGCTTTGAGAGTGCTGTGCCGACACCGGGTCCGTCCCCGTTGACCATATTGTAAACGCCCGCTGGCACACCCGCCTCATGCATGATTTCGGTAAAGATGTACGACGACAGTGGAGCGACCTCGCTCGGCTTCAAGACCATGGTGCATCCAACAGCCAGGGCGGGTGCCACTTTGCAGGTAACCTGATTCATTGGCCAGTTCCACGGTGTGATCAGACCGCATACACCAATAGGCTCCTTAACCACGCGGTGCGCACCCAAGTCTTCTGAAAAAGCAAAATTACGGAGAATTTTTGCCGCTTCAGTGATGTGCGCGAGACCCGCATAGGCTTGGGCGGTGGAGGCCAAAGAGATCGGAGCTCCCATCTCCTCACGAATCGCCTCAGCGATGTCGCCGATCCGCGCCATATAAATCTCGGCAATTTTATCAAGGAGCGCTGCGCGCTCTTCAACCGAGGTCTGACTGAAGGTTTCAAACGCGGCCTTTGCGGCTGCAACCGCCGTGTCGACATCAGAATCATTCCCAATGGCGATCGTTGCGCACTGCTCTAGTGTCGCCGGATTTTCGACCGCCAGCGTGTTGTTGGCAGTAGGCTCGACCCATGAGCCGTTGATATAGAACTTTGTGTAGTCACGCATTGTTTTTCTCCAGTCTTACGACGTTTTTGACGTTATCAATAATGTATTCAACTTTACTGTAGAACTCGGCTCGGATGCATCCCATCGACATAACCCATAAATGGTGTATGAATCGAATACCCCAAAAGCTCCTGCGTCCGCTTGGGGAAGTGTGCTGCTTTCTCAGGCGGCACAGCGAGTAACATGGTCTCAAGCGGTCTCGCCCAGCCAGCGCAGTACTGTGGCGTCACGATCATACGATCCTGATCCGAATGATTGGCACCCCCTCGGTGCCAGGTATCCCCGCGCATAATCATGACTGAGCCAGCCGGCATTATGGCTTTCA
>NZIJ01000036.1 GCA_002689915.1 Halieaceae bacterium | reverse complement strand
TATCATTCCTGAATTTCAAAATGTGTTATTGGTATAGACTATGCTGTTTTTAAAACAAACAACATAGTTTCGGGGCCCTCGCGAAAAAGTCTTATAACTTATCATTTTGAATTTTTTGCACCTTAAAGAGTCCGTGCTATGATACGCTAAAAAATGAAGGAAAGTTCCATGAGGTTTTTTTTAGGTATTACGCTCGTTGCGCAAATATTAATTTCAGCCGCCATGCCTGCACGTGCAGAAGATACGGTTTCAAAAGTGCAAAGATACCTGAACATATTGGGATATGATGCCGGCGTAGTCGATGGGCTTTATGGTAAAAAAACGGAACATGCATTAGAAGTTTTTTACTCAGAGCGCGATCAAATTGACAATAATGAGTTAAACCAACAAGACGTGGATGCGCTTCTAAAATTAGGCTTTTCGAGTCCTGCAGCAGTTCGCTCGCCATCTTACAATATTTTAAAAACTCTTCCTGAGCGCCCAGAGGGATTTGATGCGCGACCATGTCATTATAAGGAGAATTTTTCCTTCTTAGACATTGAACAAATTCTTCTCAAAATGATTATCAGGCTATTGATGCTTTTTCTAGGAACGAAGATGGATTTTTGACTATCAACGAAAGAGTAAAGCAATTTTTGTCAGAACTTTGGGCTACCCCGACAGAAAAAAATGCAGATGCAGTAAAGAAATTATTTATGGCTCTTTTTAAAAAAAATTATGCGTTGTCTCCTAAAGATAATAGCCATGCTGATTCATTGCCGGTTAAGGATTTTTTGATGACGCTGATTTATAGTTTTTCAGTACTCGATCACAATAATTTAATTGCCCCTGACGAAAAGCTTATCTTTTTGAGTGAAATTCAAAAGCGGTTTGAAGGCATTCAAAATGCAACGAACTGGGGGTTTGATATGAGTAGTTGTGAGCTCGGAGTAGATTTATTTGGATGCCAAAATCATACCTATTCCCATCAACATGTCAGAGCCTTATATGGATCGATTTTCAATTCGTCTGAAGATTTTCAGATGGGAAAAAAACTTTATGAATTTGCAATTGATGATCTTTCTTCTGATGGGGCGCTTTGGCGCGAGGCATCTAGAAGTAAATGGTCTTGGCGCTATTATGCTCACGCTCTAGGCCACCTCTTATCAATCGCTGAAATTTATAGATTGAACGGTGAAGATCTTTATTCGTACCGTTCAGAGATCAGTGGCTTTACTATTCATGATGCGATTGCATTTTATTTTAGCGCTATCCAAGATCCAAAGTTGATGTGGCAATACTCTTCCAAGCTTGAGGGAGTGAAAGGGCGCGACGACTATCAAAATTACAAATCTACAGAGTATCTTAATCAGTTGGTTACCGAGACAGAATTAGCTGGAACCAAAAATTGGTACTACATCTACCGCAATCAATTTCCAGACCATCCAAATACTCTGTTAGGTGATAATTTGGTGCCAGTATTTAAAAATCAGATTTACAGCGGCAATAACATGGGGTTCTTAGCGCAATGTGTCTACAAACGTGCGCATCAAAAAACCGAGTTTAGTTTGAACAGTCCGAGTAATGCACCAAAATTAAAGGCAAACAAATTATACGCATCGAATGATTTATTCTATTTTGTTAAAGATTTTAAGCGCGATGTGAACATTCAAGAAAATGAAATAGTGATCTCTTCTGATGACTCTTTCTCTGCATTCATCGGAGGAGACATACGGTTCACGGTTGATACGATAAAGTTTTCAACATGGTTAGATGTGGAATTTGGTCGTTCAAATCAAAATGATGGTGATATAAAATTTTTGTGGGTGATAGAGAAAAATGGAGGAGGTTTCTTCTCTAGGTTACATGAAGGTTTTGTCGCGTCGAAAAATGTATGTGGCAAGTTTGAAGATGCTCCTGATGAAAGCTTAGCCATATATTTTCGCACGGCAAATAATGATCTCTTAGAAAAGCAAGAATGTTATTTAAGAACTTTAGAGGCCAACATATCGCGATACGATTTTGATGTTTTGAATAGCCTTATTGAAAGTTCTTCTCAGTTGTTGAACCTCATTGTTGCAACTAAACCGGCACTAAAAAAGTTTTCAGATATTGTGCCAGAATATGATTATGAAAATGCTGAACTGACGGAGAAGGTCACCAAATTTGATAGATCAGAAAAGTCTATGCGATCCAAGCTAACGTGCTTACAATCTGAGTTTCAAAAAAGAGGAATGCAAAACCTTCTTTCGGAAAGTGATGTTTTGGTGTTGGCAAAACATTTTGAGGGCGATAGCAAGCGAAAAAATAAACATAGTTTGATAAAAGCTGGTCTTTCAGATGAGACTGTCGCTCAAAACAAAAAGTACCTTTTAAGGTTGTTAAATTTTACTGGAAGCTCAGCTGAATTTTGTCAAAAACCAATACGTTGAACTTTTGGTCTTTGCAGAACTTTAAGTTAACGAAATGTGGCGAAGATGTTCAGCTTTCAATTAAGCAGGCGATCTGTAGGGCTCTCTTTGCTTTAAATAATCCTCCATCCGTTCACACCCTTCACCAATGGAACGTAGACGTGAATAAGTAAAAGACTTTCAAAGTTAATTTTGCTATTTTCTGAAAGCCAAACTGGCTACCTCTATCATTTGGGCATTTAGTGTTTTTGTATTCTTACCGCCAAAGACCACAACAGTCATACGATTATTTCCTTTTTCAGCGATCATCGCTCCGCTGAACAGATGTTGTTGTGCAGCCTGGTTTAACTGCACCAGCTTGTTCGTACTCATTCAACAACCGTCGGCCTGAATGTGTAATTTAGTCCTGTCAGAATAAACTGTTTTGCCCGCAATGGGTTCTATAATTAGTAATTTGGCTATGCCTAACCGAATTTCATCCCGCTATTTCAAAACCAGCCCAGAGATTATTGAATTTGCATTTATGCCGTATGTGAGATTTCCACTTTCACTGCGGCTACCACTCAAAAGCGCTCTCGGTTTTTTCTTTCGTACCCCTAAGTAGATCATTACCTAGACTGGGAAGTATAAGAATAAGGTGCATGTAAGCTAGCCTACATACATTACTTAGACGTTTTCGATGAAGCCTTATAAATCAGCAAAAAATATTGGTTAATAAACCTACATCTCACCTGACTGGCGAAACCCAAATATATATAAAGGTCACAGAGGGTGTGGCCAAGCAGGACAAAAGACTGTTCACTGAACCTTGTGTAACCGGTGTAAAGTATTTGGGCGTTTACTCTTAACGTAATTAACTCAGTGTAATGTATTGAATTATTAGAAAGAGGCCATAAAAATTTAGAGCGCGTTTAGGAACACTTTTTACAAAGAAAGAAAAATTGTGTTACGGTGCGACGTTCTATTCGTGTAATAGATCTCGACCGCTTTGAGAGAGAATAAAAAATGTCGGACATGTATGCTCCTCTTCTTACGGGAGTTTTCATTTCTTTGCTCGTACTATTGGGGGTTTTCATGATCTCCATATATAATAGTCTGATCACAAGAAATGAAGCTATCAAAGCAAATTGGACAGTACTAGACGGGCATTTGAAGCGACGCTTAAATTTAATCACAGCATTAACGACAATACTTAAACGCTATCCGCTGGAAGAACTTGACGCGCTGACAAAACTTACAAACCTTGATAACATCGAACCGTCAGCTGCCATCGGGCAGAGATCGATACAGGAAAGTAAGGTTTCTTTAGCGCTTCGAAACGTCATTGCCGAAGCGACAAATAATGACGAAGTAAATCACGATGAGAAATTCAGTAGACTTAAACAAGAGATATCTCAAATTGAATATGGGCTCCAACGAGCTCGAAGAGCGTATAACAGCCTCGTTGTGGATCATAATACGTCTATAAAGTGTTTTCCCCAAATAATCATTGCCAGTTGGTACGATCTAAGCGAAGCCAGCCTTTTTGAAGGTGACGATGAATTTATAGAGCAAACGAATGCCGTTTAATTGGAACGTAATTTCATCCATCGAGTTTCGCAGGCCTGCTACCGATACGGCTAAAAAGACATCAAAGAAATTTAACTAGCGTTCAGGCCTCATATATTTGTTCAATAAAGCGGTTTGTAAAATAAATTTTATATATTCCATCACATTCATCTTTCGGATTTCAGCAGAAAATTTTGAAGCTAATTATTTACTTATTAGAAATTTGTGCCCACTGTGTCATTATGTTCAGTCAGGAATTGGGTTTTCAAATTTTTCATGTCTCAAAAAATGCTACTTTGTGCAGTATAAAGCAACTTTTAAGGTAATTTTATGCGTCTTTGTTGGTTGTTTTTGTTATTGATACCTTGCGGCGTTTTAGCCCATGATAAGGACCTGAAGTGCTTTTGTAGGTGGAGCTATTCTGACGAAGAAGTCGTGATAAATTGCACAGGTTCTGGTCCCACAATCCTCGGTTCAACTCCGATTGCGAAAGTAACGATAAGCTCTGATAGGCGTAAAGATCAAACGTTTGAAACTTATCTTCCGCTGCTCGGTTTTGTAACAGATGAACCGAGTAGAAATTATGGAGCCACCTTAAAAACGGGTCACAAACAAAGAAATTGGATTAAGTATTTTAATTTATTTTCGAAAACTTCATGCGAAATAGTTAACTAAAACCAATATCAGACATACCTAAAAACCTAATCACCAAACCCTCAGCTCACCCTACTGGCCTAGCGGAAGTATATAAAATTGGTACAGAGGGTGTGTGCGAGGCGTGAACGTTGGAATACGGTATCGTGCGCTGAGACAACTGCAACATTGTAATGAATGCCTTCCGACACTATTGGCGACCCATAGTGCGCTCTATAAAGGATTGAATTAAGTTCATCGCCATTCTTAGGCCCCATTTCGTGACCCCAAATTTCACCCTTTTGATTCAGTGCAATTCCTAGCAAATTTCTGTGACTGACCGATCCAAATGATTTTGCCAATTCGCCTTTGTCTTTGAAAGGATTAGCGTCTGGTATGAAGCCATCATCACTAAGCCGAATAATCTTTTCTTAAGCCTTATTCCAATGTTGCGCCAGCGTTTGCTCTGTTCTATCGCCGGAAGTTTTAAATATCTTCTCGAATTGTTCGCTGCCTTGCTGTCACAAGGTGATTTTGTGTGAGAAGTGACCTTTGCCAACTCTTTCGAGGTTTTGGTCCAAGCAGTTATAATATTTTCCAACTTTGGTGTATTGTTTATATCAAACGGAGCCCTCGCACGGATGGGGTATCGTGTTTCGCGGGCATCATCTGAAGTGATATTAAAGATATGACGTCCCATTTTATATGACGACGGACAAGGAGTTTTATTGGTTCATCAATCAGAAGAACAAGGCTTAGACTATTCCATTGTTTGGACGCTTGTTGCCTTGGTGGCTTTTTGTTTGAGGGACCTCCTCACTTGACTAACGCCACTGGGTATTACTACAGCAAGCCCTGCTACCATTACTATAGTATTTGCGCGTCCGCTTGCCTTAATTCGGGTTCTTATAATTTTTGCACTAATATACATGAGGAGNTGTATCTTCCTGCTGATTTCAATTGGTTGGTGGTTGCATGCATGGTTGGTTTCGGNTCAGTTGGTTATTTGTTGCTTATTACCTTCCTATGNATAGGGNANATTTAAGCCATTATGCCATTAAGATATTCTCGCATNGTTATTCTTCTGATTTCAGGCATTNTGGTGACCGAAGAGCGCCCNAGCTTATCAATGTTATTCGGTTCTGCTTTGGTCACATTTTCTGGCCTTTACATAATTTGGCGCGAACAATTATTAGCTAAGCNTCCAGACCGGAAGTAATGTCAGCCTATGGGAAAAGATAACCTCACTAATGGCCCANTGGCCCNGCACTTTCGCGCTCTTGCATTGCCAGCAGCCTTTGGAATGCTTTTTGCAACGCTGTATAATATCGTAGACGTTTANTATGCGGGGCTTCTTTCAACAGATGCCCAAGCCGGGCTTGCCATCGGATATCAAGCAATTTTCATTCTGATGGCGTTGGGATTTGGGCTAAGTTCAGCCCTGAGTGCGCTGGTCAGTAACGCCAAAGGCAGTGGGGATAAGCAACAAACGCAGCGCTTCATTGCGCAGGGGCTTACATTCAGCGTTATAATCACGGNTACTTCCATGGTTCTCGGCTGGNTTTTGGGCCCAAAGCTTATCGAATTGGTATCCGAACCGGGGTCTTACCGAAACGCCGCTTTGGGGTATTTCGNATGGCTAATTTTTGCACTGCCCGGATTTTTAATCGCGTATGGTGGCAATGGTATTTTACAAGCACACGGNGATAGCCGCAGCATGCAACGCGCGCTTATGGTGGCTTTTGTCGCCAATATAGGNCTCAATCCGCTGTTNATGTTTGGTCTACCCANCATCTGGTCAGGAATGGGCTTTAATGGCATCGCAGCTGCAACAATTGTCAGCCAAACCGGCGTCATGGTCTATATCGCACTGCNCATTTTTCAATTGNAAATCATGCAATCTGTTCAACGTTCAGCCTTTAGACCGATAAAGGATAGTTTTAAACAAATCTTAGCTCTGCTTTTACCAGCAAGTTCTGCGCTGATGATCATGTTCGNGTCAGGCTTCGTTGTCCAATTTGCGTTGAAGGCATTTGGGGGGCACGCAGTCGCGGCCTATGGCATTGCGTTGCGTATAGAACAGATTTTATTACTTCCCGTGCTCGGAATGACCGGAGCTTTGCTGCCGATTGCNGGGCAGAACTTTGGNGCCCTTAAATTTGATCGCGTNCGCGCTGCTTTGAGGTATTNCTNGACTGNCGGTTTTGTAATGACGGCGGTGGCTGCCCCTCTTTTGATATTTGGTGGCCCTTTTGCGATTTCGCTCTTTAGCAGTGATCCAGACGTAATCGAGGCTGCAAGTAGCTATCTGCGCGTCGACGCCTTTTTATTCCCATTCTATATGATGCTTTTTGCAATAAACTCGTTATTGCAGGCGCTTAAACAGGCCATNTGGACATTNTGGATTAGCATTTATCGANAGGGATTTGGTGTGGCTTTNTTTATCTGGGTTTTTATTTCATNCNTAGGTTACGACGTGCAGGGTGTTTGGTTTGGGATTGCATGTGCCGTTCTAACCGGTTGGATATTATCNTTAACTATAGTCACAAGGGTTGCCCGAAAAGAGATCGGTGGCTTGTTGTAAGAAGNACCATCCAGCCGATATTATTAAAAAACTTAATTCAATTACNTGTCCAAGAATTATAAATCGCGAGGTTTAAGCCGACTACTTAAAAATTGTTCGCCGTTACCTTCAGAGTTACTTTGCTGGTAGATATCAAACAACAGTTGAGCCATTTTTCCATAATCTTGCTCGGCTTCAAAAATATCGCGAATGTAAGAAAGATCTTTCAATGTGTTTGCTATGCTAAAAACATAGCTATCGTANTCGCCGTTTATCGCTTTGGGAGCAATACGATCAAGGCTCATTGAATGGCCNGACCCNTGAGANGCTAATTTGTAGAATTTTTCCCAATCCACCTCACAATCGCGNGCTGCTTTCATAGCCTCGACAACAAGTGTGGCAGTTCCAAGAGCTAAAAAATTAGATATTAATTTTGCTTTTGCGCCTGACCCAATATCACCAAAACGTTCAATCGTTTGACAGCAGGGGCCCAGAACNNTTTTGATTTCCTCAAAATCTTNGCGCGCACAGCCCACGATTGCGCCCAGCGCNGCNGTTTCTGCTTGGAGNTGCCCGCCGGTTAAGGGTGCTTCTGCATATCTAAACCTACCTGAAACTGCACNGGCCTGAAACTGGTTTACCGCCTNTACGCTGTTCGTGGTACAATCAATCAGCAAAGTATCATTTTCTAGGTCTGAAATGATTTTTGTCAGAACCANCTTGACGNTNTCTGAATTGGGTAAGCACAAAATTACGATATCCGACNGGNGTGCAANNTCCTTTAGGGAATATANTTCTTTTGCGCCNCTTGAGACCAACCGGTCAATTGGTGCTCTATTTTTATGGGCTAAAATGTTTACGTCATACTCATTTNAAAGAAGATTGTGTACCATGCCNGTTCCCATGATACCCGTTCCAATAAATCCTATTATTTGCCGTTTTTTCAATATAAAGGCCCTTATTTATTAAAAAGAATTTGAATTCCGCACGAANATTTTTGCATTTCATCATTCATATAAAACATCAACTTTTCAAGATCATTTGCAATAATGCTCTTGTAACCCTTACCCTTTTAGCCGTGTCCGCGTGGGTTAAATACCTTGAGTAAATTAGTTTTTTTCAGCGCTCCTCAGCGCAGAAATTCCCTCAAGCAAAGCTCGTTGGTAGATGGATGAATCGGTTCCATAGCAAATGAAATCATATTCTTTGGCTAAAACCGTTTTCCCTTCTGGGATGGAATTGATGAGTTGTCCCAAAGAGCGATTGTATTTCTTCGTCGCTTCACAAATGTGCGTGACGGCCTCAAGGTACGTAGGATGCTCAAACTGGCCTGGAATACCGAGAGAAGCTGACAAATCAAAGTGCCCAATCCAAAGACAATCAACACCTGGTGTGGCAGCAATTTCTTCAACGTTGTTTAAACCTTCTGATGTCTCAATGATTGCAAAGAAAGTTGTACGATCATTAGCTTCGTTCAATCTCTTTTCAACTGAGACAGTGCCTAAATTGAAATTATCATGCGCAGCGCCCAAGGCTACACCTCTTTTTCCAAATGGTGGATATTTCATATAGCTTACGATCTTAGCAGCCTCATCAGCACTGCTGATCATTGGCGCCATAATCCCTTCTGCCCCTGCATCACATAGGCGTGCGATACCGTCATAGTCTTTTGTGGGGGTGCGAGCGATGAGGGGTATCTTGGCTGCTTCAAAATAGCGTATCACTTGTTTGCACGTTTCAAATCCAAACCCAGAATGTTCCATATCAAAAAAGACGAAGTCGCAACCTGCAGAAGCCAGTAGATGCCCTATGCCAGGCGTCGCAAATTCACCCACATAATGGCCAAACTTTGGTTTTTTCGTACCTATAAACTCTGCAAGTACATTTTTCATCTTTTCCATGCCTCCTTCCCCATTGATAAATTAATAAAAACTTTCAAGGGCGTTTGATCTTTTGTCGTAATCGAAGCTTTTAGAAATGATATAACCAGTAAAATTAAAATCAATAATATCTAGTCNCCCGGTTATTCAGGCACTCGCCAGCCGGCTGCTCTGGCTTTTGCCGCTAAACAAAACCAGCGTTCGCTCGTACCTTTATTAATCTTTGCCTTAGGGTAGCAGTTTGGTCCTGCGATGTGGTAATTTTTTTGCAGGCGCTGATGTTTCATTTTATCAAACATCGTCCGCTCACTTCCGGTTACTTGTTTCTAGCCCTTCATCAATGAACGGACTTCTGCAAGCTCTTCAGCCTTGACACTTAATCTCACCCCAAGTTCGCCGCTGTTCCGCAGGACCGGATGTTTGCTCAGGTAGATTTCAACGGCTTCGATTACTTCATACGCCGCGCAGGCTGCAGTAATCCTTGTCATCAGCCTCTCTTGCGTATGATAATGCCCGTCGCTCGCGAGATGATCGATTTCGGCGATCAGTGGATCGTAATCGAAGACATGGTCCATGCAATCGGTATCGATAAAAACGAACTTTGGATCAATTGTAAGCTTGAGATGTAGGAGGTGAACGTCAGGAACGACATCATCTGGACCGTATGTTCCCAGAGATAGTTTAAGTTCCAAATTCTTGAGTTCGATTACGCTTTTCATGTTTTCACTCTCACTAATGCAAAATTAATCGTTGGGTTCGTACTCGCCGTCATAAGCCAGGCGCACGAGCTCATCCGTCATTCGTTTTTATATATCGACATTGCCGGCGATGTGCCTTTGCCGCCGCGGCACGCCAGCTCTCACGCTTGTTCTGAACCATGTCGTCGAGATCGTCTGCAGTCTCAACCCGCTTTGTATCCTGTAGCGATGTTCGTTTTGGCATTCAAACACCTTCCTAAAAGGCTGCTCAAGTTCGCACGCGGCGTTTGCCGNGCCAAATCAGCGACTGGTTATTCAGCTGTTGAAGGTCTGCGCGACCCTCGGCGATCTCAAGGCACAGATCGACTGCGCGTCGCGCTTGTTCATGCGTTAGATTTTTGTAAGCAGGACGGTCTAGATATGCGTACCACACACCGCCACAAATAGTGTCCAAAACGATGCGCTGGAAACAGTGATCCTGGCGAACGGGCCAATCCTGCCCACCACTCTTCGCTAATGAGGGAAGAACTTCTTTCGTTAGTTGCAGGTATGCGTCTACCAAATTGCGCCTGTCTGTCGTTTCTGATTTCAAGCTCAAACGCGCTCCGTCATTCGTCTGGTTCATTCTAAGTCCCTTATCTAGGACAACGTATTGGAAGCTCAATCCTTCGAAAAGGTGATTGTTGGCCACCGACCTTAGCTCAATTCATCGCCCTCCAATTGGACAGACCGGCATTTCAGTTTACTTCTCCCTTGTTACGAGGAGGTGGAATCTATGCAGCTTGNTCATCCCAACACAAAGCTCATGGCGCCAACACGAGCGGCTGGTGAGGCTACCCTTAGGGCATTCGCGCCGCGCATGGGCAAAGGGTATACCAACGGCCGTAATCATGATCGAGGGGCGGGCAAACACCGGGACGTGTCAATGCTCTCTCCATACTTGCGGCGGCGTCTTGTGTTAGAACAAGACGCAGTTGCCACCGCTGTGCTCGAGCATGGAGCTGAAGGTGCTGAGAAGTTCATTCAGGAGGTCATCTGGCGTGGTTACTTCAAAGGGTGGATGGAACGGCGACCAGTTGTGTGGGACCACTACCGAGAGGGCTTGATGCGGGATCTGATGGCTCTGGATCGCGATCGCGGCCTTCGCAGGCGTGTAGAATCTGCTGAGGCTTATCAAACCGGGCTCGACTATTTCGACAACTGGGCCGAGGAATTAGTAGAGACCGGCTACCTTCATAACCATGCCCGCATGTGGTTCGCCTCGATTTGGATCTTCACGCTTGAACTGCCTTGGCGATTGGGGGCGGACTTTTTTTACAGGCATCTCCTCGACGGCGATCCTGCGTCAAACACACTCGGATGGCGCTGGGTGGCCGGCCTTCACACGCGTGGAAAACCTTATTATGCGCAAGCTTGGAATATCGCAAAGTTCACTGACAAACGNTTTAATCCACGCCCAGCGGAGCTTGCCGAAGTCGTCGAGGGTCTTGAAAGCGAAGAACCAGAAGGCCTGCCAGGGGTCACACCGATCCGGACCGTGCAGGCCCCAGATCCAAACCGTCCCACGGTCCTACTCATCTCTGAAGAAGACTGCCGGCCGGAAGACTTTGACCTCTCCTCTTTGAACTTCGTCGGATGTGCGACACTTGCCGCAAGCCACTTGCGCTCGCCAAGACCCGTTGCTCCATTGGTCGAGGAATTTGAGCGAGGTGCGTTAATCGACACCGCCTCGCGCGTCGGTCTGGACGTAACAGAGCTGCGAGCAGGAGTGCCCACTGATCTAGCTCGTTGGGCCTCTCGCTTAGGCGTGACTCAAATCGCGACCTCTTATATTCCCACCGGTCCGCTGCGGGATTGGATATTTGAAGCTATGCCCTCTTTGGAGGAGGCTGGAATAGACTTGGTTGAATGGCGCCGGGATTGGGATAGCGCAATCTGGCGCCATGCCACGGCTGGGTTCTTCAAGGTCAAGAAACAGATCCCCGCCATTATGGAAGGCATCGGGCTGATCTGATCGGCGTTGTTGTTATTGGCGCAGGCATGTCAGGGATCAAGCATGAGGGGCTGTGGACATAAAACCAAGCAGCTTGGTCCTGCCCAACGTGTAACCTACCTGGGGCAATTGATAGTGATTTGGTAGTTTGTGGTCTTTGTTATCTTACTACACCTTGGAGTTGCCAAGTTGGCCAGACAATCCAGATGATGCGGTTCTTCAGATTTACTCTGAACAGCTTAAGTAAAAAACCAGCGCACGGCACCGCTGTCACTCTGATCGCAAATAAATTTTTCTAGGCAGAGGCTGCAATCTTCAAAACCGCGCTTTCGACCAGATCTGCCAGTTCGGTGATATTGCTATCTTCCATAATAAAGGGGGGGGCAAGCAGGAGGTGATCGCCAAATTCTCCGTCTCTGGTGCCGCGCATCGGATAACAAATTAGGCCATTTTGAAACGCATCTGCCTTCAGCTGCGCCGCAATATTGCGCTTCGGATGAAAGGGCTTTTTCAGGCCTTTATCTTCCACGATTTCTAGACCAATAAACAAGCCGCGGCCTCTGATATCGCCAATAAAAGGGTGCTGCGCGAAACGCGCGCGTAAGTCTGAAAATAAAAGCTCAGAGCTTCGTTGCACATTGACCAGCAGGTGGCGGTCTAAAATCGCGTTCAGCACGGCCAAGCCAGCCGCGCAGGCCATAGGATGCGCGTTATACGTATGGCCATGTTGAAACAATTTTGAACCCTGTTCCAGAACCGCATAGATGTTCTTGTGGCACAACATTGCTCCGATTGGCTGATAACCGGCCCCAAGGCCCTTCGCTATGCATAATATATCTGGGGTAACCCCATCTGCTTCGCAAGCAAACAGGTGGCCCGTGCGCCCCATTCCACACATTACCTCGTCAAATATCAGCAAAACACCATAGCGATCGCAGATTTCGCGTATAAGTTTGAAATACCCTTCAACGGCTGGCACAGCGCCCATGGTTGCCCCCACAACCGGCTCGGCTATGAAGGCCATCACTGTGTCAGGGCCTAGGCGCAAGATCTCATCTTCCAATTCTTGTGCGGTGCGCTGGGCATATTGTATAGGCGTTTCAGACGGCCGCTTTTCAGCATATTCATAACAGGGTGCAATATGCGAGGCCGGCGCTAAGATTGGTTCGAATTGCGCGCGCCGCCATTGATTGCCCCCAGCGGCCAATGCACCCAACGTATTGCCGTGATAACTTTGTCGTCTGGCTATTAAGTGCCGCCGCTGCGGCTGCCCATGTTCAACATGAAATTGCCGCGCCAGTTTGATCGCGGCTTCCACTGCTTCAGAGCCGCCCGAGACGAAATAGACTTTCTCAAGGCCGGCGGGAGCATGCGTGCTGAGCAGGCTGGCAAGTTGTTCTGCGGTTGCACTGGTGAAAAACCCCGTATGCGCGAAGGTCAATGTTTCTGCTTGTGTTTTCAGCGCGTTAATAATTTCAGGATCGCCATGCCCAAGGCAGGATACCGCCGCGCCGCCAGATCCATCAAAATATTTTTTTCCGTGTTCATCATATAAATAACAGCCCTGCCCAGCAACAGCGATGGGAGGCGGGCTGGCGATATTTCGCGGAAAGACATTACTCATATCGGCTCCAAGCGCACAGATGGGGTGAGATAAGCGTGTCATGCGACGCTCTTTCTCGAACAGATGCAAATTAATTGGGGCCAGAAAAGGCTAGAATAACATAAGAGGTCAAGACTTATATAAAATACCAAAAGTTATTTATTAAAGGGGGTGACGAATTTG
>NZIJ01000035.1 GCA_002689915.1 Halieaceae bacterium | reverse complement strand
GCTCGAGCACCCGCTCTTATTCTTTGGACCTTGGGATCACCTCGAAGGCACGGGCAAAGATATCGTCTACCCACTCATGCGCGATCAAGGCAACTCTGCTTACGTTCGCGATACTGGCGACCCTACAACACCTGAAGGTGGATTACTCGAGTGGGGCTATTACGAGCCCTTTGACCCGCGGCTAGTAGACCCAACGGATATTGCGGAGCCCGGAGAGGCGCGACTTTCACCGTCAATGCGTGACATGACGCTTGACCAGGTAATGGAAGCGTTTGAGCGCGCAATTGAGCTCACTCCTGTTCTTGGTGAATTGGGCTGGGAAGAGCGTCGATCTTTCAATGGCCTTTTGTCCATTACGCCCGATAGCAGCTCCATCATTGGCGAATCAACCGAGGTGAAAAATCTTTGGTTGTGCGANGCNGTTTGGGTNAAAGAAGGTCCGGGCGCCGGAAAGTTACTTGCAGAATGGATGACACACGGACGTACCAAGCAAGATATCCATAGTGTGGATTCNGCACGTCACTACCCNATACANAAAGGTGATGACTACGTNCGCAGCCGCTGCTACGAGNCAGCACAGAAGATCTACACNCCTGCGGTTCANCCTCGCGAGCCNTTTGCNACCTCACGAGGCATGCGCGTAAGCCCGTTNTATGAGCGCGAAGTTGCCTTNGGTGGATACTTTATGGAGGTTGCCGGNTGGGAACGTGCTCACGGTTATGCNGCCAACGAGGCAACNCTGCTCGAAAAATANAGAGATCANGTNCCNNNTCGNNAAGCAGANTGGGACAACCGCCACTTCTGGGAGGTCTCGAACGCCGAGCANCTCGCTATGAGCGACNGCGTTGGCATGATCAATCTGTCGCACTTTGCCATNTTCGANGTTGAAGGCTCGGATGCCGAAGCACTTATGGAGTATTTGTCGGTAGCNAAGGTGGGGGCNGANACNGCTATTGGAAAAGGTGTTTACACCCACTTCCTTGATCATGAGGGGGGTATTCGCTCCGACCTCACTGTCATCCGACTGACAGAGGANTGCTTCCGCGTCGTCTGCGGCGGAGATACAGGTCACCGCGACTACNTCTGGATGCGTGACATGAGTGANCGAAAAGGTTTCGCGAACGTCANGTTCCNTGACCGCAGCGAAGACCTTGCAACATTGGGTCTTTGGGGACCCGATGCGCGGACCACGCTCGCCAAGCTCATGGATGACCCCGATAGNATTTCCAATGATGCCTTCCCTTTCGCNACTACCANGGANATTACGGTCTGCGGCGTGANGGTTTGGGCATTCCGAATCAGCTATGTTGGTGAGCAGGGTTGGGAGCTCTATTTCCCCTTCTCNGATGGCTTGGCCATTTGGGACGCGCTCTTTGACCTNGGTGTAACGCCTGTGGGTATCGAGACCTACGCNAACAGTCGACGGCTNGANAAGAGCCTTAGNCTGCAAAATGCCGACCTCGAAACCGAGTACAACCTCTACGAGGCAGGNCTTGCCCGTCCCAAAGTAAAAGCGGCGGACTTCCACGGCAAAGAAGCATACGTTCAACAACGCGAACTCGAGCAGCAGGNNGCTTACCTCTGTACCTTGGAGCTTGGGGACACGACCGACAGTAATGGCGTTGTTCGCTACCCAGTNGGCAACTGGCCAATCCTCGACGTCGAGTCGAAAGAGGTGATCATTGACTCCCACGGNCGTCGCTCCTANACCACGAGCATGGCCTTTGGCCCGAGCTTGGGNGNCAACATNGCGATGGGTTANCTACCCGNCGACAAAGCTGTCGAGGGTGACACNGTTCTCATTGAGTACTTTGGTGAGCAGTACGAAGCGAAGGTAATGAAAGTCGGTTACGGCGCCTTATTGGACCCTACAAACGAGCGNCCAAAAAGCTAGNAAATNCGCNATCAAAAAAAAGGGGCCTTGNGCCCCTTTTTNATTTCTAGCGCTTATTCATTTTAACCACGACGCCGACGTCTTCGACNCTCCGTCTGNGGTGCAGCTTTNGGTTGCGGACGCTCTAACACCGAAAACANATTGTCGAAGGGATCCGTCTTGTGTGGAAACGCCATAGCAGCGACAAAGTAGTCCTGAAAATCNGTTTCAGTNGCCGTTTCAATGCGCTCTGCCTTATTGACCGTTCGCTGNATNCCCCCNCGTGCGTCGTGATCTAANAAGGCTATGCGAGCACCGACACCGGCTGCATTGCCCGCAGANGATACGTGATCAAGCGAGCAGTCNGGAATCAATCCCAGCACCATCGCATGTTCGACGCTGATATGACTCCCAAAGGCGCCGGCAAGACGGATACGATCGACCTCAGACACACCCATTTTGTCCATGAGCAACTTTATTCCNGCGTAGAGCGCAGCTTTTGCCAACTGGATCTGGCGGACGTCATTTTGGGTAATAACGATATCGCGTTGCGACTCNTCCTCAGCGAAGTGCAACACATAAGACCACGTTCGACCGTGAGCTCTGACACGCGTCGTCCGCTCGGCAAGNGCACCGTCAACAATACCGTCCTCTGAGATAATGCCGGCGAGGAACATCTCTGCGATNACTTCGATAATTCCCGAGCCGCAAATACCGGTGATACTGAGCTCNNTCGTTGCCTCACCGAANTGGCTATCGGTNGACCAAAGCTCAGAGCCGATCACCCTGAATTTGGGCTCTAGGGTTGANCGGTCNATTCTCACNCGCTCGATTGCGCCNGCGGTAGCTCGCTGCCCCGCACTTATTTCCCCGCCCTCAAAGGCAGGCCCTGTGGGGCTTGAGCAAACCAAAAGACGATCTTTATTGCCGAGAACTATTTCTGCATTTGTGCCCACGTCCACAATCAAGCTCATTGCATCATCCGTATCCGGACTCTCTGCAAGGATCACGCCTGCCGTATCCGCGCCAACGTGGCCCGCAATGCACGGCAAGACGAACAATCTCGCTTGATTGTGTGTATCGAGTCCCAAATCGCGAGCTCTTAGCGTCACAGCCTCATCGACCGTGAGTGCAAACGGGGCACCCCCTAAGTTGATTGGATTAATACCCAAAACCAAGTGATGCATGATGGGGTTGGCCACCAAGGAGATTTCAAGAATATTGTCGGTTATCTCACCCAGCTGATCAGTTAGCTCAACAAACAGCTTGCTCAGCGCGGACTGAATCGCCGAACTCATTGCATCAGCACCCTCGGGGTGCATCATGATGTAACTAACTCGGCTCATGAGGTCTTCACCAAAGGGAATCTGAGGGTTCATGACGCTCGCGGACGACAAGACATCACCCGTAGTGAGGTCGCATAGGTGCGCTGCAACCGTCGTCGAGCCTACATCGACTGCTACGCCTCTTGGCGACTCAAATAATCCCGACCAAATTCCTATAATTCTTCGCGACTCAAAAACAGCGACTGTTACGCCTCGATCGCCTGAGGCGAGTGCTGTCTGAAGCCTGATAAGCTCTGACGTCTCAATGGTGAGATCCGCAAGTCCCCAGTCAGCTTTGAGTGCCGCCAACAAAAGTTTCGATTCCCCGCGTGCGTCGTCTAGCGTCGACTCTGGCAGCGTTACAAAATAAAGCCTTGTTGCGGTGTTTAGCTGGATGTCACGATGTTCAGCGTCTTTTCGAATAATTTGTCGATGAACCTGACTCTCAGGTGGCACATCGATGATCACATCATCAAGCAGCTCAGCATGGCAGCTCAGACGCCGACCTTCAGGCAGCGGACCTTTACGTTCATTGAATTTAATTTCAGTCGCAACCGGCGCAGAGAGGTGCTCCGGTTTGGAGACCATCTCATGTTTTTGGAATGTTCCCGTCATGCAGGCAATCTGACAACGCCCACAGAGACCACGCCCGCCACAAACGGAATCGATATCAACGCCTAACGTTCGCGCAGCCTCGAGCAATCGGGTGTGCTTAGGGAACTCCCCGCGCTTGCCCGAGGGTAAAAAAAGAACTTTGACCTGTTCGACTGACACGGCTACCCGTTAGCCTCGTCGACGACCTGCGCGGCCGCGACGCCCACCTGCACCCTCGGGTGCGGGCTCGCGATACGCCCTGATCCAATTCGCACAGTCGGGATCGTGTCCCATCATGACATCCCCCCCTCGCACCGCCTGCATGACCTCGGCGTGAAGTGGACTGGTAATGGCAGACGTCATACCTGCACCCATTGCCATAGTGAGAAAGGCCGCATTGACGCCATTTCTGTTGGGCAGCCCGAAACTAACATTCGAGGCCCCGCAAGTGGTGTTCACCTTCAGCTCTGTTCGGAGCCGACGGACAAGTTCCATTACCTGCACCCCCGCCTGATTAATTGCACCAATAGGCATTACAAGCGGATCAACCACGACGTCTTCATGCGAAATGCCATAATCGGCCGCACGTTCAACAATCTTCTTTGCGACTTTAAAACGTTCGTTAGGGTCCTCAGAAATACCCGTTTCATCATTTGAGATAGCCACGACCGCCGCACCGTACTTCGCGACGAGCGGAAGAACGCGCTCAAGGACTTCGTCTTCACCGGTAACCGAATTGACCAAGGCTTTGCCCTGATAGACTGACAGTCCTGACTCGAGAGCTTCCACGATGGATGAATCGATACTCAATGGCACATCGGTCACTGACTGGACGAGCTGAATCGCTTCGGCAAGGATACGTGGCTCATCAGCGAGCGGAATTCCTGCATTGACGTCGAGCATGTGCGCACCCGCCGCAACCTGCGCAAGCGCATCCGCTTCGACACGACTGTAGTCGCCGTTTTTCATCTCCTCGGCAAGAATTTTCCGCCCCGTGGGATTAATACGTTCACCAATAACGACGAAACGTTGATCGAAACCGATGCGGACTTCTTTCGTGGCCGAGCTAATAATAGTGGTTGTCATGAGTGTCTCCGGTGCACTTATCACGTGTGGGTGCGCACCTATTATTGTGTATTTTTCAGTAATCGAATATGAACTGTTCGACCGAATACCGAGGCGTTTTTGCCGAGCGTTTTTTAACGCCTGACAGCTGCTGATGCAAGCTAATTTGCTTCATCAAATCCTTTGTTTTTAACCCAGGTCTCGAGCATCGCATCGGTCACCTGAGCCTCGATTTCTTTGCCGATTGCCATAGCCAGCGCCTGAGCACTCTCATCCGACTCTATCGACGTCGTGTTCCGACGCCATTCGTCCAAATACGCGTCGCTACCGCCTTTGCCGGCTCGCATTGCTGCGCGATCTATCGCCGCTTGAAACCGATGCTCAAGGAGGTACTTCCCGCGCTCTCGGCCCCGTTTAATCAGAATTTGCGAGGGTATGTCCCGCCAAAAAACATCGATTCGCTGCACCGCTAACCCCCCTGTGAGACTGNAATAACCTGCGCCTCTAAGCTCTCGCCTAGCAAACCATANCCGGTATCGATTATCTCAAGCGGAAGTCCGAGCCGANTCGCCGCCAATCTGGCTGCNTCGCGCAATTTAGCGTCAACGGTTTGGGCGAGATAAACCACTTTGCGGTAATGACCAAANAGCATCGCTTCGATCTCTGGATGTTGATCAAGTTTCATATCGTCAATAACCAATCGATTAAAATGGCGCACTAGAAAATCAGTCAGATAAAAGGTTCCGGGCTCAGACTCNGCCAGTACCTTAAAGACATCACTCGTGGCAAAAAACTCATAGCAATGAGCGCCGGGTAGCCGTTGTGCACCGAAGCGCTCGGCCACACGGTCAATGCCGCCGCCCGAACCACAATCAGCGTAGNCGATGACAATTTTTTCGTAATCGTTGTGAAGTGTTAGNAGNACCCGCTCTAATTCACCAGCGATACGCTCNGGCCGATTGTGTAGGGCAGCGTCGAGGCACTGAACATCGACCTGCGACCAGTTATTGGCCTTTTTAAGCGCCGTAATCTCGGCCGCGAGTGCACCGCAACCAATAATTAAGACGCGCGACACGNCATTNAGCCTTGTGCNACGCGACGTTCTTCGACGAGGCGCACAGCTGACACCGCAGCCTCTGCCGCATCACGGCAGTAGGCATCGGCGCCGACAGCCTCGCCGAACTCTTCGTTCAACGGTGCTCCACCCACCATCACGATATAGTCATCGCGGANACCTTGCTCTTTCAGCGCNTCNATGACGACTTTCATATACGGCATCGTGGTTGTCAGTAGCGCAGACATNCCCAGAATNTCTGGNTTATGGCGCTCTAGNGCAGCCACATAATCTTCCACNGANTTGTTAATGCCGATGTCATACACNTCAAAGCCGGCGCCTTCCATCATCATCGCAACCAGGTTCTTTCCAATATCATGAATATCACCCTTCACCGTTCCGATNACCATAGTGCCCACAGGCTTAGCACCTGTNTCGGCCAGTANCGGACGCAAAATCGACATGCCGCCTTTCATCGCGTTCGCTGCGAGTAANACCTCGGGCACGAACAAAATACCGTCGCGAAAATCGATGCCAACAATGGTCATGCCATNNACTAGCGCCTTACTCAGAACCTGTTCAGCTGACCAGCCACGCTCGAGTAAAATGTGGGTNCCTTCTTCTATCTCCTCTTTCAGACCNTCGTATAAATCGTCATGCATTTGTACGATGAGGTCGTCGTCAGATAGTTCGGAAAGGATGATGTCTTCTTCGTCGGACATTNGTTTTGTCTCCCCTAAATTCGCTNAATAATCTCTNTCAGCAAAGGATGCTTTTTCACGCGCCATAAAGTCCAAAAGCGCCTCGTCAATCGCTGAATCCAAAGCNGGCGCTTCGTANTNCGCCAACATCTTCTTCCAAATACCGTTNGCTCGCTGGGCTGCATCAAGGCTGCCCTCAGCCGACCACTGCTCAAAGCTGTTGTTGTCGGCAATAGTCGATCGATAAAACGCAGACTCGAAATTACTGAGCGTGTGCGCNGAACCTAAGAAATGCTTTCCCGGGCCCACTTCGTGGAACGCATCCATTGCTTGGGCGTTCTCCGACAGGTCCATGCCCTCCAGCAATACGGCGATCATGCTTGCCTGGTCACAATCCATTACGAACTTCTCATAACCCACAGCAAGACCACCNTCGAGCCAACCCGCTGTATGCAGCATAAAGTTAACACCCGCGAGNGCCGCCGTTTGCANCGTATTAGCTGCCTCGTANGCCGCCTGAGCNTCGGGAAGCTTNGATCCACAGAGCCCGCCGCCACTCCGATAAGGCACACCTAGCCGACGTGCAAGNGCCGCNGTCGCGTAAATAACTTGACTGGGCTCTGGTGTNCCAAATGTNGGCGCNCCGGTGGCCATGGACACAGCNGCCGCAAAGGTCCCAAAAACAACNGGACANCCNGGGCGAATTAACTGAGTCAGCGCGATACCTGCCATCGCCTCGGCCAAGATCTGTGTACANGTTCCCGCCACCGTTACCGGCGACATCGCCCCTGCCAAAATGAAGGGGGAGACAACGCAAGATTGATTATTGCGAGCGTATACCTTCAAGGATCCGAGCATGGTGCCGTCAAACACCATAGGCGAGTTGACATTAATCAGACTGGTAAGAACACAGTTTTGGTCGACAAACTCATCACCAAAAACCAGTTTTGCCATATCCACTGTGTCTTGCGCGCGCCGGTAATGCGTGACCGAACCCATAAGTGGTTTGTCACTGTATTTAAAGTGGCTGTAAACCATATCGTAGTGACGCTTGTTGACTGGTAAGTCAACGGGCTCACACACCGTGCCACCCGAGTGATGAATGCCCGGCGCCATGTAAGCGAGTTTCACGAAATTGCGAAAATCTTCGATGGTTGAATAACGACGACCCTTGTCTAAGTCATGTGCGAATGGCGAGCCATAAGCTGGAACGAGAACCGTATTTTTGCCACCAATGACGACACTGCGTTCAGGATTGCGCGCATGCTGTATGTACTCAGAGGGCGCAGAAGCCTGAATGATCTGACGACACATCCCCCTTGGAAAACGGACACGCGTTCCATCGACGCTTGCACCTGCTGCCTGAAATAGCTCGAGCACCTCGGGATCATCGAGAAAGTCTATGCCTACCTCTTCCAAGAGCTTATCCGCATTGTCCTCGATGAGCTGCAGGCCTTCTTCGCTGAGAATTTCAACGTAAGGGATCTTTCTCTGGATATACGGAGCTGCCGCTTTTACTGAGCTGGCTCTCGCCTCCCGCCGACCCGCACGACCTCCGCCTTTTCGTCTTCCCGCTCTCTCAGACATACGAATTTCTCACTAAATTTTTACCCTGAATTTTGGTGTCATTTTTAATTCATAAATGCCGGTTACGCCAGAAAAATCGTCAGTAAACTATGACGAAGAACTAACACTTTTTGGTAGGAAATTTGACGGGCACTTGAACTCAAGAATTCCCCACGCAAAGCCAAGGTTATGCGTGGTAAATATCGGGCTGGAAAACGCTTCACAAAACGGCAACACCAGACGATGTACACTGTTCAAATGAACGCAGTTGAGGGTGATCAGTTGGTTGCTAAACGCATTGCAGTCGTAGGCGCAGGCGTAAACGGAACGTCCATTGCAACGGCGTGCGCAAAACGCGGCTGCGAGGTTGTGCTTTTCGATGCAGGCATTCCCTTTGCAGAAACAAGCAGTAAATCCTCTCGCATGCTTCACGGCGGTATTCGATACCTAGAGCAAGGTCATATTAAACTTGTGAGAGAAGCCCTAAAAGAGCGCGAGGAATGGCAGCGTATTGCGCCAGATGCAACGCGCGTCGAGAGATTCTTCTTTCCAATTTACAATGACTCTCCGCGAGGTCGTACGACGTTATTCGCAGGAGCACTGTTATATCAATGGTTAGCAGGGCGATACTCCCTAGGTCGAAGTCAGCTTCACAGCAAAAACGAGCTATTGGAGGCCTTCCCGATCTTGAGTCCAGAGAATTTAAAAGGCGGAATTAGTTATTGCGACCTCGTAATGGATGATCAAGTGATGGCCGAGCATTTACTGGCAGAGGCTCAGTCATCAGGCGTCACTGTTCATTCCCACAGCTGCGTTTCTCATTTAACAACTGATGGGTCCCTCAGGGTAAATGACGAGACCTTGCAATTTGATCGAGTCATCAACGCCGCGGGACCCTGGGCGAGTGAAATTTTGATGGAATCGAATATTGCTTCGCAATTCACGATTAGCCACGTGAGAGGCTCCCACCTTTTGCTCGATCTAACGCTGCCTCATGCCTTGGTTTTTCAAGTGCCTGACGATGGGCGCATCGTTTTTTGCATTCCTCAGTCAAACAGCAAAGTACTCCTGGGCACGACCGAATGTGCCCATGATCTCAAAGCCCCCATAAACTGCACTGACGCTGAGGTTGACTACCTCCTAACCATCTTAAATAAACACATTCAACCCGTCGTTGGTCGGGAGCACATCACCGCAACGTTATCGGGGGTCCGCCCCATAGCAAAAGCCCGAAACGCGCAGCTTCAGAACATGAGCAGGGCAAGCCGAGACTCGGAAATTGAAGTGGTTAACTCATTGATCAACGTCTTTGGAGGTAAGTGGACCTCCGCGAGACACCTCGGTCGTAAAGTGGCCTCTGTCATCTGACCCTTTGCTCCTGACCTTCTGCTCAGGCAGGCTGTGCAAGCGACTCAAAAAACAAAAAATCTCAGATAGAAAAACCGGTATAAAGATGGAGAGTTCTTAACAATGATCACCTCGCTCTACGCCAGTCTACTCACCTTTTGGCTTGTCCTATTATCGTTTCGTGTCATCGCACTCAGAGGTAGTCCTGTTTTTAGATTTTTAAATATCGATACGTCTGACGACGACATGCTCCAGCGCGCAATTCGGGCCCAGGGCAATCTGACCGAATACGCACCGATGATGTTGATCTTACTTTATCTACTTGAAGTTAACGGCGCAGGTACAGCGACCTTACACAGCTTGGGGCTGAGTTTTCTTATCGGTCGTTTAATGCACGGCATTTGCTTTGGTTTTATGAAATCGAGTATGCCGCTACGAATAGGTGGTACGGTACTAACGCTCACACCGCTGTTGGTGGCAGCGGTCATGTTGGGAGTGGTGGCGATCTAAGCGCTGTTGCACTCTGCGAAATACCGCAGTGCCAATCGAGGACTAAGACATGACACTATCGCTACAAGAAATCTCCGACCGCTTAGAACTGCAAGATCTGGTGACGCGCTACGCAGATATCATCGACAGGAAGGCATTTGCCGAACTGAGCACGATATTCACAAACAATGCCGTGATCGACTATGAAGCAACTGGCGCCCCTAAGTGCAGTGTGCAAGAGATGGTTGCGTTTCTCAACGAGGCAATGTCGCTCTTCCCGAATCATCAACACCTCGTAAGTAACACGCAATTTAAAGTGAATGGCGACGCTGCGACAGGTCGCGTCATGTGTTTCAACCCCATGGAGATGGCTGTAGAGGGCGGAACCCAAACGTTCATTTTGGGGATTTGGTATGTTGATGAGTTCGTCCGAGTCGACGATCGCTGGCTCTTCGCCTCTAGAAAACAAGAAGCGAGCTGGAACCTAAATTTTCCGGATGAACTTCGACCGACTTAGAGAGACCAAAGGCGTGATAAAGGCGCACAAAAAAGCCCCTGTTTCGGGGCTTTTTTATGTTTACCTAGTATTTGGTGCGGAAGGGGGGACTTGAACCCCCACAG
>NZIJ01000021.1 GCA_002689915.1 Halieaceae bacterium | reverse complement strand
TACCTGCTGGCCGGACCAATTCCTCAAATCGGGAATACCTACGACCTGCATGGCCTGCAACCGGCCGCCCTCTGAAAGCGTCCCTCGGACGTGCGGCTTGAACCGATAGAGAACACTGTCATCTCGATCTTCAGTGAGGTAAACAAAACCTGTAGCGGGGTCGACACAGGCAGCCTCATGGTTAAAACGTCCCATCGCTGAGAGCTGTTTGGGTGCACTCAGGCCTCGTGCATTAGCAGGAACCTCGAAAACCCAACCGTGGGAGCGCTCGAGACCCTCGCCGAACATCGCCCCAGGCCCGGCTGTTGACTCTTCACACGTAAGCCAACTGCCCCAAGGCGTTACGCCGCCCGAGCAATTTCGCAGGGTGCCTCCCAGCGAGCGAAATTGATCGCGCACCTTAAGCGTCTTAGCATCCAGTACAACATGGGTGGTACCGCCCGGAATGTACCTGCCGTCTTTCTTGCCAAATCCTTTAAAGAATTCACCGCCTGAGTCATCCGTGGCGATAAGTTCGTGATTGCGCACCAAGGCGAGGTGGCCATCATCCAGCTCGAAACAGCCCATGCCGTCGGCTTTATCGGGCACGCTTGCGCCATCGGTCATTTCGTCACCGAAACTGGAGATAATTCGATAGCTAAACCCATTAGGCAGGTCGAGAAGTCCGCGAGGGTCAGGCACCAAATTGCCGTAGCCGATTGCGCGCGAGAAAGGCTGATTGGGTAGGGGGCGAGTCACGCACCCACTGGCCGAGAGGGCCAAAAACGCCATGCTCGTCGCGTTTACAAAAGTACGTCTTTTCATAGTCTTGTTTGATTCACCGCTGCAACCCTGCCACGCGGCTAAAGACTAGCAAACATTGAGCACTAACACCCACACGCAGTGGGCTAGCTTGTCTCCCTACCCGCCCAATTATCAGGCCAGCTATTCTCAACTTCGAGAAGGTGTTTGAACAAGGCGCGCACTCGAGCACTCTGCCGCAAATCTTTGTGATAGAGCAGCCAGACATATCGGAAAGGGACACTCTCCGTCTGGGGCAGACGAACGACATCATCTAAATCTGAGACCGTACAACAGGGTAGCGCCGCCACACCCATTTGATTGGCTACGGCATCCAATCTCGGTATCACGCCGTCAACAGAATGCTTAACTCTGATACCAAGCTCTGACTGGGTCGGGAGTTCAGTCGGTAATGCCTCGGCCGTATCGATAAGGGTTAGTTCCCGCTTCCCGAGTCGGGCGTCCGCTAACAGCTGTTTGTGGACGTATAAGCCCACGGAAAGCAGACCTAATTTCACACCAACAATGTCCTTCGGCGGGCGTTGATCGATCTTCAGCCCGCGTACCGCAAAGTCCGCCTCTCGTCTCGAAAGGTCGACGTTTTCATTAGATGACTTGACGTCTAATTGGATACGCGGATAGGTCTTGGAGAAGTCATGGAGCTTCTCAAAAAGAAGACGGTTCATGGGCTGAAAATCTGCGATCGATACTTTCAGCTTCCCCGCTAGGAGTGCATCTCTGCCGGTAAGCCGCAGCTGCCCGTCAGAGATGGTGTCCTCTACCGTCTTTGCGATTGGCAACAGCTCCTCACAAAGCGCTGTTGCCAGGAGGCCATCGGGTGTTCGATCAAAAAGGCGTCCTTCAATGGCTGCTTCCAGCGTTTCCAGACGCCTTGCTATGGTGCTGTTACTCACGCCCAGTGCAGATGCCGCCATGCGCGTGGAGCCGTGCCGACTGCAGGCCAACACCACTTTTAAATCATCCCAACTGAGCTCCTGCATAGTTACCCTTACTTACGAGAGCGGTGCGCCTTCTTTGTCGGTCAAAACAAATGCACCGTCTGCGACTTTACACAACACGCGCTGGCGTGAAGCGCCATCGGGTACCACCGATAATTTAACGGTAAGCGTCCCTTTGTACTTTTTGCTTCCCTTCATTTTGACGCGTGTTTCGCTACCAAATTTCTCACGAACCTCAGCCTTGCACTGCCCATAGGCTTCGTTGACCGAGGTAGCCGCGCTTGCGTCGAAACTAAGACCCAAAGATACGAGGCCTACCATTAATACCGCTTTGAAGTTTTCCATTTTCAGCTGCTCCTTAATTAGCGTCACTACGGATGACGATGGCAAGGATACGCGCGCACGAGCGGCTTAGCGTGTAACGAAATCGCTCTCACCCGCTCCAAAAATGGAACACTGAGTGCCTCATAGACGTAAAGTGTAAGATATTAATAATAGAATGGATGTGATTAATGCGGCCATCATTCATCTAAGCACCGTCTGCGACCTATCAAGGGCACTCGCGTATAGCGCTAAAACGTGATTGGTCACCTACCGAAATCGACGGTCAGCAACAGTCGGTGGGTGTTATCCGGCACACTGGGCGACCGGTGTACAACACCGAAGCCCTCACTACCCTCCCAGGCCTCACCTTTGAAAAGTGCGACATCACCTGTATTCAATTGTGCAATGTCACAATCTTGTTTGTAGAGGCCGCCTTGTCTATTTTCGATCCCCGGCGTGACCGCACCCAGCTTTGACCGATCCGCTTTATCATTTGGCAACCACTCGGTGGCAATCCCAACGTAAGTCGTGATCAGTCTGCAAGGCACGCGGTCCACATGAAATTTCGGACACATCTGGCCTTGCAGCGCCGTTAAGCGGAAGCCGACACGAGGAAGCTCAAAGAGCACACAAAACATCTCTACCAGCTCTGCCATATCCTTCACTAAGGGGGAGCCCTGATCGACGCGCAACGCGGATATGATTGACTGCTGAATCGTCTCGGGAGACGCCATAAGGCTGAGCTGCAACGTCGGATCCCTTTCCAGCCATTTTGCGGATTCAGACCGGCATTCACCGTCGAGCTTACGACGCCAGATTGCAAGATTTGTATCCGAGCCGTAGATCTGAGTTAAAACTGACAGATCATTCGATGCGACGGCGCCCTTTGACGGTTGATCTATTGCAACAGCCGCGTAGTCACCTGATGAGGCCTGACTAACATTCGCCTGCATTAGGCGCCCTCCCACACAGGAAAGGGATCGGGCAAGGTTTCCCAAAATTGGCGGCCCGCAAACATTTCTTCGTCATTGAGCAGACAGTCATCCAAAGCGCTGCGAACGCTCGGCTCATCAAGCCCCTGACCAATAAATACCAACTCTTGACGCATATCACCAAAAGGCTCTTCCCAACTCTTCTCAATGCTGGCTAGGTATTCAGGGTCGTCGGGCCAGCGCGACCGAGGTACTGCGGACCAAAACATGCCCCCAAACCCATAACGGGCAATACCCCCTGCCTGACTCCACTGACCCGCAAACTCAGGCCGAGTCGCCAACCAAAAGTAGCCTTTGGATCGGAGCAACTTCCCGTAACGCTCGGTACCGTGGAGAAACGCGAAGAATTTTTCCGGATGAAACGGTCTTCGCGCCTGGTAGCTAAAACTGGAAATACCGTACTCTTCGGTTTCAGGTACGTGCTCACCCCGCATTTCTGCCAGCCACCCCGGTGCTTGCTGCGCGCGTTCAAAATCAAAACTGCCTGTACTCAGAACGGCATCGACATCGACGTTGCCGTTTGCAATAGGAATGATCTGGGCGTGCGTATTCAGGGTTTTCAGTATGGCTTGTAATCGGCTGACATCTTCACTCGACGCCAGGTCCGTTTTGCTCACTAAAATTACGTCGGCAAACTCAACCTGATCAACCAGCAGGTCAGCGACGCTCCGCTCATCCTCATCGCCGAGCGACTCCTGTGTATCCTGCAAGTATTTAGCTTCTTCGTAATCTTTAAGGAAATTAACCGCATCGACCACCGTGACCATCGTGTCAAGGTCGGCCACATCTGAAAGTGATACCCCGTCCTCGTCGGCAAAGGTAAATGTCTCGGCCACAGGGAGCGGCTCAGAAATCCCTGTCGACTCAATTACCAAGTAGTCGAAGCGCCCAGCCTTTGCCAGATTATTAACTTCCTCCAGCAGGTCTTCTCGGAGGGTGCAACAGATGCAGCCATTACTCATCTCCACCAGTTTTTCTTCACTGCGATTTAATGACACTTCATTTTGAACCACCGCAGAGTCGATATTGATCTCACTCATGTCATTGACGATAACCGCAACCCGCTTACCATCGCGATTGTTCAAAATGTGACTGAGAACCGTTGTTTTTCCAGCGCCGAGAAACCCTGAAAGAACGGTTACCGGTAACTTCTTCATCATTCCCATCGCGGTCAATCCTCTACCTCGTGTAACCCAAAAATTTAATGATACAAAGTATCAATATGGAGCCAAAAAAATAGCTTAGCCAAGCAGCGTTAAGAGGGGCTATGGCAATCCAACGAACGACAGGTTCGCATATTGGCGATATGACTCGCGGCAATGATTGATGCGCCAACGATCGTCATCGGTGTCTCAAGCGCCTCAGTCCCCACCAAAAGTGGAAACAGCAAAATAGCGATACCCAGAACACCCAAAGCCAATATCCAAATTCGTTTATGGCTTCCACAACCCATTGTCAGTGCAAATATACTGACCGGCACTGCAAACATAACCGCGAGTTGATGAACCCACTCCTGTGCAAAATAGCTGACTAACACGCTTGGAAAGAGCACAAGGGCAACGGGCAGGACCAAGCAGTGGATAAGACACACAACAGATAAGCCGATCGCCGCAGAGTCAGCGTTCGCCCGAGACAGGAAACTAGCGTTACTAAACATATTCATAAGACCACAATGCTCTTAGCGGCATTCGCCGCAGACACCGGAAAATTCCAGTTGTCGGGAACTCAATTTAAACCCTTCGGCGCCTGCAACATGATTCAATGAATCCATCATTGCCTCAGACATTTCGACTTCTTTTACGCGTGCACACTGATCACAGATTAGGAAATGGACTCGCTGAAAGTGCTTTGGGCAACAGTCAATGTGGGAGCATGCAATGTACTTTTTAGAACTTACCAACCGGTGAGCCAGTTGTTGATCAACCAAAAAATCGAGGATTCTATACATAGACATCGCGGGCATCGCTTCCTCGCGCTCTGCATTACATATCTCAAGCAATCCATAAGCGGATATGGGTTCTGATACTTCGACCAACGCCCGCAAGACTTGGCGCCTTAGTGGCGTAAGTCGCGAACCCCGATCACGACAACGGCCCTCGGCTTTTGTAATCACAGACTCTAGATATGACACGTGCATCCCTCTTGATGCGCTAATGATACATTATATCTTTAATGACAGAAACCGACATCGTACGGCGTCACTAGCGAGTAATCAGATGTAAAAGACCGGGTATGAATCGTAACTACTAACGTTGAAGCAAAGCGTGAGTAACGTTGAAGCAAAGCGTGAGTAACGTTGAAGCAAAGCGTGAGTGCCGATCTACAACGCTAAGACGTCAGTTAAGATTGCTTCGAACTGTTGAGGGTTTTCCATGTGCGGCAGGTGCCCCGAATCCCTCACAAAATATTCTTGGCGCTTGGGAAGCAGTCGTTGGATTTTCTCCGCAAACGCCTCATAAACCACAACCGTATCGCTATCACCCCAAATCGTCGTCACTGGTATCTCAGAAGCCTGCAGCATCGAGTGAATGCGATCTAACTCCTGCGAATCATGATTTTTACGCGTCGAGATCAGCGCCCGAGCGAAGCCTTTGTGCACTAAGAGCTCGGCATACCGATCGTCCCAGTCTTGAAAATTCGTGGGATCCTTAAAGTCTGATAGCTGACCTGCGGGTAGCTCGGGATACTTCGCAACCAACGCATCCACCTCCTGCTGGCTGACTGAAGTATCGTCTGCTCGCTTTACATCGCGAAAACCCGAGGATGCAACGTAGACCAGTCGCACCACGCGCTCGGGGGCAATCCCTGCTATTTGAGAAACGACACGGCCACCATTTGACAAGCCAAAGAACGCAGCACGCTCGACACCCAACTTATCGAGAAGCTCTAATACCTGCGCTGCAAAAAGATGATCGGTATACGGGACATCCGGATTATCCGAAAACCCCCTGCCGTAAAGATCAAGCATAATGACGCAACGACCTTTGCTTGCGAGGAAGTCATAGGTCGGGTCCCAAATATACGACGGCACCGAAAACCCGTGAACCAGGACGTCAGGCGTGTCGCAATTTACTCGATCCGTTCTGCGATAATACGTAAAGCCCTCAGAGAGCTGTGTGAATGCGCCACCGGAGGGCAAGATAACGGACGCTCTAAAATCCGCCCCTTTAACCACTGATTCGTAATGCTGATCGCCCATGACTGGCGCGACGAAACCTACTAGCAGGCTCGCTACGAGTGCTTTCGACCAAGTTAAAACTGCGTTCACAAAAACCCACCTCGCAAAAACAATGTATGCCCCCTCATATGACGGCAGGGGCAGTCAGTGTGATATCGGCGTTAGACCAAACCTTCTCCCATGCATTGCGAGCGCTCTTAGCTGCCGTAGACTTACCTTGCGCCTCTAGAGCTGTCGCTAGACCAAATAGAGACCAACCATTGTTTTGGTGCCATCTCAAATCGCGCCTAAATACAGCTTCAGCCTCGGCAGCACGACCGGCCTTTAACAGTGCAGCACCCAAATACAAGCGCATAGATTGTGGCCAATCAGGCGGCTCCGTGTAGTTATTCGTATCCTCTAATGCCACACCCTTCTCGAAGGCAGAAATGGCACCGTCTAAATCACCTTGTGCCATTTTTATTTCACCCTCAAGCGCATGCGCTGCGAGTGCCAACAACTCAGCTGTCGCCGTAGCGCCGGCGCGATTCACTGACACATCGGGCGATGCCGCAATGCGCTCGATATTCGCTAATTCCTCGGTGGCTTTTACAAAATTGCCCTTAGCGACGTGCGCACTGCCCTTCACATAGGATAGAACACCGGTCAGATAGGGCGTCGAATTGGTCAGTGGTTCAATGGCGAGCACTTCATCCCACTTACCAAAAATCTTCAACGTGACCCAGGGCGCAGCAACACGCTTTTGCATCCTCCCCATTGGTGTGCCGTGACGACTGATAGCTTCTGCCATTTGCTTTGCCGATTTGATAGCAAGCTCTGAGCTACCCTGCATGGTGGCTGCATAGCGAACAAAGTCGAGTGCATGCCCAGCATGTATTTTGTGCGACAGTGGGTAGGTGCCTATATTGGGAAGCGGTCGATCACCCCAATACTCTGCGAACTCTTTATCCACGGCGAGCGAGCGAAGATTGTTGTCAATGGCTCGCTGATAATCACCCACACGAACGAAAATGTGCGCGGGCATGTGCACCACGTGACCCCCAATGGGCAGTGTTGCCTCTAAAGCATCCGCAGACACCATAGCCCGCTCGGGTTCAAGCGATGCTTCGATGAGGTGAATATGAAGATGGTAAACCCCAGGGTGTGGATCGCCAGTGTTGATCACATGCTCAAGTGCCTCGGCAACGGCCAACGTCTCGCCTTTGGCATCACCGTTTTTGTCCCAATAATCCCAGCGCCGAATCGACATAAAGCTACCGGCATAGAGCGCCGCGATATCGGGATCGTCTGGGTACTGCTCATTCAAACTGCGCATCGCTGCAAGATAAGCCTGATCCCGCTCGCGGGGATCAGGAATACTTTCAGCATCATAGAAAACAAACAGCGCCTTGATCAGCGAGGCCTCCATTGCGGTGGCACGATCGATACGAGCAAGCGCCGCTTTAATGGCTTTTAAACCTGCACCTTGAGGATCATCGGGCATCTGTGCGTAACGGGAATTGGGGTTGGGTCCTGCCGCGTGAGCAATTCCCCAAAAGGGCATGGGGTGGTCTGGCGCTAGCCTCGATGCTTCTTGGTACGAAGCAATGGACTCGGGGAAATAAAACCCCCAGGCGAAGCGTAAGCCTTGATCAAAGAATTGTTGGGCCGCCGTGTCACCGACAGAGATGGTGCGCGAGTAGGTACCCGACTTAGGCATCAGGATTGCAGACGACGATGTCTCTTGACCAAACGCGGTGCTCGAGGCAATTAACAGCACACTCACAAACAAGCGCTTCAAAAATATCATGCCCACCTCACGTAGATTATTTTGTTCTATTAAGCCTAACGGTAACCCGCGCGGCTCGGGGGCGCCAGCATTCGCGACCCGCCACCCTGTCACGCTCAGCCTCATATCCACCTCTCGCTTACAACAATCTCGTTCTGATACACGCGTGCTGATAATCGATGGCGTGAAAGTCGAAAAAAGCAGTTCATTAAGTTGCCTTGAGTTCTTATGCCAAGGGTAACTAGGACGACGTTAAGCGGCGCTGTGAGAGCGCATCACAGACGTACGGTCGCCCCCAACACGTTATTGGCATTGAGCAACCAGTTGCAGTTAATGTCCGTAACTGTCTAAGGTCTGAAGGTGTAGCGGGCTTGGGTTTTACCGAAAGACAAATTTGGCCGCGACCTTGGATAATGGGGAGTCAGCGCGAATGGAACAAACAAATCGAACCGGTTTTGCAGACGCCGTTGCTCAGCAGAAAACACGCATACCCGAAATCTATGGCAGTGTGGACTTCAACCAGTACCCCGAGCGCTATGTCTCCGACTTTAATCTAGACGCGCTTAGACCCTCGAGACACCGCGACTACTGTGAACGCGTTCTTCAAAACGCTGACCTGAGAGACCGAATTCGCAACTACACGATGATGGGTGACGCGGTGGCCGATGCCTATGCGGCGTTAATACCGAAATACGGATTCAGAGCATTGGTGACCATGCTTGAGACAGCCTGCGAAAAGGGGCTTGAGAATGTGGAAGATCCACCCAAGGAGCTCAGCGATTTCATAGGCGCCATGGAGGCTACGCCCGATTGGGTGGATATGGCGCTTATTGAAGAAGGTGCCAAGCACGAGCGTGTCCCACTTGCCACGATATCCCCCTTTGCCATCCGCGGCGCGTTCATCGCCACCTTTATGAATAAGTACACTGCCCTACCAATGACGATGACGGGCACGCTAACTGATGACAAATCAGTTCGCCGCGTCTTTGAGACCGCCAGTTTTTTTACAGCAACGGCCATGCCGCATGCGATGGCGCGCTTTAACCCTGGCTTTAAGGCAGCTGCAAAAGTGCGGCTCATGCATTCCATGGTGCGCTTTAATATTATGCGAACCGGAAAATGGGATGTATCCACGTACGGCATTCCGATTCCGCAGGTTGATCAGATGCCGGCGGGGCTTATCGGTATCTTTCTGCTGTCCTACAAGCTTTTGGCGCAAGGTCGCACCGATTTCACGCCCGCCGAGCGTGCGCGTGTTGAAATGGCGAGATACCGATGTTTCCTACTGGGTCTGCCCGAGGAACTTTTAGGTGAAACACCGCAGGAAATCGTTGATCTAATGACAGCGAGGGGTATGTCTCTGCGCGAGACCTATGACGATGAAACGTGCGGTGAATTGGTCCGAGGTACGATGGATGCCGAGCTGTTCACTGACCCGAGTGCAATGGGGCGCTTCCATCGATGGATGGAACGCGGTTTTTCTAAGTACTTCCTGATAAAAAACTTCTGCGAAGGTAAAACCGCTCGCGCAAACGCCATGGGCGTGCATTTTGGCTTTAATGACAAAATTGCCACAGCCTGCGCGCTAGCCACCATCGTAGGGAGCTCAAATCTTTGCAGTGTCGGCATGAAAATCCCGGTGATTCGCAATTGGCTCGACCAGCGATTAACACGCAAGTTGGAACACTTACTTAAAACCTACGGCCACGCCGATTTTATTACCGATGCCAGCGAGTACAAGCTAGTAGGTGCCTCGCCGTCGGTGGGCAGCTAGCGGCGTTCAGCGCTTAAGCTAACGGGTTGAATCCCGCACTTTGATTACCGCCCTTCAAATACTGGGGCGCGCTTTTCGATAAATGCTTCAACCGCGTTTTTATGATCATCAGTCCCGCCGCAATGGATATGGTGCGAGGCTTCCAAATCGAGACAATCATGAACATCGGCCGATGTAAGGGCGCGTGCAAGATTCTCTTTCATGTAACTGTAGGCAACCGTGGGGCCGTTGGCTAATTTCTGCGCTATGCCGGCCGCACTTTCCTGCAACGCGTCAGGCTCAACCACCCAATTGGTGAGACCCAAGTCCTCAGCCTCTTTTGCACTGATTCGATCGGAGAGGAAATACAGTTCGCGCGCTTTGGCGGTCCCCACAAGCTGCGACATAAAGAGCGAACCGCCGTAATCCCCCGCAAAGCCCACTTTGGCAAACGCCGTTGTCATAAACGCGGTCGATGACATGATTCTCAGATCACACGCGAGGGCAATCGAAAGACCTGCACCTGCAGCCGGCCCCGGTAAGACCGCCAGGGTGGGCTTAGGCATTTTATACAGTCGACCACTGGTGGCGCGCTGGTTTAAGCGCTGCCTCTGGATGAGCGTATCCAACGTACTTTTTGCGCCGTTGGAATTTGTTTCTGACATGGCTTTCACGTCACCGCCGGCACAAAACGCAGCCCCTGTTCCAGTGATAACCACGCACCGAACCTCGGGATTAATTTCCCCATCGGCAAGCTGACTACCCAGTGCCTGAAGAAGCTCACTCGATAGCGCATTTCGTGCCTCGGGTCGATTGAACGTCAGAGTGAGAATGCCTCCCGTGAGATTCGCAAGTAAGTGATCTGTTCCCGTATCGATTACCCCTGACGACATTTTCCCTCCCAATTCTCTAAGGACCGCTCAACAAAAATTAAACTCTACGCCACAGACACTGACAACACGATCGCGTCGACTCAAGCCAAGCTCGTCTGCAACGGCGCAGATAGCCCGAAAGTCTAGGGTGTCAAAGTCGATGGCTCTGAGTGCTGGCTCATTGGATTTCGAATCGAGAACAAAACGAATCTCGGTATTTCCCAGCGACAAGCACCAATGTTTGCCGTCTTGCTGCAGCGCTTTACCATAAGCTTTGGCCCAGCAATTTCCTGTCTCCCGCGGGCTATCCGAAGCTATCTCCACAGCCTTTATGTCACCCACATGTCGCGCCGCGCGTGCCTCCCAACCATCACCCGCCCACAGCCATGACTCAGGCGGTGTCATTTCGTCGAGAGAAGGAATGGCGCCAGGAACGTCTTTAGGGTGCAAATGAATAGCCTTTGCGACGCCGCGATCATCTGAGAAAACGGTGCGAATGCCTGTGTGTTCGAGCCGCTTTTTCTCACGCTCAAGATCTTCCACCTGTACGATCACCATATAACCGCCATCAGTGCCGCGCCGCTCTAGGAAACGACCCGCTGCTGCGCCTGGCTGAGCGGGACTGACCACCTCAAGGAAACTATCGCCAACTGTGTAGAGCCGATTTTGTAGCCCGAAGTAAATGATCTCACGATCGATATAACCCTCAGCACAACCTAACAGCCGACACAGCGTCTCATCAGCCATCATAAGGTCTGAAGAAGCCAGGGCTACTTGTCTTATCCGCATCCACTACCCCTCACCTTTTGCAGGTTACTGCTACCGCGGAATCGCTACACTCTCCACCACAACTCGCCGCATTCAAATAGTGCGCACATCAAAATAGAGCGGTTCAATTCGCGCAATTATTATGTCCACCGTCACTCGTCCTTCTCGATCACGGCACCTCGTGACCCAGTGCGGACTCGTAAAGAAAGAACCAATCCTGTCGGTCAAGCTCTACCTTCTCGGCGTCGGACAGCATGGAAATTCTCTCCAGATTATTGGTTCCCATCACCGGCGTAATCTTCGCTGGATGAGCCAATAAAAATGCAGCAGCGACCGCCGCACGGTCAACATCAAAGCGCTTAGCAATGGCATCGAGGCGACGCGTCAACTCATTCGATGCAGTCATCAAATCGCCTCCCCCGAGAGGCGACCACGCCATGACCACATGATCGTGTTGTTGATGAAACGCCAGATCACCATTGATAAAAGGGGACGTTTCTTTGAGGCTTAGCTCGATCTGGTTAGTAACCAGTTTGTGCCGCATAGCGGACTGGAGTAACTGCCAATCCCAGGGTCTAAAATTGGAAACCCCCACAGCACGCGCTTTTCCGTCATCAATCAAAGCATCGAGCGCTGACCCGGTCTCGTGATGGTCCATTAGCGGGTCGGGGCGATGAATCAGTACAACGTCGACAAAGTCGGTTCCTAAGGCTGTAAGCGACTGGTTCACACTCTCGTGAATATGCGCTCTGGTTGTATCGTAGTGCTTTACTCGTGCGCCTGAGTGACGACCCGCGTCAATAACGATGTCGCACTTGGTGATAATTTCCATTTGATGGCGAAGAGAGGGATTAGCCTTCAGCGCAGTCCCCATCACGTCTTCTGCTGTGTAGCCGCCGTAAATATCTGCCTGATCAAAGGTCGTAATACCCTGGCCAAGCGCCGCCTGAATTTTAGCTTCAACGTGCTTCACTGAAATATCAGCATCATCCGCTAAGCGCCACATTCCATAAACGAGCCGGCTGAATTCCAATCCATCGGCAATCTGAAGACGTTCCATAGTTTCCCCTTCAAGTGTGCCAATCAGTCTACGCCTTAATCATCGTAAAGTGTTGCCCGATCGTCCCGTGAGGCACTGACGGCTCTGGCAGCCTTGACACAATCGTCAGGGTTAGCGATAAAGACATCAAGAGATTGAGGTATTTCATGATTGAATTTCTAAACCCGGATGCGGCCGTTGGTGTTGAGCAAACACCCTACAATTTGTCGGTGTCCGTCGACGGTAGTGCGCAGACGACCATCGGCTTATTGGCCAATGGATTCCCTGACTCCGTGGAATTTCTTAACCAAGTTGGCGAGGCCGTAGCCCGTCGCAGACCCGGCATCAATCTCAAAGCCTACAACAAAGGAAATGCCACCATCGCTGCACCTGAAAAGCTGCTTGGGGAAATTGGTGGTGACTGCGTTGGCGTCATCGCAGCCTACGGACACTGAGGCTCCTGCACTACCGGCACCGTGCGTGACGGCATAAACCTCGCAAAACTGGGTATTCCTGCAGTGGCACTAGTCACCGAGGAGTTTTGGTCCCAAGGCAACTTTGTTGCCGAATCACTCGGCATGTCTGACGTGCCTCGTGTTCAACTCCCCCACCCAGTTGCCGGTACGGGTTCTCAGAATATGACAGCGGTTGCCGATTCAGTGGCCGAGCAAATTCTGACGGCGCTTGAGGCGACTAGTGACTGATATTCTCTCCGCACGCGACGAGGAAGCGGCTCTTGAGGAACTCCACCGTCTAGGCTGTACGGATGGTTTGCCGGTTGTTATTCCCACCGCAGAACGTGTTTCTCGAATGGTGCTGGCCTCCGGGCTCGATGCGGACATGATGCTGGGAACAATGGGGCCTGGGCACGGTATTGCCCCCGTCGAAAGGGTCGCGATTGCCGCCGTTATGGCGGGATGTAAGCCAGATTACATGCCGGTTGTCGTGGCGGCTGTTAAAGCCGTCATCGAACCCGAGTTCGACCTCACCGAAATGCAGGCCACGACACACTGCACGGCACCCTTGATTATCGTCAATGGACCTGCGAGACACACCTGCGGACCTATTGCATCAGGCACGGGCGCCCTCGGCCCAGGCCACCGCGCGAACGCGACGATCGGCCGAGCGCTCAGACTCACCATGATCAATATTGGTAAGGCACGACCTGGCAGCTCTGATATGGCGCTCCTGGGTCATCCGGGAAAGTTCACTTTCTGCCTTGCAGAGGATGAGGAAGCCAGTCCTTTCACCCCACTTCATGTCAGCCGCGGCTTTGAGGCAGACGACAGTGTCGTAACTGTATTAGGTGCAGAGGCGCCCCACTCAGTTATCTATGCGGGTAATGGCGACGACCCCAATAGCTACAAATCCCTACTTGAGTTGCTGGCGATGGGACTTGCAAACCCCCCGAGTAATAACGGCACACTCACCGGCGGCTGCGCCACGGTCGTTCTTAACCCAGAGCACACAGCTATTTTGCATGGTGCCGGACTGACACGTGAGGACATCGCGCAAGAGCTGTATGAGCGTAGCTTTGTGGAAGCGAGTATCGTGAAGCGCCTATTCAGCCAGTTCGCTGGGCCAAATCCGCAAGATCGCATGGCATTTAAAGGTCCGGAGCAAATTTTAATCCTGCAGGCGGGCGGCTCAGGCGTGTATTCGATGGTCATGCCATCTTGGTGTGTGGGAGCACACGCTAACGCAGCCGTCAGTGTTAAAGTGGAAGCTGATCTGTTCTGCGAGATCCCGGGTCTAGCAACTGCCTGAGTACCCCTGCCGATTAGAGGCGTCTCGTGTCTCAGTTAGCCAACACTTCGCCGGCTTCGCCGTTACCATCCAGCACAAACATCTCTGGGTTGAGGCTAAAGCGCTCTGTGTAGGTCAGTAGCTGTTCGCGTAACGCGTCGATCGAGTCTTTGTGAATGAGTGTCACGGTGCATCCACCAAACCCGGCGCCCGTCATGCGAGCCCCCAAAACACCCTCAACGCCACTTGCAATGTCAACCAGACAGTCGAGCTCAGCACAGCTCACCTCAAAGTCGTCTCGCAATGACAGATGTGATTGCGTCATCAGCGCGCCAAATTGGGTCAAGTTTCCCGCCCCAAGGGCCGCTGAGGCATCAAGCACGCGCGCAGTCTCTGTAATAACGTGACGGCAACGGCGGTACACCACCTCAGACAGCTCGCCACCACAGGCCTCGAGTGCCTCAATACTTACATCCCGAAGTGCCTCAACGGTCGGATCCTTTTGTTTAAAGACTAAGACACCGTCCTCGCATTGTGATCGGCGCTCATTGTAGGCAGAGGACGCGAGCTCACGTTTGACCTCGCTGGAAATAATCACAATGCGGTAGTCCCCCAGTGCCACAGGGATGCTCACATGTGACAACGTTCTGCAATCGAGCAGCAAAGCGTGACCTTTGCGCCCAAGACCACTGGCGAATTGATCCATGATGCCGCACATAACACCGGCATAACGGTGCTCGACGCGCTGGCATAGAATTGCAATGTCGATACGACTCATCTCAAACTTGAAAATCGTTTGAAGCGCCACCGCGGTCGCAATTTCAAGTGCCGCTGAAGAACTCAGTCCAGCGCCCAAGTTTAAATTACCGTCGATCACTGCCTCAAACCCTGTCGAGATCAACCCAAGCAATCTCAGCTCTTCCACAACGCCTAAGACATAACACGACCAATGACCGGGTTCGGGCCTCTTAAAATCCCCCAACGAAACGTCAATCAGCTCGCCGAACCGGCTTGAGGCAATTCGAACTCGCTGATCCACTCGCGGACGGATACCTAGGTAGACACCCCGGTCGACCGTCATAGGAAGAACGAAGCCGTCGTTAAAGTCGGTGTATTCACCAATGAGATTGACCCGCCCCGGCGCCATAATCACCCGGACGCTGTCCGCTGAACCAAAGGTATCTGAAAAATAAAGCCGAACCGTGTCGAGCATAGAGTCTTCTCAATGTGAGTTAGTACAAGGGCCGTAACACCGCATGGATGATCGCCTCCTCAAAGCTCCGCGTAAATTGCGCATGAAAACTACGATGTATCAAAAACTTCAACGCGTACATTTTGTGCCGATCTTGATGGCCTTGATGTTATCAGCTTGCGGCCTTGTGAGCGCAAAGCCCTACCCAGTCAGTGATCATTCCGATGGATCGCGGTTTTATAACCGAGATGGATCCGACAAGGGTTTAAGCGATATTAGCCGCTTCTTGTGGGAGAGTCTGTGGAATGAGTCGGAGTGGCCAGAAGCTCTTGCCAACCCCCCAGCACCGCCCATCCCCGATCGTGTTGAGCAGGGTATTCACACCACGTACATCAACCATGCAACGGTGCTGATACAGGTCGGCGGCCTGAATATCCTCACGGACCCGATTTGGTCCGAGCGCGCCAGCCCTGTCACCTTTGCCGGTCCGAAACGCATTCGACCGCCTGGCGTTGCGATAAGCGATCTGCCGGAGATAGATCTCATACTGATCAGCCATAACCACTACGACCACCTCGACACTGAGACACTGAAACAGTTGCGCCAGCGCCAAAACAAGGAACCTGTCATCGTATCTGGCCTCGGCAATGCGGCATTACTGAGGTCAATTGGCTATGAACAAGCGATCGAGCTCGATTGGCGCGACAGCACGCCTGTCGAGAATGCCACCGTGCATTTTGTTGAGTGCCAACACCGATCGGCTCGAGGTGTCTTCGACCAAATGCGGACATTGTGGGGATCCTTTGTCGTAGAGACGAGCGAGGGGAATATCTACTTTGCTGGGGATACGGGCTATTCGCCGCACTTCAAGGAACAAGGTGAACGCTTTGGCTCCTTCGCATTAAGCATTATCCCTATTGGCGCTTATGAGCCACGATGGTTTATGCAGGACATCCACTTAAACCCCAAAGAGGCCGTTCAAGCGCACATTGACCTTAACAGTAACCAGAGCGTAGGCATGCATTTTGGCGTCTTCCAATTGACCTGGGAGCCCGTGAATCAACCGCTAGTCGACTTAGATACTGCGTTGCGAGACGCCGAGATTGACGCGGAGAGCTTCTGGGCCTTGGAGCCCGGGCAAGCTCGGACCATCAGCCGCTGAGTGGGCGCTGACCCCAATCCATCCGGTGACAACAGCTTAGCCGTTAGCGCGTTTTGTAATGCACCTGTGAAACAGCGCGCAGTCTCGCGGCGCTCTCTTCTGGCGTTAAATCACGCTGCGGCTCGGCTAACATCTCATAGCCCACCATAAACTTTTTCACGGTCGCTGAGCGTAGCAAAGGCGGGTAGAAATGCATGTGCCAATCCCACTGGGGGTAGTCTGCCCCGTCCGTTGGCGACTGATGCATACCCGCTGAGTAGGGGAAGCTGCACTCGAAAAGATTGTCATATCGGGTGGTCAGGTTCTTAATAATATCGGCAAGGGCGGAGCGTTCTTGTGTTGTCATCTCACCAATATGACGCACCTGCCGCTTACACATCACAAGCGCCTCGAAAGGCCAATTAGCCCAAAACGGTACGAGAGCGACGAAACTTTGATTTTCACAAATAATCCGCTCACCGCGTTCCTGCTCGACCCGCCAGTAATCGCCCAATAATGTCCGATCCGTTTTTTCGAGGTGTTCTCGCATTCGCTCAGACTCGAGTCGAACCTCATCCGGGATACTTCGCTGCGCCCAAATTTGACCGTGAGGATGAGGATTACTGCACCCCATGATCTCGCCCTTATTTTCAAATATTTGAACGTGGTTAATGTTCTCTGTGGCGCTCAGCTCAAGGTACTGAGAGGTCCAGAGGTCCACCACTAAGCGGATATCTTCTACTGGCATCTCTGGCAGAGTTAGGTCGTGACGCGGCGAGAAACAGATCACCCGGCAAATGCCCGACTCGCCCTCGGAACGCAACAGTTCATGCTCATCGATGCGGTCCGTAGACCCGTCAGGCAGCAGCGCGCTGAAGTCATTCTGAAAAACATGCGGCCCCGTGTAGACAGGGTTTCGTTCGCCACCGGCCCGTTCGTTGCCTGGGCAAAGGTAACAACCAGGNTCGAACGCAGCCCTCGAATCGNTGATCNNCGATTCTTGCTTTCCCTGCCAAGGACGCTGCGTGCGNTGTGGCGAGACCAATACCCAANGGCCGGTCAGCGGATTAAATCGGCGGTGAGAGTGCTGGCTGGTATCGAAGGTGCCCANAAGNTGTTACTCAGCTCAAAAGAAGTTTANTNACGCTTTGCATACGCCCATCTTCGAGGTCTGNCGCGTCATGTCCTCCACAGTTAACCAGCTGTGCCACCACTTCGCTAGGCGTAATGTCCAATAATGTAAACCCGTTGATCTCCTNGGTCGCCGANANGGTTTTGGTTCGTAACCAACCCGGTTGATTCGCNAAAANACCCCTCGCAAACGACGGCCAAGTAGCGGTAGANGTGCTNACGGGACCGACCAACAACGAGATCACGGNGCCGCCAGGAAGATCCTCAGCTCCCGATGCNTCAATCGCAATNGCGCCTTGCGCNTGGATATCACCCGAAAACGTAAACCGAGAACCTTGTCGTNANGAGAGNGCCTTCACCAATCGCTGGTGCTGTGACCACCAGCCTCGCTGCCATAGGTATTTTTNTGCACGCGTCGTGAGCGCACCTTTGGTGGCNCCATCGAAGTTGAGTTCGTTGGTAACCAGACCTTCAAACCCTNTCGGCGCAACAACATCGGGATACCATTCGCGCCATTTACCTGCCGTCCAGCCTATCGGNTGCGACGGNACTAGCGCGAAGTGTTTAGCTGGAGANCNGTTGATGCGACCAAGCACCCACTGTTCGATCGCTTCCGGGAACAGTCGTGCATTGTTTATATCCTGACCCTCNCGGTTATCCTCCNTAACATCNAAGCNNTCGGTCNAGGACAGCTGGCCTGCGCAATCAAGTAANGGAGCCTCGAATANGTTTCCATATTTGAACAAGCCAAACGATCTAGCGGCATCAGGTGCCGGCGCGNAAGGCAGCGCNGGATAGTAGAGGTCAGCGACGGCGCGGTGCGCGTCACGGCTGAANGCGTCNGCTGGAAAGGTGACAAGATCTTTTTCCGCGTCGTCGTTCTCAAAGTAATCGTGATCATCGGAAATAAANAANANGGGNGTAGATNGGAATCGTGTGCCGTATAGCTCGGCAATCTGCTCGTCAGCAATGCGCTTGAGNACAGCCTCGTTCGCCGATCCAATTAACGGTAAATCTCGATCAAAGGTCCCGTATTTGACGCGAAGATAAGCGCCAATAACCCAGCGAATCANCGCTGATTTGCGACGCCCCAGAGGNGGTTTACTACCGCCACGAAGNTCCCAATAAATATGATCGCCAATGGCAATNACTGCATCAGGCTTTCGCGACAGCAGGTCATCAAATANCNTCTGNCGAAAGGCATGCGGCTTGAAGTACTCAAGACCATTAAAGCCNAATGCGTNACCCCCTCCCGCGCAAGTAAATGNNGCCAACNTGAGCGCATCNACATCGGCATCTTCTGCAGGAAANGTACGAAGGGACCACGCCTCGCCCACCCACGTTTCGCCATCNATGAGCTGCAACATAAATTGNGTATCNGGCACGAGGTCTTCTATAAAAAAGGACCAGTGGNATCCATGAGTGTCGCGTTTCGTACCCGCATAGACCTNGTCGTTAACACGNAGAAAAANCGCGTCNGCAGGCTTAACAATGGAACANGTTAGTGCGATCGTGGTGTCAGTTACNCTCGGCAAAATATGCCTTATCGTCTGACGAGCGCCCGAGGGNGCATCCGACCAAGCTCAGAAGNGGAGCACATGCTGCGGCCCCAGCNAGNAGTGTTCGACGAACTAACTTCACCTACAANAGCACCTTAATNCGAANCACCCTTTCAGCAGCGAGCCNCGNCAAAATGNGTTGCNTGATACCAATNTCAGGCTACCGCCTCGATTCTTGCCGGNACAAACTTATGGTGTGGNGTACCCGCAAATTTATCGCAGTCNNCNAGNGANGTNAGCTCATTNGGNGCNACACCCGATCGCGTGCCATCCTCATTATCGAGACCAAAACCATTCGGGATNGCNACATGACCCGGCAACATTCGGTCAGTCACCTCGACTCGGGCCATCGCGGACCCGACNGCAGTCACAATNCGTGCTTGATCACCAGTCTCTAGGCCAATATCNGCCGCATCATCTGGACTGATTCTAAGCGACCCGTCGGGATCCTTCCGGCGCCAGCCAAAATCACGGTAGATGGTATTGGCGGTGTAATCTCGACGCTCGCCCGCACTGAGTGCAAACGGGAACTCGGTTGATGCCCTTTGTATAGGCCCTGCTTCGAGAACCGACAGCTCATCGAGCAGCGAGGGCAATGCCAGTTGGATGCCTCCCTCTTGCCCCATTCTTTCCCACGCAGTCGACATGTCGTCTCGCGAGAATACGACACCGGAGTGGCCGGCAATAATGGCATCAAACAGCTTATCGGCCTGCGTGATCGGGTCACCTTCATAGCCGGCACGCGCCAAGCTCGCGCTGTCTCGCATGGCAAAACCGAGCGTCAGTGGCCACATAACCGCGCCCTCTTTTGCCCCCTCGGGTAATACTTCGCCGAGCGTTCGATAGAGAATAACCGGTGCGAGTTTGGACACCATGCCGTCCTCGGCCATCGCCTGCATGAACCGTTCGCGGAACGCCGCTCTCCCCCCGTCTCTTAATAAGCCGCGCAGCTCGTCCACCAACTCGGTTGGCATCACGCCTGCCGCCTCAACAAGGCGCGCGTGAATCTCAGCCTCTGACAGCGACTCTCCCAGTGGTTCGAACAGTGGCTTTCGTAAGTGAAAATAATTTTCAGGGAATTCGAAGTTGAAGAACGTTGCCTCCCACTTTTCAAACTGCGTAGAGGCAGGCAGTACATAATCAGCCTCACGTGCGCTTTCGGTCATCGCGATATCGATGGCCACCACCAACTCCATTGAGCGAAGCGCCTCGCGCATGCGGTTGCTGTCAGCCAATGAGTGCACGGGATTCGCTGACTCGATGAGCATGGCGCGGTAACGGTCGGGATG
>NZIJ01000105.1 GCA_002689915.1 Halieaceae bacterium | reverse complement strand
GGCGCCCCCACCATTTCCTTGTTGAGTTGGGCTATCAGTTCGCCTGAAGCGAGCTCGGGCGTCGACATATCTACTATCGGCGCCTAAAAAATAGGTGTTTGCAGACTGAGACTTGGCTGAAACACAGAGAGGGGTAGCACCCGAAAGCGGTTAGTTGACCTGCCGATCTAATGCTTCCCAGAAGGGTTTTCGAAGTTCGGTTTTCAGGACTTTACCCGCTCCAGAGAGCGGCATAGGCTCGTCCCTGAACGTAAAGCTTTTTGGAATCTTGTACCCAGCGATACTTGCGCGGCAGTGGGCAGTAAGATCATCCTCGCTCGCTGACGACCCTGCGTGAAGTATCACAATGGCATGGACGGCCTCGCCCCATTCGTCGTGTGGAATACCAATAACAGACACATCTTGCACCGCTTCGTGACTGATTAAGGCGTTCTCCACTTCGGTGGTAAAGACATTTTCGCCGCCGGTTACCACCATGTCTTTGAGTCGGTCGACAATGTAGAGATAGCCGTTTTTATCAAAAAGTCCTGCATCCCCCGTGTAAACCCAGCCGTCTTTTAGTGCTTTTTGAGTCTCAACCGGCTTGTTCCAGTACCCCATCATTGTATGGGGGCCTTTAACAACCACTTCGCCCGACACGCCAACGGCACAATCAGCGCCGTCGTCACTCACCACACGCACGTCGTTGATGGGCGTAGGTCTGCCGGCTGATTTCAGGATTTGGCCACCAGCGCGATGATCTTCTGGCGAGAGCATGGTTGCGACCGGTGCGAGTTCTGTTTGCCCGTAGGCCTGAACAAGGCCAATGTGTGGCCATAATGCCATGCAGCGCTCGAGAGTGGCGGCCGGCATCGGAGAGGCGCCATAAATAATTTTTTCCATGCTCGACATGTCCGCGGTCGCAGCATTTGGGTGATCTAACAGCACCTTAATCATTGCTGGTACCAGCAGAGCGTGTGTGACTTTCTCTGCGGCAATGGTTTGGTAGACCGCTGTCGGGTCGAAACTTTGCATGACAATATTGCTCGCCGCCGATAGCGTTGCGGCCATACCCCCCGCGAAGTCTGCCATGTGGAACATAGGAGCAACGTGGAGATAGCGAGAGGAGCGATCCATACCAAACATGGGTAGTGAGCCCATGCCGCTAGCCCATATAGCCCAATGCGACTGCATCACGCCTTTTGGAAAACCGGTTGTACCACCCGTGTAGAAAACGCCCGCCATCTCCTCGCCGCCCCGCGATGACGGCGTAGAGACGGGGTGATCACGAATGAGGGTTTCTGCATCGAGAGCCCAGGTTGGGCAGTCTCCCTCGCCAATGAAAATACACTGCTCGAGACTATTAACCCGCTCCCGTAACTCGCTTACCTGTTCAGTGAAGGCGTCATCAAATAAGACAACACGTGTTCCGGAGTCAGAAATAGCGTACTCATTTTCCGGTACCGCCCATCGCGTATTCAACGGTACGACACACAGTCCTGCCCAGGGAATGGCGAAGAGCGCTTCGTAGTAGTTAGCGCTATTAAGACTCAGAATTCCGATACGATCCCCCGGCGACAAGCCAAGACTTTGAAGACTTGAAGCAAGGCCACCAACGCGTTGCGCTGTTGTGTTCCAAGTTCTCTCATTCCCTTTATAGCAGGTGGCCACGCTCTCACCATTGAGGCGAGCTGCGCGCTCTATGAGTGACTGAAGTGAAATCATGGACGGGAAACTCCTATTTGCCGCTCTAACATTTTTATTATTCGAGCATTAAAGCTATTCATTGCTAGGTTCTACGTCAATCGCTGCTAGCCCTGCACCCGTCAAGTAATGCGATCTTTTGGTAGAGCGCGACTGGTATTATTTTAGCGCCACGCGAAGGGGGGTTGATCGTAGTGTGCTACTCGCGTGTCTCTTCCCATCAAAACCACTTCACGAAACTGATAAAGGACTGCGGCGGTAGGCGCAAATATCTGATCAAGAGTCAGTTGTAGTGAGAGAATTTCGGTACCTTCATCGCTATTTGCATGGAACTTGGCAACATGATCCTTGGCGAGGTCTGAAAACGTTGCACTGTGTATTGAAGCTACTTCGCTAGGGTTGGGTTTGAGTCCACCTGTGTCGCGATCAGCCCACACCACCACGGGTGTAATTCGAAACCCGGATCGCGTGATGTAATCGTCGAGCACCCCAAGAATACTGCTTGCTGGGAGTATAAGATTCACTTCTTCCTCGAGCTCACGAAGTGCCGCGTCCGTGGCACTTTCGCCCGGATCCAAGCGACCACCCGGCAAAGCCCATTGACCACTGTGAGCTCGAAGTGACTTGGCTCGTCGCGTGAGAAGGACTGAACCTAATCCATCATAAGAGCTGAGCACCACCGCTACCGCTGCCGCTTTTAAGTCACCCAGTGGCTGGGCGATCCTCTCAAAGCTCGCGAGTTGCCCACGGGCATGATCGCGAAGACGCTCGTCGTACGCGAATCGACTAAGTGGTTTAGCCACTGTCCAAACTCCACTGCCGTCTAGTCATCCGCTGAGACGACGTTTTGTTTCGCCGTACGCCCCCAGACGTGCCTTTAATAGCTGTCTACTGCNGTNANCATGCGNGTNGCNAGNNTTTGCTCGGCNTCNGTNAGNTCNGGNCGCCANACNTCGAAGATNANNACAAANCGATCTTCGNTNGAATNGTTCCACGCNTCGTGCTCGATNGTNTCATCNAANANGAAGGCNTCNCCNACNTTCCAAGNNCGNGTGNTNTTNCCNACTCTNAANCCGCANTTNTCNGGGATNATGAGNGGNAGGTGGCCAATTAAACGTGTGTTGATCATGCCGTTGTGAGGGGGGATTTTGGCCCCTGGGCGAAGACGTGAAAATAANATNTTGGGNCATCGCTGGCCNGAAAAGACGAGCGGTAGCGCATTCATTGCGGCCGTNGTCACAGGGCAGAGAGCTTGGTTNTCGGGCACAGNCTCTCCGTTNCGCCACAGATAGAGGGCNCCCCAATCATCGTTGTCCGCCATGCCGTGNGAATCGAAGGCGGGGCGGTCTGTGNTGCTTTCNAGATAAGCGTTAAAAGTNCTACCTCCGCTGATNAAGCCCTTCAGCTCTTCGAGGATGGCCTCTGTTTGCTCTTCGAGCGTCTNTAACCATGGGAAAGAATCGCGTGGATGAAATTCATNGATGGNNAANCCGGGGTACATAATGTGGCGCGGCTGNGGATAGTANTGNTTGCGCTTNCCAAGCAAGAGATCGACCGCTGCCTGCATACGCGGTGTGCNNTGTGNNTCGTCCAGCAGAGGTTGAACTTCTCGCGTCATATGGTCTGCAAAGGCTTGTTGCAGCTCTTGGACACGGGTTTGCGCCCGTAAGAATTCAACTCGTATCTCTTGCACCATATCGGGGTGCAGCGGATTAATGATGAGGGCTTGCCGATAAAACGCNGCAGCTGCTTTCATATTNTCTTGAGCATAGAAGACGTCTGCTTTGACAATGTATGCGCGTGCATTTCGAGGGTCNCGCGCAATGGCACGGTCGGCCGCGAGTTGCGCATTTTCATAGTCANCAAGGTCACGATTAGCGAGAGCGATCACNCCCCAAACAGTTGTATCGTCGAGCCCCAATTCGACGGCTCGTTGCGCTAGATTCCGGGCCGCTTCAGGCTGGTTTTCGCGCAAGATGACAATAGCTTCCCCAAGACATTTTTGAGGATCCGTCATCGATAATGGGTTACGGCTCATGATGGTTTCCAAAGTGAGAAATTAACGGCGNTAATTATGCAAAAAAAAAGGGAGGCTTTCGCCCCCCTTTTNTCTNTTAGGTNCTAAACGATTGTTTAGAACTTAACNGTTACACCTGCGAACAGGTATGTGCTCACGTCAAACAGACCTGGGTAAGTGTTGTTGTTACCTGTACCCGTACCAGAAGAGGTAGTTACAGGAGCATCATCACCCAAGACGTTTTGTGCGCCCACGCGTACGCTTACGTTCTCATTGACGTCATATGTTGCCGACAAGTCGAGGTAGTTACGCTCTTCCATTGCGTCTTCGAGGTAACCCTGTGGATCTTCCAATCCGTAGAGGTCAGTCTCGCCAATGTGACGCCATGTTGCCGAAACAACAACGTCGTATGGCGTTACCCAAGTCGCGAGGAAGCGGTGGTTGTACTCAGGAGCAGGCAGACCACATGGACCTGCGTATGCGCCAGCACACTCAACCTTGNTATCACCTGGGATAGCAATCGAGTAGTTGGTATCCAGGAACGTCGCCGCGTAATCGAAGTTAAGCGTACCCATGTCGTTCAAGTCGTACGAGTANGTTACGTTAAGGTCGACACCCTCNGTTGCGAATGTAGCAACGTTGACGTTCTGTGTACTAATACCCGCGAGGCCACCGTNAGGTGCTTCGTTGAGTAAGTGCAGAGTACCTGCTGTATCACGCTGAATGTTCCCACAGAANGCTGGGTCACCTGNCTCAAGACAGCGATCCAATGAAGTCTGCGCAGGAACTGAACCAATTGCGTCGGTTACTTCAATGTCGAAGTAGTCGATGGCAATAGAGAGGTTCTCGATCATGCTTGGCGTAATAACAACACCGAAGGTAGTTGTCTCGCCTTCTTCAGCNACAAGGTTAGGGTTACCACCCGTGATCAGGTTGAACTGACCAGCCGCACTTGGGTCAACTGTACCGTACTGAGATGCAGAAAGACCTGTGTTTGCACACGCCTGCTGTGAAGCAGTAGGCGTAGGTCCTGAACATGGGTCACCGTCACCGTTGACAGGTGCCAACTCAACTAGGCCCGTGTTGATACCTACGTAGAGGTCAAACACGTTTGGCGCACGGATCGCAACAGACTGGTTAAAACGGAAGCGAACTTCATCGTTTGGAGCCCAGCTGATACCAGCGAAGTAAGTGTCAGCGTCGAACGAGTTAGAAACGCCGTTACCGTTAGTTGTGTAATCAGAGTAACGATAACCTGCTGTCAGACCGAGTTCTTGAGCCATTGGCGCGCCCGTGATGAGCGGCAATGAAATCTCCATGAACACTTCTTCAACTTCAATCTCACCGGCGATTGGCAGAGTCGCACCACCGGTACCAGTCAAACCACGTCCGCCTGAGATCTTAGAGATGTCATCTGACAAACGAGCCAGCATATCTTCACGGTATTCGAAGCCGATTAGACCAGACAGACCAGAGTCCGCCATTGGGCTCTTGAAGCCCATGCTAGTGAGATCACCTTCGATGGTGCCGCCAAATACAGTCTGCTCAGTTTCACCGGTTACGATACCAACACCTGCGATAAACGCAGCTGCTTCGTCAGTAACAGCAGTTGAACCGTCTGCATTGCGCGTGAAGATGTTCCATGGCTCACAACCACCGCTGGTGTCACGACAAACGGGGTTGTCGAACGTACCAGTAACGTACAACGCTTGCTGTACACGGTTGAAGTTCAAATCGTTCTGAGAGATACGTGTACCTTCAGTCGCAGCGAACTGACCGAAGATATCAAACGCAAAGTTCTCGTTGATGTCACCACGGAAACCGAAGATGGCACGCCATGAGCTGTTCTCGTAAGTACTTACACGAGGACCGCCTTCAACGTTACGGTGTGAGTTGATGAACTGAACATCGACAGACTCGTTACCTGCTGCCATCCAATCGAGACAGCTGATGAAGTCGCCGTTGGCATCGAACGTACCAGTGATGTCACCTAAACGAATACCATCCCCGTTTGGACCTGCGCCACCCGCAAGCAATGGGTTGTCACAGTTCGTTGAGAAAGGACGGTTGAACGACGCAGATTCCGCGATCTGAGCGGCAGTCTTGTTGTTCATGTACGTTGTATCGAAATACGCTTCGACGTCATCAGTGATCTCGTAGTGACCGCTTGCGCCGAGGTTCCAACGCTCAACTGGACGCTGGTAGTGGTTTACCGCGCCGTAGTTGTAGAACACGTCACTTCGGCTGAAGTCGATTGGTACGATTGTGCCGTCGAGCTCTTGGAACACAGTGCCAGCTACGCCGTTACCGATTGTTCCGTTGAAACGACGGAAGTTAGACGACCCACCACAGAACGGTGCAGAGGAACCGAACAGAGTACAAGCACCTGTATCGCGATCCTTACCGATCATAGATTCCATGTCTTCGTATGTTCCGAAGAGCGTAATGTTGCCTCGGCCATCTTCACTGTTAACGCCCATCAATACAGACATGAGACTTGCTTCACCCGCGGTGTTTGAACCGGGGTCAAAGAACTCTGCGTCCGCGAGCTTCTCTTGCATGTAGCCATTGTCGTTTGCGTTGTAGTTCGTGCTGTACTGGTAGTCGAACTCAAAACCTTCGAAGTCTCTCTTGGTAATGAAGTTCACAACACCGGCAACCGCGTCAGAACCGTAAACCGCAGATGCACCTGCAGTTACGACATCGACACGCTCAACCATGCGAGCAGGAACCATGTCTACGTTAGCTGATGATGAGAACGGGCTACCGAAAGGCAGACGCTTACCATCGATCAGTACCAGTGTACGCTGTGAACCCAAACCACGAAGGTTCAAAGTGGACGTACCGCTAGCGCCGTTTGCGACTTCCGCTGTCTGCGAAACGAATACGTTTGGCAGGATGTTAACCACGTCTTCGACACGAGCAACACCACGGCTGTTAATTTCTTCTGCACCAATCTGCACCAGTGGTACAGATGAAGTAACGTTTGACTTGGTCAAACGAGTACCCGTAACCACAACCTCTTCGAGGTCAGCTGATTCGTCCTGGGCAGAAACGAGTGTGGGCAGTGTTGAAGCAACTGCCGCGGCTACCGCAGAACTGAGGTAGCGTGTTTTAAAAGATTTCATTAGAAACCTCCCCTAGTTTTATATAAAAGTTCAAGGACTCCTTGTGGCGCCTTTTGTTTACCTGCACGCCGATGCAGTGCGATCGCACAACTGCACACGGGACCATATCGAATGTTGGGTGTTGCGCGATAGTCATTAGTGATAAATGTTAGGTAATTTGAGACGTAATGTGACTTATTTACACTAAAGTTATTGAACTTTTTGCCCAGTGGGCTGGTGAGGTTTCACTAATCCGTGCGGCGTTTTCGCGAATTCCTCTGAAAATCGTTAAATGACTTCGCTCCCTCGCCTGTGTCGAGCGCAGCGTGAAATCTAAGGTTACACTTAGCGACACAAAGACCCGCTAGCAGTGAATGAAGACGCCCATGTGCCGTATAACCGTAATCGTTAAAACTGCGTCCGCACGCTCTTTTGCAAGCGCAGACGTCAAGCTATGAAACCGAACTTAAGACAAGACCTTGAAACGATACAGCACCAACTCATGGCAGGTCAGTTTCAGGAAGGTATATCGACCTGTCGGAAGGTCCTGTCATACGCACCCAAAGAACCCAATGCCTTGTACATGATGGGGGTCGCCGCGGCTCAGTTGGGTGACGCGAACACCACCCAAGTGGCCTTCGACGCGGCGCTGAAGGTAACCCCAGATCGGGTCGATCTTTTGATGAACTACGGTAACTTTCTTCGTGAAACCGGCGCCTTAGATCGGGCTCAGGCGCTTTTGCAGCGCGCATCAGAGCTCGCACCGAAAACCGCGGGTGTTTGGCAGGCTTTGTCTTCGACTCAATTGAGGCTGGAACGATTCGACGCGGCGCTCGTTAGTGCTGAAAGATTCATCGCTTTAGCCCCCAAAGCGGCAGATGCATGGGAATTAGCGGCGGGGGCAGCGCAGCGGCTGGGTAATCGTGATCGTGCACTTGGCATCATCAAGGAGGGGCTCGAAAGTCTGCCCGAGTCCCCCTCACTCCACTATGCTCTGGGTCAGCTCAACCGCGAGAGTGGTGAGTTCGCGGCAGCAAGTACGGCCTATGAACGAGCCCGCCAGCTCGGTTTTCAGTCCGCAGACTTGTATCGCAACAATGCAGAGTCGCTACTTGAGGAGGGGCGGCCGCTGGACGCAGCGGCTTTTGCTCGAGTAGGGCTTGCCCGTTTCCCTTCAGACATCGCGCTTCATCAAGTGGCGACACGACTCCATGTTGAAAGTAAGTCGCCCGGTGATCCCGTGGGCGAGCTAATAAAAGCGGCTCGATCGGAACGTACGAATGCCACATTGTGGGAGACGGCAATCGGCTTTCTCAAATATCTCGATCGGCAAGAGGATGAGCGACGGCTGCTCGAGGAAGCTCTGTCATCAGGTAGCCCTAAAACGCCGCGCCTTCTGAGTCTCCAGGCGATAGCCATGGCTGATGCGGGCGATAACAATCGAATGGTGGCGACATACGAGAATCTTTTAGGACGGTTTCCTGATGATGCAGGTGTCAAATTTGACTTCGCGATTCAGCTACTAAAGATGTCAGAGCCCCAACGCGCCGACCAATTATTCGATGAGGTGCTGAAGAACAGCCCCCTTGATCAAATGGCACTGGGTTTTAAAAGCACGGCGTTGCGTTTGATGGGTGATGATCGATTAAATGATCTAGTGGACCATAATGACATGGTCTTCGAAGTGGAAATCCCCGTACCCAACGGCTACTCCTCGCGTTCTGCGTATTTCGCTGAAGTGGCAGCCGTACTTGAGACACTTCACCACACCCGTGCGCACCCGATTGATCAGAGCGTGCGTGGTGGCACACAAACCAATGGTTTCTTGTTCCGAATTGCCCACCCGATGATTGCTCAGCTCGAACAGCAAATTCGCCTTGCGATTGTCGATGCGCTTCATCAGTTTCCTACTGACAGCAAACATCCCTTTTGGCGTCGAAATACGGTCGATACCGGGGCTACAGATATTGTGTTTTCAGGCGCATGGTCAGTGCGACTGAGTGCGCAAGGTTTTCATACAAATCACATGCACCCTAAGGGCTGGATAAGCTCTGCGCTTTACATTGCCGTCCCGGATGAGGTGACTGGCGCGAGTGACGATGCCGGATACATTCAGTTTGGGGCGCCAGAGGAGAAGTTGGGTCTGAATTTGCCGCCGATTCGGACGATAAAGCCCCAAGTCGGAAACCTGGTGCTTTTTCCCTCTTATATGTGGCACGGCACAATACCCTTTAGTTCAAAGCAGCCAAGAATCACGGTTGCCTTCGATATTGTTCCGCATACCGAGTGACAGGCCTAGTCGGCTTACACTCGTTGATATGAGGCGGCCGAATAGCGATCTACTTAACTTTCGAAACGAGTACTGACTTACCGCTAGAGATAACGGTCATCTCCCAGCCACCCATCCAGTTTTTATCAAATTTAACGCGGTAATCATCGCCGCGATGACGGTATTGTGATGACGATCGCTGACGCCAAATCTGACCATTGTCGAGCCTGAAAACGGTCTTGCCTCGCCAGCCGGTGAAATCGCCTGTCAGCATCGCATCAAAGGGACCGCGATTTGCGTTGGCTTTACTGTCTTGTTCTTTACGCGTGGCTAACTCTTCTGCCACACGCCGTTCAATCTCCTCGTCGATTGCCGTTTGCTTGCTCGGCTTGGGGGTGCTATTCGTGCGGGTAGTAACGCGTTCTTGTGAATCAACGCTAGCCGCCTCACCGTAGCGCGCTTTCAACCAATCATTTAAGTACTGGCGCTGTTTAGACGTCAGAGAGTCAACACCGGATCGAACGCGCTCCTCATCGGTCATTGCGCGCTCGAGGGGTTGGTATGCTGTATCGGCGCTGGCTATTGCAGCGGTTAGAAGGGGCGCAACCAAGGCGAGCTTAGCCAGATATCGCCAAAATGACCTGCTTGGCTTGTCAGAGCGATGGTCCTGGCTAATCCGTTTTAGGTGGGTGTACATGAGCAGACTCCTCAAAGAATGTGGTTAGGTCAGACATTGGCCATCCTCAAGCGTGTAATGTATGCCCATCGGATACATGGGTTCAATCCACTCATGGATTGTAAAGGCCCTTGCGGGCGCTAGTCAGATGGCGAAACGCGCCTGTTGAGTGGTCAATTGGGAGGTAGCATTATCAATTCAACTAACGCCAAAAAATCGTCATGGCCCCGTATGCAACGTCAAGGTTTGATACTCAATGTATTGTTGGTCACGGCCGGTTATTGCCTCAGCGCATCAGCGAGTGCGAGTGGCAACGAACGACCGGGACCAGAAGGCGCTGCACGATCGGCAGTGAGTGAGGACTCTTCGTGTCAGAGTGCTGATTTACTCTTGCACAACGCACGCGTTTATACCCCCATCGACTACACGGTCCATGAAAACGAGCCGGTGATAGAGCGTTTTGAGGCCGTTGCGATTAAAGACGGAACATTTGTTTTTGTGGGTTCCAACGCCTCGGCGGAGGCTTGGCGGTGCGGCGCATCCGAAGTGATCGACCTCAAGGGAAGTGCGGTCTATCCAGGCTTTACAGACAGTCACCAACACCTTGAGGGCGTCGGGCGCCGAACCAAGACTTTGAGCCTTTTTGGGATTGCGACGCTTGAAGAGACCGTAGCGCAGATACGCGGGTGGTCTAAGGGAGTCGCTGAAGGCGACTGGGTGATGGGCCGGGGCTGGATAGAGCGCGAGTGGGAAGATGAGCAGCGTTTTTTAACGCGTTGGGATGTCGATGCATTTACTGAGAGTAAGCCATTGTTCATGCCAAGAGCAGACGGCGTGTCGGCGCTGGTTAATTCGAAAGCGCTCTCGCTTGCGGGAGTCACTCGGGATACCCCTGACCCTGTTGGGGGGCGATTCGACCGCGATGCCGAGGGCGAGCTTACGGGTTATGTGCTGGGTCGAGCGATGGATCCTTTCCGTGCAATTTTGC
>NZIJ01000104.1 GCA_002689915.1 Halieaceae bacterium | reverse complement strand
GTTGGATAGAGCGCAGCGGCAATAAACTGCCAGACCCTGTCTTTTTATTTTTCTGGCTGATTCTCGGCCTGGTTGCCATCTCGGTGTTGGCGGCAATGACCGGTGTTTCGGCCGCACACCCGACAAAAATTGATCCCGCGACGGGAACAAATCAAATCATCTCCGCCACGAGCCTCCTCTCTGCTGAGAACATCGCTAAGCTCTGGGTGGATATGCCCAAGACCTTCACGCACTTCCATCCCCTGGGTTATGTACTGGTGGTGATGTTAGGTGCTGGTGTTGCCGAGCGTGTGGGTCTGTTTGGTACAGCCATGCGAGCCGGCGTTCGGGACGTGCCCAATGCGCTTTTAACACCGACGGTTGTGCTCGTGGGTATGATTGGGAATCTCGCGGCCGACGCCGCTTATGTGGTGCTCATTCCGCTCGCCGGCATCATTTTTCACGCGGCAGGAAGGCATCCGATCGCTGGTATCGCTGCGGCGTTCGCAGGGGTTTCAGGCGGTTTCTCTGCAAACTTATTACCGGGTCAGCTGGACGCTCTGTTGTTTGGCATTACCGAAGCAAGCGTGGCCACCGTATTCGATGGTTTCACAGCAAATATTGCTGGCAACTGGTTCTTTATTGCGGGTATGACTTTCGTCTTTTTACCGGTCATCTGGTACGTCACTGACCGAATGATCGAGCCTCGCTTGGGGGCCTTTGACCCATCGTTCGCAGCGGCTACCGGGGCCGAGGATGAAAGTGATCGCCCGCTAACCGATGCAGAGCGCAAGGGTCTTAAGAATGCTGGGTGGGCGGTGCTATTTGTGGTTGGCCTCTGGACCTATTTCACGATTGGTCCGGGCACACCGCTGATTGACGAGAGCGCATCAGCCGAAGCGCAAATGGCGCCATTTTATAAAAGTCTCGTAGCAGCATTTTTTGTGCTCTTTTTGCTGGCCGGATGGGCCTACGGGAAGGGCGCTGGCACCATTAACGATCACCGCGATCTTGTGAAGATGATGACCGGTGCAATGGAAGACTTAGCCTACTATTTGGTGCTGGCGTTCGCGGCTGCACACTTCGTGGCCATGTTTTCGTGGTCCAACTTAGGGCTGATTTTAGCTGTTCATGGCGCTGACTTTTTAAGCTCGACGAACATGCCAGCCTGGGCGTTGCTTACATCCATTATTCTAGTCTCGTCACTGCTCAACCTTTTTGTCGGCTCTGCGAGTGCAAAATGGGCACTGATTGCACCAGTGATGGTGCCGATGCTCATGCTCCTGGGTATTTCACCCGAGATGGCGACAGCCGCCTACCGTGTGGGTGACGGTGCAACCAATATCATCACGCCGCTGATGGTGTACTTCCCGTTGATTTTAATTTTCTGTCAGCGTTGGCAGAGTAACTTTGGTCTCGGAAGCTTGGCGGCCACGATGCTGCCTTATTCGATCGGTTTACTGATATCGGGACTTGCGATGACGATTTTCTGGGTCGTTCTCGACTTGCCACTTGGCCCGGGTGCAAGCGTGTTCTATTCAATGTAAGGGATCGAATCTCTCGTGAGCTTTTTGGACCTCTTCAGTGCCAATGCCGCCCAGGGACTTTCGCTAGCAAAGTGAGTGTGCGAGGGGCTAAGCGGTGTGAATCGAGCGTATGCCGTAAATCGATTCGGCCTATTTGGCCGGCAAGCTAAGCGCGGTGAGAATAGGTCGCTTAAAACCCTCAGGCGATCGCTTAGGCGGCTTAAGCGACGACATTCTCACGATCTCGGTGCCGATTTTTAAGCGGTAACGGGCAGCGGAGACCAGACATCCTTGATTTCCCCTTCTGAATAAATGAGGAGTTTGGGGAACTGGAGAAAAACGGCTTCGCTTTGTGTTGGACGCAAGAAAACAAAATCGTCGACGTTAATTGAGGCGTTCTTGGGTGCCACCAGCATTTCCTGGTTGCTGGAGCGACCAAATAGACTGCTGTTCTTGAGGCCTCTGGGATAGACGGGATCGGCTTTCCAATAACCACCGTGTAGGAATATCGTTTTTCCTGACTGGGGTTTACCCAGCGCACGATTTGCGTATTCAAGGCCTGGGAGGCGAACACCGGTACTCACCTTAATGGCCGGCGTGGCAATGAAGGCTGCGGGTAGAAAGTCTTTGAGAATGGGTAAATCGAAGTCGCTGGGCTTTACCAGTGCCGAGCCCGCTGCAATCTCATTGGCAAGTTCAGTGTCTTCGTAAAGCCTAAAGGTGGGGCTGCCCGCCATATTCCTGACTATTGTCTTGCTACAGTCCTCCCCAAAAACCGCAGAGACTTGGGTAAGCGCCTCACGAAAGCGATCGGCTGCACCTTGCTTGGCCCGTTTGGGCCAGCCCGCAAGATTTGGGAGCTTGGTAAGATGCGGCTCGTAGCCCATCAGTCCGGATAGATGAAGGTTCTCGCTTTTGTCGATGATCTCAAGGGCAGATGCCAGTGATGCGCCGGGCTCCATTCCACCGCGGTGTAATCCCACGTCAATCTCAAGATTAATTCGGAGATTTAGCTGGCTGCTTGCGGCAAAGTCCTCGTATTGCATCAGGCGTTTAGGGGTATCAACTAGCCACTGCACCTGATGTTGGAGCAGTGCTGTTGTGGATGTATTCGCGCGACTAAAAACACCCTGAACCGCGGTAATTGGAATAGGTTTTCCAAGTAGCTGATCAGCCGTTGGCATGGTCGCTAGCAGCTGCTCAACCATATTGGTATTAAAGCTCATAAGCCTGTCTGTACCCATGCGATGCGCAATGTGCTCGATAAGCGGTGCACACGGCAGCGATTTTGCAACAATACGATAGGCCATACCCGTGGGGAGTGCCGCTCGGAGGGTATTGATATTGGCGTCAAGGCGGTCGCGATCGATGACCAAGAGCGGCTCGGCTAGTTGCGCGCGCGTTAACACGCTGTGCAGCTGTTGAAAGTAGTTAGCGGACAAGGGGTTGTTACTCATCTCAAAAATAAGTCCGACAAGTAACCGTTGAGTAATCGTCCATCGGGGTCAAGCTCGCGTCTCAGCGCCGCGAATTTCTCAAAATTTGGGTACCAAGCCCGTGCCTGTTCGGCCGTCATACTGTTGAGTTTCCCCCAATGTGGTCGGCCACCGTATTTTTGGAAAATCGGTTCGACATCGGTAAAGAGGAAATCGAAAGCGTCCTTGTGATAGCAGTGCACCGCGATTGAAATGCGCCCGCCACCGTTAAAAGGCGATAACCAAGCGGTGTCGCTGGCGGTTTGTCTTGCCTCGAAGGGAAAAAACACATCCGGCCGCTTTTTCTCGATGTAGTGACGAACTTCCTCCAGGGCCTCGAGGCCTTTGTCGACAGGAAGGTGGTACTCCATTTCGTTGAACAGCACATTTCGCTCGCTGGCGAGCATATCCCAGCTCTCACCCACGATATTTTCTGTTGGCGCTTTTGAAATTGCGCGTTTCAACAGCCAGCGTCGAAGCGGTGAGCACCACTTCAGCGCATCACGTAGCGATTTAAGCTCCATTACCGCAGAGGTGCTGTCATCATCCAAAGGCGGTGTCACCGGTGCCTCACTTGTGTTGTGTGTTATCAATAAATCCGTATCGGAAAAGGGGATATAGAAAAACTCGAAGTTACGGTTTTCCCGCCAATAGCGCTCGGCATGTTCAAGGGTGTGTGCATGCGACTCGGGCCAAACCTGGCGGTGCAATTTAAAGCGCTCGACCAGCTGCATCTTTATCTCCGTGAGAATGCCAAGCGCGCCCAGAGCCACCCGCCCGCCATCAAGCCACTCTGGATTGTCATCGGCGCTTATCTCAATGTGCTCACCCGTGCCTGTCACCAAGCGAAGACCTTGAATGTCCGCTGCGAGTCCCGGTAGCGTCTGGCCTGTGCCGTGCGTACCTGTACTGGTGGCGCCGGCCAGCGTTTGCACGTCGATATCACCGAGGTTTCTGAAAGCATAACCCCTGTCTGCCAAGGCGGGTGAGAGGTCGTGGAGCCGCCCGCCTGCACCGAGCCAGGCTTGTTGTGTCTGAGGATCCACATCACCGACGTCGGCGAAGTGGTCGAGTTTTACGATGGCGGTTTTGCTCGGAATGAGCGGCATCCAGCTGTGACCCGAACCTGCGGGACGAACACCGCTTTTGTGTGCCTTTAGTAGTGTTGAGAGCGCGTCGATACTCTCAGGGGTGTGCACCTCCGCCTTGGATGGCGGTAGCGATTTTGACCAGTTTTGCCAGTTTGAACTTACCGAGTCTGTCATTGTTCTTGCGTGTTTTTATTTGGCTCGTCAACGAGGACGGTAGCATATTGATCATGTGGCCCGCGACTCTCACACCCACAGGCAATAGGGGGCTTAAGCCCACCCTGATTTAGGCCAACTTTTCACTGAAATTATCAGTTCCAATCTATTGCTCGCGACAAGGTTTGGTTTTAGCGTGGCGCGATACACAACATCGGCTAAAAACGACTAATAAAAAGCTGAACCAGGGGACTCCATCATGGCATCTGATATTGAAATCGCTCAAGCAGCGATACCTCGGCCGATCGCGCAAATTGCCGATCAACTCCACATTCCGGAGGAGGCGCTTGAGCCTTATGGTCGTATCAAAGGCAAGGTTAACCTCGACTGGCTGCTAGAGCAGCCTATTCGCGATTCTGCTCGGATGGTTTTGGTGACTGCAATTAGTCCAACCCCGGCGGGAGAGGGTAAGACCACGACAACAGTCGGGCTGGGCGATGCCTTAAAGCAAATCGGTAAAGATGCTGTTATTTGTCTGCGTGAACCGTCTTTAGGTCCCGTCTTTGGTATGAAGGGTGGTGCTGCCGGTGGTGGTCACGCGCAGGTCATCCCAATGGAGGATATTAACCTGCATTTCAATGGCGACTTGCACGCCATTGGCGTTGCGAACAATTTGTTGGCCGCACTCTTAGATAATCACGTGCACCACGGAAATGCATTGGACATCGATGTGCGGCGAGTCACCTGGAAGCGGGTCCTCGATATGAATGACCGGGCGCTTCGTGACATTACGGTGTCGCTGGGTGGCCCTGGAAATGGTTATCCGCGACAAGACGGTTTCGACATCGTTGTTGCCTCTGAAATTATGGCGATCTTCTGCTTAGCGACTGACCTCGACGATTTGAAAGCGCGCTTGGGTCGTATTGTTGTGGCGTACACTCGCGATCGCCAGCCGGTTACCGCGGCTGACCTAAAAGCAGAGGGTGCGCTCACTGCAGTCCTCAAAGACGCGTTAGCACCAAATTTGGTTCAAACACTCGAGGGCACGCCAGCCTTTGTCCATGGCGGACCTTTCGCGAATATTGCGCATGGCTGTAACAGCGTGATCGCGACCACAGCTGGCCTGCGCCTGGCCGACTACGTCGTCACTGAAGCAGGTTTCGGGGCTGACTTAGGGGCGGAGAAGTTTATCGATATTAAGTGTCGATCGGCGGGCATTCGTCCCTCCGCAGCTGTCCTAGTCGCAACGGTGAGGGCGCTCAAATTCCACGGTGGTGTGGCGAGAGAAAACCTCAGTGAGGAAAACCTCTCTGCGCTGGAAAAGGGGCTTACTAATCTTGATCGGCACATCACGAATATTCGCGACAACTACGGTGTCCCAGCGGTTGTATCCATTAATCAGTTCATTGCGGATACCGAGGCGGAAATTGACCTCATTGTCGAGCATTGCCGCGTTCGTGGTATTCAGGTGGCGCTATCGAGCCACTGGGCGAACGGTGGCGCCGGAGCGACTGAGCTCGCACAGATGGTGGCTGAGATCTGTGAGGGTGACACTACCCCGGCTAATGCCCCTCACAATTCATTTGTTTACGAAGATTCGGCAACCCTTTGGGACAAAATCGAGTCGGTCGCGACCACAATTTATGGTGCCTCAGAGATTACCGGTAGCAGTAAAGTGCGCGATCGCCTGCGTGAGCTCACCGAAGGCGGCTACGGACATTTACCCGTCTGCATTGCCAAAACGCCGTACTCATTTTCGACAGATCCAGCGCTCAAAGGCGCGCCTTCGGGGCACTCGATGGACATTCGCGAGGTCAGGCTGTCAGTTGGTGCCGGTTTCGTCGTAGCCATTTGTGGTGATGTCATGACAATGCCGGGCCTCCCTAAGGTACCTGCCAGCCAAAATATCGACGTTGTTGACGGGCAGATCGTTGGTTTGTTCTGATTAGGTCGACTACGTTCGAGCAAAGCAGCGAGGAAAGACCATGGCGAGAAGCGGCGGGTGTCTATGTGGCAAAGTGCGGTATGAGGCAAATGCGGATCCCTTAATGACAGGTGTCTGTCATTGTAAAAACTGTCAGAAGCAAGCGGGCACGGCGTTTTCTACGCTCGCCGCTTTTCAAAAGGCGGACCTCGCGTTTTCAGGTGAGTTGTCTTTGTACGAGGACAGCGACACGGATACGGGCAACACGGTTAAGCGCTTTTTTTGCGGCACCTGTGGATCGCCTTTGTATTCTGAAATATCGGCGCAACCCGAAATGGCCTATTTAAAAACCGGTACCTTGGACGATACTGATGACTTTGTCGCCATGTTCCACTGCTGGTCTAGTGCCAAGCAGGGTTGGGTTGAGTTGAATCCTGATGTGCCGGCGTTTGAGCAAAATCCGCCTGGCTGAGACTGGGCAGCCAGCGAACGCCTGATGCAGTGCTTAGGTGTTCATGCGACTGCATTTAAGAGCGCCTTTTGATGGGGCGTTTCGCCCCGTGTTTCAATGAGTGTGAGCCTATTGCGTGGCTTCGTTACTGTGCCCAGCCACCGCTGAAGGGTATGGCTTGACCGACAAAAAAGTCACTCTCGTCTGATGCGAGGAAAAGGGCGAACAGTGCGTCTTCTCGGGCTGTTGCTAATCTGCCCAGCGGGACATGTGTTGCAAGTAACTGTTTGAACGCGTCTGTTTCGGTAAATTCAGGCGGAAAGTACGCGGGGTTCTCCACAAAGTTTTGCGCGATTAAATTGATCTGCACATTGTGTCGTGCAGCTTCAATGCCGGCTGCTCGAACGTAGCCAACCTGCGCATGTCGAGCAGCACCATAGGCAACGACACCCTCAAGGGCCTTGAGTCCCGTCGCACTCCCAATAACGACGATTTTCCCGTGCTCGCGCTGATACATTTGCGGTAGCACCGATCTGAAGAGCCGATGCAGCGGGTGCACCATCACATCAAACGCTTTAGCCCACGTCGCGTCATCCGTTTCTGTAACGGACAAGCCTAAATGAGCGGAAGCGGCTAGATTCGCGACGAGCACGTCGATGTCCCCGACTGATTCAATGAGCGACTCGACCGCGCCCGCTTGGGTCAGGTCGCGGGTATCGGCAATGACCTCGGCACCGTGCTCCGAAAACAATTCGCTAATGGCGGGACCCATGTAGTCCTTGGCTTGCGTGATCAAAACCCGTTTCCCTTGTAGGCGCTTATGCATGATCTTTGGTTTCCTTGTGTTAGGTGTCTTTATTCTTTGATTTTTGCCAGTGATCGCATCACGGGTGCCGGCGGAGCCAACTCAACAGAAGTTCATTGACGGCCTCCGGCTGCTCCTGGTGTAGGAAGTGACCTGCGTTCTCAACAACACGTACCTCAAGGCCCATGGGGAAGTCTTCGCATTTGCACAGGGCCTGGAAAATATCGCTATCGATACAGCCATCATTTCTGCCAGTTATCGCGAGCGTGGGTACGGGGACCGGGTAGGCGTTGGCGGCTCTTCGTGCTGGGGTCAGTGGAAGTTGTTTTGGACTCAACGCCTCACGGTAGTAGGCCAGAGAGGCTCGCTGTACGCCGGGTTGTCGAAGGGTATCGAGTACCTCTGATAAGGCTTCCTCACCGGGATGCCAGTTAGGGCTCCACACCTTCCATAGCCAGCGGATGAAGGCGAAGTTATCTCGGCGAACCGTAAAATCGGCAATGCCCCGCAATTGGAAAAACACCATATACCACGACAGTAAGGCCTGTTTTGGTTTGAAAAACGCATCGTTCACGAAGCGACCCGAGTGCGGTACGGCCATCGTGGTAAGGCTGTAAAATCGTTCCGGTGCTGCAGCACCTGCGGTGTAGACAATAGCGGCGCCCCAGTCATGGCCAACAAGATGTGCCTTTTCCTCCCCCAGCTCGTCCATAAAGGCAATGACGTCACTGGCGATTGACTCGAGGGAGTAATCCCCCTCAACGGGTTGGGAGCTTGGCTCATATCCACGAAGACTGACCGAAACAGCGCGATAGCCTTGCTCTGCGAGAAGAGGCAGCTGGTAGCGAAAGGACTTATAGCAGTCAGGAAATCCGTGAAGACACAGTACCAAAGGGCCTTGACCTTCTTCGACGGCCGTAAAGCACAGTTCCCCATTGTTCAGTGTGAAAAGGCGCTCCATTCAAACACTCTTTTATTATTTGTCTGGAAGCTTCAGCGAGTTTCACGGCTAAATCAATATGTCGGCTCAAACACCGTCCCTGTTCTTTTTCGATAAAAGTATCGTAGAGTCTTCGTGTGCAGACAGTGATGGATATAATAATGAGCACGATAGGCAGAATTTCACCGGGGCCTGAGCAGATTCATTCGCACTCTAAACCCCCTACGAGCGGGGTGGTCTCAACCCTCCAATCCCCCGCGATCCGGCGTCTTCGAGGCTTTTCTCGTGCGAGCGTTTCACGTGTTATCTGGTTGTTCTTGGTCCTCACCGAGGTGTTTTTATTAGAAACAGCCGCGGCAGCAAACCTACCGAGTCGGAATCTCTTTTTAGCCGACAGTCACAATGCCATGGCACACAACGATCCCGCGCAACAAGANGCGCAGATGTTGGCAGGTCCTTCGGGTTCATCACGCCAACTTGGCGATCATGAAATCCAGTATTTGCATACAGGACCTGCNCACTTTGGGCAGGTGATCTCNGGTGAGTATGCCGACGGTAAGCGTGTNTTCTGGGGTAACGGNATCGATCGCATTGTNAAAGTCGATTACGACACNTACGAGATGATCGACGAGTACCCTTTTCCGGGCACAACGTANTACGACGAGGCGAGAGCTGAGGCGTCTATNGCGCGTTTTGACGAGANCAACTCGGGGNTTTTTGCACTGATTCANGCGTTTCAGGAAGCGGGGAAACTGCGNGATCTTGCCAATCTATACACGGTGCTNGATCGTGATCANAACTATTACATTGGGAGTAAAACCGGGCANATATTGGTGTTTGGGGATGAGGANCCCCGNGATTCTCGCTCACGAATTGTTAAAAAGGGTGAATTCCANTTTCCCGATTCGGTGACAGGTCCTGTTATGGGACTGAGCATGACCTATGACGGTTGGCTGATTGCNGCCACTGAACATGGNTACATCGTTGCNGTGAGTCGTGATCTTAGTCAATTTCATTGGGTGCGTTTANAGCACAGCGAGGGCGCNGAGGACAAAGCAACGAAGCCCACGGGNTATGGCTGGATTCGCAATGCNTTTGCNATTGATGAGGATGGCGGTATNTACATTGCCTCACAATCGCATATGCACAAAGTGATATGGACGGGAGACCGGTTGAGTGTCAATGAANCCGACGGTGCGTGGACAGCCGAGTACTTAAACGGNTGGGGACACGGTACCGGAGCAACACCCTCGCTGATGGGCTTTGGCGAGGAGGATCAGTTTGTTGTCATCACGGATGGCCAGCCTCAAATGAACATGCTNCTTTTTTGGCGAAACGGTATTCCNNAAAACTGGCAACNGCTCCCCAATACACCTAATCGACGAATTGCTGGCCAATTACCNGTGACGATGGGTGANNCATCGCTTACNCAGATTCAATCAGAGCAATCNGTTGTGGTGTCTGGCTATGGTGCGATGGTCGTCAATAACGCGCCGCGAAATATTCCCTGGTATCTACCGGAGCGNGCTACGGGGCTGTTAGTGGGTTACCTGGGTAGTCATCCCGAGTATCAGCCCTATGGGCTTCAGAAATTTNTCTGGAATNCGGACACGCAGACCCTTGATTACGCATGGGTTAACCGGGANATCAGCTCGCCCAGCAGTGTGCCGACGGTGGGCATANTGTCAGACCGGGTCTACTTCATCGGNGCCAGAGATAACCAGTTCACNCTTGAAGCACTGGACTGGAGTACNGGTGANGCCGACTTTCATTATGTTNTNGGCGGGCAGCGCTACAACGTAATGTACTCCGGAACGTCTATCGATGAAGACGGGCGTATTCACTACGGAACACCTTGGGGGCGTGTCCGATTGACACCGGTTAGCNGTTCGGGGAGAATGAGTGACGCTACGTTTTCACGTCCGTTTGTGCGTTGCTCAATTTCTGATTCGNAGAGAGTATNGCTNGTGAAGAGGGTCAAACNGCTCTCGACTATTTTATAAAAACGATAAAAGACAAAAATATGTGTGCGCTAATTCGTTCTCTTGGTTTCATAACAGNCCTCTTNTCTCTCAGCNTCGNTCCCNCTGNTCTCGCTAGCGATGTNGATCGTCCAAATGTAATCGTCATGGTGGCAGATGACTTAGGCTGGGCCGACGTGGGCTACCACGGTGGGAATATCGATACGCCATCGCTTGATAAACTCGCAGAGCAGGGTNTTCAGCTAAACCGCTTTTATACGACGCCCATTTGTTCNCCNACCCGCGCGGCCCTCATGACAGGGCGCGATCCGATGCGNTTGGGCATTGCCTACGGTGTCATTCTTCCCTGGGATAATATCGGNGTGAATCCGGCTGAGCATTTTATGCCGCAGTCATTTCAAGCGGCGGGATACCAGACNGCAATGGTNGGNAAGTGGCATTTGGGCCATGCCCAGATGACTTACCACCCAAACCAGCGCGGCTTTGAACACTTTTATGGGCACCTTCACACCGAGGTTGGCTTTTATCCGCCTTTTGCCAATGTCGGCGGCAAGGATTTTCAGGAAAACGGTGTCTCCATTGACGATGAGGGGTACGAAACTTACCTGCTCGCTGATGAGGTCAGTCGGTATATTCGAGAACGCGATAAGGAAAAGCCCTTTTTCGTGTACATGCCTTTCATCGCACCTCACACGCCACTCGATGCACCAGAGGAACTGAAAGAGAAGTACAGAGATATTGAAACCGACCTGGCACCCGCGCGGTCTAACCAGACGGATTCCACACGTCGTATGTCGAAGCTGATGATGCGCGAAAGCGCTCGTCCCATGTATGCCGCGGTTGTAGACGCCATGGATCAGGCAATCGGTCAGGTCCTAGATACGCTCGACGCGGAGGGCCTCGCAGAGAACACCATCGTACTGTTTTTCAGCGATAACGGTGGTGCGGCCTATTCCTACGGAGGCGCCGATAATGCGCCGCTGCGCGGCGGCAAAGGAGAGACGTTTGAGGGTGGTATTCGCGTTGTATCACTGATGCGTTGGCCTGAGCAGTTGGCGCCCGCGCAGACATTTGATCAAGTCATGACCGTGATGGATGTTTTCCCAACACTGGCTGATGCAGCGGGTATTGAGGCCCGAAATACCTTTAAGTTTGACGGGAAAAGTATGTGGCCGTCGATAAAAGAGGGCGTCGTTCATCAGCGTGACGAGCTTGTGATGTTCGCTTCCGAGATACCGATTTATGGGAGTTTTAAGCTTACGGCCTTCGATGATGAGTGGAAGTTGGTCCAAGAAATGGAGCAGGATCAGCTCTCGACCTCGGTGACCAACTATCTGTTCCGCATTGCAGAGGATCCAAACGAATACAATAATTTGGCGTCCGAGTACCCCGACGTGGTCGATAAGATGGCGCGGGCGATAGTTGATTGGCGCGCCCTTTACCCGATCAGCGGAACGCGATCGGTGCTGATTCCTCCTCCGGGGTGGCGTCCACCCAGAGACTGGGCAAGTTATCCGCGACCCCTCGATGAATTGCAGGACAACGAAATCTTGGGCATGGCACCCACCGAATCGATTCAACGTATTTTGGATATGCAGCACGGGCAGCGAGGTCGATTGGTGTATGCCTGCTCAAAGCGCTGGTGGAGTTTCGGTGTCTGTATCAAAGACGACGAGTCTTGACCCATTAACGAAAAGGGGTGATAGATATCAAAGGTGTAGCTAACGAGGGGGAAAGTCATGGCAGCAATAATCATTGCGCACTTTAAAGCACAAGAAGGGAAGCTCGCCCAGATGGCCGAGGTATTCAAGGCATCGCTGGGTGCGACACGGGGCTTTGACGGCTGTATTGGTCTTGACGTCTATGTTGAGGAGTCGGCCAATACCTACACACTCATCGAAGAGTGGGAGAGCGTTGCCCACTACGATGCTTACCTTCAGTGGCGCATCGATACTGGCATCAAAGAGGCGACGGCGAGCATCATCGATGGGGGCTGGGATAATGGCGTTACCATTCAGCGGCTGGGTGCTAAGCTCGATTTGTAACTAGGGTATTCGTCGCTCGCTCAGGTGGCCTCGTGTCTCTTGCGGACACCGAATTAAAAACGGGATTTTTTTAATGAGCGAGCCGACGCTGCATATCGTACTTTGCCAGCCAGAGATTCCGCCCAATACGGGCAATATCATTCGCCTCTGTGCCAATACGGGGGCGTCGCTTCATATCATCAAGCCTCTGGGGTTTGAGATGGACGACAAACGGCTGCGCCGTGCAGGGCTCGATTATCACGAGTTTGCCAATGTTCGAACCTGGGACTCGCTGCCAAGTTATGTTGATGCAAACGGGGATCGTCGACTCATCGCGGTAGAGACCTGTGGCGAGGTGGCTCACTCCGATCTCACATACCAGCCCGGTGACTCACTGGTTTTTGGGTCAGAAACTAAAGGTCTGTCACCCGAGTTGCTTGCACTCTTTGACCCCAGTCATATTGTTCGTTTACCCATGCTGCCGGGTAGCCGAAGTCTCAATCTATCGAACGCCGTTGCGGTTGCCGTTTTTGAGGCCTGGCGACAGCTAGGCTACGCCGGCAGATAAACGATCCCGATAAACAGCTCTCTAGCCTTGCTTGTCGAGTTTGATATCACTCTCCACCGATACCCAGGAGGGGGCGGAACAACACCAAATCTGTAGCTTGGGAGGCAGTAAATCCTTCTGGTGGCAGCCACCCAAGCGCAGGGACAACAAGCCTTGACCATCGATGTTGCTGGTATGAACACCCGAGCCACAATCGCCACAGAAACTGTAGTAG
>NZIJ01000106.1 GCA_002689915.1 Halieaceae bacterium | reverse complement strand
TGGGCAGATAAGGTGAAATGGTAATGTTTGATATAGAAGTAAGTCATCTTAATAATACTTGGAAGTATAGGTATGATAAAGATCAGTATGGCAAAAAAGATCATTGGAAAGTAATGAAAAAGCCTCCTTATGAAGGAGATTGTGAAGACTATTCTTTAACAATGCTCTACTTAATTAGTGAAAAGTCGTGGTTTAAGTTTTGGCTCTACTTATTTACGTTTAAAGCAAAACTATGTTTTGTAACAACAAAAAATGGTGGAGGACACGGAGTTCTTAAATTTGGTAAAATGTACATTGACAACTGGAGCAAAAAGTTTGTCTCCAAAAAAGAAATGGAAAAGCTGGGACATAGATTCCATCCCTGGAGATTCCTACCCACTACGGTAGCAATCAAGATGCTTATAGCAAAGTTGAGAGGCTAACATGGAAGAGAAGTTTCACCCAGCAGATACAAACGGGGATGGAGAAGTATCTCCAGAAGAGCAACAAATGTACTTAGAGTTTAAACGAAAAGAACTCGAAGATAAAGATGCTCAGCGAGATGCTATTCGCAAGATGGCTTGGTTTTCTTTAGTAGGTCTTTTATTATACCCTTTCGGTATTTTTCTAACTTCTTTATTTGGGTTAGATTCCGCGGCAAATTTAATTGCAGATATTGCACCCACTTACTTTGCCTCAATCGCAGTATTAGTGTCGGCCTTTTTCGCCGCAGACGCAGTAGGGAGTAAGAAATAATGGAAATGTTACTTGATTTAGCTATGACTTTTTGGCAGTGGACAGTATTTGCAGTACTTGTAGTAATTGGTTTTATCTTTACTAAGTTTGATGGACAAGGCGAGCATCGTGTTGGCTTTAAGTACTCTGAGATGCCGCACATGAAGCCCATTCCTATTCAAACAAAAGACAAAGGCTTTTTTAAGGGAATCTGGATGTGGTTGATGGGTGTTCGTCAGTGGGAAATTTGCGATGATTTTCATTTTGAACTAGAAGGAAAAGCATATGTAGTTCCTAAAGGTTTTGAATTTGATGGCGCGTCAGTACCAAAGTTTCTAGCTATGTGGCTATCTCCTACTGGAGTACTACTTATGGGCGGTCTTGTTCATGATTATGCGTATAAATATGCCTGCCTAAAAGAAGCATCTGGAGAGCATACTCCTAAAATGACTCAAAACGAAGCAGATAAACTCTTTCGTGATATTTGTATAGAAGTAAATGGGTTCAAGCTGTTGAACTACCTTGCTTACTGGGCACTAGCAGCAGCAGGCTTTGTGGCTTGGAACGGCCACAAGAAAAGAGGCACACACGTATGAAATATTTAAGTAAACTTATGGGCGAACGTAGTACTGCAGACGGCTTAATACTTACTGCAGTTTGTGGAGGTTTTCTAGTATTAGGAGGTCTTGCAAAAATAGTAGCTTGGGTCGGTTTAGCTTGGGGCCTTTACACTTTATTTAAGACGGAGTCCTAATGTTTGGAATGTTAAAAATGCTGCCTATTGCAATTGTACTTGCAGGTGCCGGCTATGCTTATCATACAACTGTTGTAGGCCAAAAAGACCTTGCAATAGCGCAGCTAGAAAAGAATAATACAGTGTTAAAAGAAAACACTATTAAATTAGAGACTGCTTTTGAAACTGCAGAAAAAGCAAGAGTTCAATCAGAGCAGAACTTACAAAAACAACTTAAAGTAATCGGAGAACTTAGCGAGAAAAATAACGCTATGCAGACAGAAATGGACGATTACTTATCTATTTTTAANAGACACGATCTTACAANGCTAGCAAAAGCAAAGCCAGGCCTTATACAGCCTAGAATTAATAATGGCACTAAAGAAGTGTTTCGAGCAATAGAAGAAGCGAGTAAAGAGGTAGAAAATGCGGATTCTAATTAGTTTATCTTTAGTACTACTTGGAGGTTGTTCATTACTACAGCCACAACCTNTACCAGCACCAGAACCAATTATTAAAACGGTTACTGAATATAAAACACTGGAGATTTATCAGCCTCCATTACCTAAAGCTATAAATTTACAAGATATAGAATTTTTTGTTGTTACAGATAAAAATTTTGATGAGCAGATAGCACGCCTCAAAAAATTACAGGATGGATCTTATGTACTTTTTGGAATTACTCCTCTAGACTACGAGAACATGTCCTACAATTTACAAGAGCTTCGTAGATATATTCGACAACAAAAAGAAATAATTATTTATTATCGTGAAGCAACACAAAATGATGTAGGTACTGATGCNGAAGACTGGCTAGAGCAGAACGATAAAAAATTAGACGATCAAAAATCAGAGTAGAATAAAATGGCAATAGAAATTAGTCGTTTAGATATAACATCTGACGAGCTTCACCTTTTACAATCTGAGACACGCTTTCTNAAGCTAGCCGTAGCTCCCTACCTGGAGTTACTAGGCGTTACACCATTACCCTCTCAGGTAGCAATTATTAATGCGATTAATAATCCTAAATATCGTTTTGTTTGTGCAGCAGTATCGCGACGACAAGGCAAAACATATATCGCAAATATAATCGGGCAGCTAGTATCTTTAGTGCCTGGTTCTAATATTCTTATCATGTCCCCCAACTACTCGCTGTCTCAGATTTCTTTTGACTTACANAGAAATTTAATNAAACATTTTGACTTAGAAGTGACAAAGGACAATGCAAAAGACAAAGTTATAGAATTGAGCAATGGCTCTACGGTCCGAATGGGTTCTGTAAACCAGGTTGATTCCTGTGTAGGAAGAAGTTACGATTTAATTATATTTGACGAGGCGGCGTTGGCAGACGGACGNGATGCGTTCAACGTAGCTCTTCGACCTACTCTAGATAAAGATAATTCAAAAGCTATCTTTATTTCTACTCCTCGAGGCAGGAACAACTGGTTTGCTGAATTCTTCGATAGAGGNTTTAACGATGAGTTCCCGGAATGGTGCTCTATACGAGCTACTTATAAAGATAATCCAAGAATGTCTGAACTGGATATATCGGAAGCTAAAAAATCTATGTCAGANGCTGAGTTTCGTCAAGAGTATGAAGCTGACTTTAATACTTATGAAGGACAGATATGGANCTTCGATCATGAGANTTGTGTNACCAATAATGAAGTTCTCGACATATCTAGCATGGATGTATTTGCTGGTCTCGATGTGGGTTATCGTGATCCAACTGCATTTTGCGTCATAGCATATGANTGGGANGANCAAACNTACCACATATTAGCGGAGTACTTAGATGCNGANAAAACTACTGAGCAACACGCTCTTAAAATACAAGAATATATTGATAAGTTTGACATTGATTATATTTATATTGACTCTGCTGCACAACAAACTCGATTTGACTTTGCACAAAATTATGACATTAGCACCATCAACGCTAAAAAATCCGTACTTGATGGAATTGCACATGTAGCAGGNATTGTAGATAATGATAAATTACTTGTTGATCAGAGATGTGATGAAGTACTNTCCTGTTTAGACCAATATCAATGGGANCCTAATCCTAATTTAGCTAAAGAAAAGCCAAAACATAATCGAGCATCCCACATGGCNGATGCTNTAAGNTANGCACTNTANTCGTTNGAAACNAGTNANACTGGGTTCTAAAGANACCTGTAAAAAATAGTATTTGACAATTTATCCTACAGAGGCTATAATTCAAAATGAAAAAGCTCAAAAGAGATCCAGTAAAATATATAAGNGATCGCGCGAAATCAAAGTATGAAAAGGGCACAGAGTGTGAGATCTGCGGAGCAGACACTNAATTAGATTTCCACCANTTTTNNACTNTAGCNCCNCTANTAAGGGAGTGGTTNAAGANNAAACAAAAAGAGCGNCCAGATCACTANGTAGANGAATANATTANTATTTGGCGAGATGAGTTTATAGAAGANAAGTGGGCGGAGCTGTACAACGACACAGTNACACTTTGCCATAAGCATCATTTGGAACTGCATAGACTNTANGGCAGAAATCCAGCCCTAGTGACTGCAAAAAAGCAGATGCGCTGGGTAGAGATTCAAAGAGAAAAACATGGCATGGTATGATAGATTAATTGGCAGAACGCCCGAAGTGGAGGAAAAACTAAATCCTGCACAACCATACTTTGANCATAANACAGAGCCTTCTCGAGAAAAAGTAGTAAACTACGAAAGAGCTTACGAAGATCTTGAGATTGTAAATCGTGGTGTAAATTTAATTGTTGACGACGCGTCTGAAATTCCTATTAGTGTAGGAGCCCAGGTACAGGGGATGCAGAGTGTAGTAAAAGGAATAAAACGNTCTAGAGTTGAGTTATTGCTNAATAAAGANCCTAATCCTTTTCAAGACATTAGTACATTTCGTAGAAATTTAGTAACAGATTTTTTAATAGATGGCAACATCTTTATGTATTTTGATGGTGTTCATTTATACCACTTGCCAGCGAATAAAATGACAATACACGCAAGTGATACTACATACATTGAAAAGTTTACTTTCAATGAGCAAATTAATTACAAGCCTAGTGAGATTATTCACATAAAGGACAACTCATTCTACTCAATATACCGGGGTGTATCTCGCTTAAAGCCCGCTCTTAGAACCATGATCCTTACTCGTAGTATGCGAGATTTTCAGGATAACTTTTTTAAGAATGGAGCTGTTCCAGGTTTAGTACTTAAATCTCCTAATACACTCTCTGAAAAAATTAAAGAAAGAATGATACAGTCTTGGACTGCTCGGTATAGACCAGATGCAGGAGGACGAAGACCTCTCATACTAGATGGTGGTATTGAAATTGACTCAGTATCAAATGTAAACTTTAAAGAATTAGACTTTCAAACAGCAATTGCAGAAAATGAAAAAATTATTTTGAAAGCACTCGGAGTTCCTCCTTTAATGTTGGACTCTGGTAATAATGCAAATATTCGTCCAAATATGAGAATGTATTACTTAGAGACTATACTTCCTATTGTTCGTAAAATGAATTTTGCATTAGAAAGATATTTTGGATTTTCTTTATCAGAGGATATTACAAATATTCCTGCATTGCAACCAGAACTAAGAGATCAGTCGCAGTATTACTCGGCTCTCGTCAATACTGGTATTATCTCTCCCAATGAAGCAAGAGATGCTCTTGGGTTTGATCCAGTAGAGGGATATGATGATTTACGAGTCCCTGCCAATATTGCAGGTAGTGCGGCAAACCCAGATGAAGGTGGTAGACCACCAGAAGGAGAAGAAGATGGCGAGAGCTAGAGCAAGATTAGCAGTATTGCAGGATATAGCAATACACATGCTAGAAAGAGGGCATGTTATGACAAGGCATGAATGGGAAAAAGATATAGAAGCTCCTATTCGTATTGGCATGATTTTTAACTTTTTTGGTAACTGGGCAAGAATGGTAGGCATTCTAGAACATGAATTGCCCGACGCATGGGAACAGATTAACGCAAAAGCAGCGCCTGCTCCTAAGCCGGAACCCAAACCAGAGCCTAAACCCGCACCGAAGCCACAAGCAAATCCGCTTGAAGCTTTGAGCAAGCCTGCTAAAGCAGAAAAAAAGAGTAAAGACTAATGGAAAAAATCTTTAACCTCACTTCTACCTTTAAGGCTTTGGACGAATCAGATGACGGCATCTACATTTGTGGAATGGCTAGTACAGCTGATTTTGACCGCGCTGGGGATACAATCTCAGCAGAAGCATGGACAAAAGGTGGTCTCAATAACTTTGAAAAGAATCCTATTATTCTATTCAATCACGACTATAATAAGCCAATAGGCCGCGCAACAGGACTTAAAGTTACTGAGAGCGGGCTTGAGCTAAAAGCTAAAATTTCAAAATCTGCGCCCGATCACGTAGCGCAGTTAGTTAAAGAAGGTATCCTTGGAGCATTTTCTGTTGGTTTCCGAGTCAAGGATGCTGATTACCTATCGGAAACTGACGGATTAAAGATTAAGGACGCTGAGTTGTTTGAAGTATCGGTAGTATCGGTACCTTGTAACCAAGCAGCTACTTTCTCTCTGGCGAAGTCATTTGACTCTATTGAAGAGTACAATGATTTCAAAAAAACTTTCACTAATAGTGTAGATCTAGCCGGTCAGTCTCTGGCTAACGATGAAGATTCATTTGAAGCTAGTGATGCACCGGATGGAACTGAAAAGTCAGTTCAAAAGGAGATGACAATGTCGGAAGTACAAACTCCCGAAATCGACCTGGACGCTTTTGCTAAGAAGGTGGCAGAAGAGACTGCTGCTAAGATTGCAATTCGACAGGCCGAAGAAAAAGCCGCAGCAGAAGCTGCACAAAAAGAAGCTGAGCAAGTAGAAGCAGCCAAAGCTCTAGAAGCTGAGACTGTTAAGTCAGCTATTCAAACTGGTATTGAGTCAGGTACTGAGAAGTTGCTTGCTGATGTACAAGAAGATCTTAACAAGAAGAATTCTGATATGGAAGAGACTCTTGCTAAGTACAAGAAAGACCTTGAAGAGAAGTCAGAAGAAATCGCAAAAATGCGCGAGTCTAAGCGTGTCTTTGCCGACCGCTCAGAAAAGTCTGACATTACTAAGTGGGGCAAGGACTTCCTAACTGCTCATATGCTTGGTGTAATGACTCGCAAGGGCTGGGACACTGATTTTGCACGTAACGTGCAGGAAAAGGCTGGCGTAAACTACGCTGCTAACGCTGCTGACATCGACCAAGAAGTTTCTTCTTTGATCGAAAAGGAAATCATGAATGAGTTGAAAGTAGCTCGTTTGTTCCGTGAAATTCCTGTCAACGGTGGTGCAACTGTATTGCCAATCCAGACTGACGCTGGAAAAGCTGCTTGGGCCGCTGATGCGACTTCAGGTAACTTGGAAAACCGTCCACAGGTAACTGCAAACCAGTACAACGCTAAGCAAGTTGTATTGAATGCTTACCGTCTGGTTTCAAGCACTTTCATGAACAACGACGTAGATGAGCAGGTACTTATTAACTTGATGCCAATGCTTGTTGAGTCAGTAGCTCGAGCACACGGTCGTGCAGTAGAAGACGTTATCATTAATGGTAATGGTACTATCTCTGGCCTCGATAACTATGCAGCTGCATATGATCCCGGTACCTTCTCTCTAGGTGCAGGCACTCGCTTGAGCTCAGGAATGCTCTTGGGCGCTCGTGAAGCAATGGGTAAGTATGGTCTTGCTCCTGCTGAAATGGCATATGTCGTATCACAAGATTCATATTTTGACTTGTTGAACGATGCTAACTTCCAAACTTTGGATGAAGTAGGTTCTGACCTTGCAGCACGTGTTGTTGGTACTGTCGGTGCGGTATACGGTTCACCCGTAGTCGTTTCTGAAGAGTTCCCAACGGCTGCTGCTGGTACTCCTGCTGCCTTTGCTTGTTACACTCGTAACTATGTAACTCCTCGTCTCCGCGGTGTAACCGTTGAGCAGGATTATGAAGTAATGAACCAGCGTCGCGTAATCGTGGCGTCACAGTCTCTCGGCTTTGAAGAAATCATGGCTGGTGACGGTGCAGGTAACGAGCCCGTAATCAAGATCGACAACGAAGCTTAATAGCTTAGCATAAAGACTGGGGAGGTCCGCCTCCCCAAGTTTTTATTAATTGACTTATTATGACAGATTTAGTAACTCTTGCAGAATACAAAGAAGCCGAGGGAATTAGCAGTCCTAAGGAAGACCTTCGTCTTGCAACTATAGTTCCTGCAGTGAGTCAATTAGTAAAAACTTATTGTGGTAATTCTTTAATAGATTACTACTCCACAAATAAAATAGAAACATTTAGTGTAGACTGGGACACTCATGTATTACAACTAACAGAAAGTCCTGCTAATACTATAGTTTCAGTAGAGAAAAGAGATTCCGTTTCAGAAAGTTACAGCACCGTGCCAACAACAGACTATTATCTAGATACCGCGACGGATAGTGTACTGTATGTAACGGGATCTACCTATAAAAACTGGCCTAAAGGGGCAGGCTCAGTTAAAGTTACTTATACAGCGGGGTACTCTGCGTGTCCTTCAGATTTGAAACTTGCAGTATTTGATTTAATTACTTACTACCTGAAAGACGAACATAAAGAGCGTAGAACTTTGGCAGGAGCAAGTATCCAAAATCAAGGATCTACTAGTTTACGTGATAGTGTAGCATTTCCTGATCACATCAAGAGAGTCCTGGACTTATATAAAAACTTTTAATGGCTAGTAAAAGCGTAAGAGACAATTTAGCAAAAGACCTATTAAAAGGTTTAAGTGCTAAAGAAAATAGAGAAACACGAAAAGCTCTACAAAGCACCCGTCCTCACGTTTTGTTTTTGGAAGATTTAGATTTTATTAATGACACTATTGTAGAGTTAAAACGCAGAGGTCATTTACCCCAAAGCGTAAAAGAAGCAAAAATAACTCAAGGTAAAATAAAAGCAGCAAGAAGGCTAGCAAAACCTTATCAAGATAAGTATATTAATAGAAATATAAGGTATAAAGGTGGTGCTAAAAATATAGAAAATACTATGGGAGGAATTCATTTAAAAAGAAAATTCCCTCATATCTATAAACAAGTTGCTAAAGATGGAACTGCTTTTATGTTTAGAAATTTCACTGAACTAGCAGAGTGCAAAAAACAAATTATAGAACTCGTGGTAGATGCGACCGAGGCCCAAATAAAACAAATAACTAAAAGAGTAGATAGAGGGCACGGAGCGGGAGTAGGCTTTGCAGTCTCGGGAGTCACAGGAGCAAAAGCGCTAGGAAAAGTAGAAAAAGCTCTAGACCCTGAAGATACTAAAAACTTGTTAAAAGACATGCAGGATGCTGCAAAAGATGCTTTTGACGAAGGCGAATTAACAAATGTAGCTTTCAACGATATTAAAGGTTTAACAGTAAATTATCAACAGATAGTAACTCCCTCTGGAGGAATATCTGCAACTTATATTCCTTTTGTAACATTTCAAGATAAATATACTAATAGAGCTACCGACGGTGTTAGAGAAAGAAAAGTACTAAAGTTTATAAGACAGTATTTTCAAACAAAAGGGGCCGATTTTATAGCGAATTTACCTGGCTCTTCTACTTTAGTTCAAAAAGCAGGAGCTGTAGCAATAGCCCCCTTACTAAAGATAGAAGGGGCAACTATAAAAGTAGGCGCTAAAGTAGACCCTAGAAAAGTAAAGCTAAAATCAAAAGGCAGCCCCTCAGTAAAAAATGCAATAGTAACTGGGGGCGCTTTAAAAAAGAAAAAAGGAAAAGCAGGAGCACCTAAAAGAGGCAGGGTTACAAAAGCAAAAGAAAGTACTGTTTCTATGGCTACTTTACTAGGATTACTAAACGCGCGAATTAATGATAAAGTCGCAAAAAACATGGGCGCTCCTCAACTAGAAAATAGAACCGGCAGGTTTGCTGCAAGTGTTAGAGTTACTGATGTAATGCCTACTAGACAAGGGTTTCCAAGTATTGGGTATACGTATCAAAAAGACCCATATCAAGTATTTGAAAGAACTTCAGGTAGTAGATTCGCAAGTATTGACAGAGATCCTAGATCTTTAATTGATGGTTCTATAAGAGAAATTGCAGCAGAGCTAGCAATAGGAAGATTATATACTAGGAGAGTATAATGAGCACAACAGCAAGAACATATACTTCCCGTAGATCTAATATAGTAGAAGCTTTATCAGAGAAACTAAAAGACATTGATGGCTCTGGGGCTTTTCTTTCAGATGTAGCAAACAATGTACATCCAAGACTAAAGTTTTGGGACGAAGTAGAAGACTTTCCTGCAATACATTTAAATGCTGGAGCAGAAACTAGAGAGTACCAAGCAGGCGGTTATAAAGACAGATTTTTAAGTGTTACAATTCGTTGTTATGTTAATGAAGATGATGCACAATATCATTTAAATGCACTAATGGAAGATGTCGAAACCGTTATAGAAGAAAATTCAAATTTACAATATTTTGACAAACAAAACAATGAGTTTAATTGTCAACAGATCACAATCATCAGTATTGATACTGATGAAGGTGTACTAGAGCCTTTAGGAGTAGGAGAACTTCTCGTAGAGGTTCGCTACTAGAAACGACTGGCACGAACAAATGTTCACGCCCTAGTCCTTTCAATATTTGCATAGGAGATTTACTATGGCAACACAACTATATTTTAGTCGCGATACTAAAGTCTATATTGAGTTTAACAATAAGGTATGGGAAATACCTGTACTCGATGGCTTTAGTTTTTCTCAAGGTAATAATACGTCTGAAATTACTCTAAGTGAGATGGAATCATCTGGTGGAGTTAGCAGACGAGGAAGACGTGCATTTAATGACTCATTAGCTGCAGGAGAATGGTCTTTTTCAACGTATGTTCGTCCTTTTACAGCTGCCTCCGGCAGTGCTGATGGTACTGCAGATGCCGCCGCAGAAGTACACGCAGTAGAAGAAGTTCTGTGGGCTATGTTGGCCGGCGCAGATCAATATAATGGCACTGACTATAATTTTGAAAGAGGGGATGATGCCAGCAATGTTAATGTTCCTGCAGCAGCGCAAAATGCGTGGAACTTCACTTATTCAAATAAGTCAACTTTAGGTACTGCAAATATGTACTTTGTTCTTGGCAATACTGCAAAACGAAATGTAGTGAAACTAAAAGGCGCAGTAGTAGCAGAAGCTAGTGTTGATTTCGAAATTGATGGTATTGCTACAATTAACTGGACGGGTCAGTGTTCAGAAGTAATTGATTTTACTGGTAGCACAATTGAAGCAGCAACAACCGTCCCTCAATCTACAACAACCACAAACGATGGCACTGCTATTGCAGTAGGAGATGTATGGCTAGATACAGATGACTATAAACTGTATGTAATGACAGATGTAGGCTCTAGTAGTGAAGCAGCAACTCCTCATCCTATTAATGAAGGTATTACAGATACAGATAACTTTATTCGTAACCGGTTAACCACTCTTGCAGTAAATGGTGCTAATACTACTGGGCTATTAAGTGGTACAAACGCTTACGATATGACTCTTACCGGAGGAAATATTACTATTAGTAATAATATTACTTATATTACTCCAGAAGAACTAGGTCTTGTAAACGTTCCTGTAGGTCATGTAACCGGCACTCGTTCTGTAAGTGGATCCTTTACATGTTACCTTTCCATGGACGATAGTGCAGTAGACGGCTCGGGCACAAAGTCACGAGACTTCTTTGAAGACTTACGTAATCTAACAACTACTGTTACAAATAGCGTATCTCTTACTTTTAGTATCGGAGGAGGAAGCGGAAAGAGATTAGAGATGGTATTCCCTACAACTCACATCGAGATTCCTACTCACTCCATTGAAGATGTTATCTCGCTGGAAACAAATTTCCAAGCACTTCCTTCTACTATTG
>NZIJ01000103.1 GCA_002689915.1 Halieaceae bacterium | reverse complement strand
CAGAGATCGTGTCGTAGTCTCTGTGAATCAGGACCTGCTCCCTCACCTCTTGAGGTGCGATTACCCAACCGACCCTCAGGCCGGCCAATGAAAATACTTTAGACATCCCTGCGGTACTGATGCCTTTTGCATATAAGTCTACGATTGAGGGTGACATGCCATCACCGACTTGGGCCGTTCCGCGGTAGACCTCATCGCACAGTAAGTAGGCACCCACCGAGTCTGCGATATCCACCATATCCTCAAGCATAGGGCGTTCAATGAGCGCCCCTGTTGGATTATTGGGATTAGTAAAGGCAATCAGTTTGGTGTTGGGCTTTACAGAGGCTTTCAATGCCTCAAGGTTAGGCAGGAAACCATCTTCCTCACGAAGCGCCAGTGTTGTGACATCGGCCTGAATACTCTTTGGAATGGAATAATGCTGCTGGTAGGTCGGCACGATGGAAAGCACATGATCACCGGGTTCAACGATAGCTTTGTGAACGAGCATGTTGGCCGCGATAGTGCCGTGGGTGACTGTAATATCTTCGATGCATCGGTTGGCGTAGAGGTTAGCAATGGCCGTTCGTAATCTTGGTGAGCCCTCGATATCGCCATAGGTGAGCTTCATCTGCAATAGACCCGAGAGGTCGTCAGCGCTGCCACCCGAGAGAGCCAGTAATTCCTCAACGGTGATACTCGCAACACACGTTTCCGCCAAGTTGTAAGTACATTGAGTTTCCCACTCGTTCATCCAAATTTCGACTTTGAAGGGCTCTATTTGCATGTATGGCCTCGCTGACTATGTCGCTCTTTTTTGAGGGTAGGTTACAACTCCATAATCTATCGAATAAGGTGCTCAAAGGACATCAAATAACAGGCGAGATAGGGACAGCAAAACGGTAGATTCATGGTTCAAACGGCGATCAGGAGCATGGCGAGATTTACACTCCGCTAAATTGCCGTGGACGCTGTACCAGTACAAAGCGTTATGGCGAGCCCATAAGAAGCTAAGATGTAGGCCATCCATTTGTCACGATCGTATGCCTCATTGCCAAGTTAAGGTCATGTGCGAAGAATCGAAGGGCTTCAGTAAAGGTGAGGGGTTAACGTTGAAAAGGTATCAGACGTGCTCATAAAGTATGTGGCAGTCCACTGCGGTATGCCTGACCTCTGGCCGAGCAGGGCTGAAGGTGCCTACCCAGTGGTTCAACGAATACTGCGCGGCAGGCACCTTTAGATGGCTATGAGCCCACGTGTAAGCCTTCCCGTCGCTACCATCGATGCGTCACAGCGCCTGATCTTTGAGACGACTGAGGATCAGGATCGCGCTTGGCAGATAGGGGTCTTCTACCTGAGAGCGCCGAGATCACTTGAGCTAGACAAGGTCCGTTGCTTTGGTGAGGGGCTCTCATTTCCGGATAGTCCGTATCGTGAAATTCCAAAGTATGGCGAGCTAGAAGGTTTCATTTCTCTTGAAAATAACCAACAGACTAAGCTTGCTCTGCAACGCCATCGCTGGGATGAGCACTATCCGCCAGAGGTTGCGAATTTTGGCCGTAAGCTGGATGAATTGGGAGTAGCTATTATTCGAGAGGTTTTTCACCAGTCGGGGATTCCAGAGCAGCATTGGGGTCCGGCTTCCGGCGGTTATGCCGCAGGTGAGGGCACAGCATTTCTCAACTTTGTTCACTACGATACGCGCCAGCCCGACTTAGGCCTGCGGCCTCATACAGACTATGGGTTTGTAACGATCTTAGATGCGACAGCTCCGGGGCTTCAGATCGAAGTCGATGGTTCGTTTATGGATGTGCCCGTGCTGGAGGGTCACTTGGTGATTAACTTTGGCGAGGCACTGAATTTCATCACGAAACGTTCAGATCGGACGGTCTCGGCTATTGTGCATCGTGTCACGACGCAGTCAGCATCGAACCCGGTGCGCCATAGTATTGTTTACTTTGCAAACCCTTGTCTCGATGGCTACCTTCAGCAATATGACAGCCAAGGCATGCGCCAGGGATCTTCAACAGTCCATCAGTTATTTGAATCACTTGAGAATAAGTTAACCGAAGATAACTAGACGTATTTCACGGCCCCATTACGTTAATGCCCGTCTAATTTCCCCTTACTCGTTTAGGTTAGGGCGGTAGGCAAATTGTTGCCTCGTGTTTAGGCCCCAAAAACAGCAGACAGTATGTAGAAGAAGATAATCGCCAGGCCGGCACCTGCTGGCAGTGTGACCAGCCAGGAGGCGAAGATGGCACCTACGGTCCTCAAATTAAGCGCTTCAACACCGCGAGCTAGCCCGACACCGAGCACAGCACCGACCAGCGTGTGCGTAGTGGAAATAGGTAAGCCAGTGGCGGATGCCAACACCACAGTGGAGGCTGCCGCGAGCTCAGCTGCAAACCCTCTACTGGGCGTTAACTCTGTTATCTTTTTGCCGATAGTTTGAATTACGCGCCACCCGTAAGTTGCGAGACCCGTAACGATACCGGCGCCACCAATCGCAAGTACCCACCAAGGCAAAGCGGCCTTAGCGCCAATGATACCGCCTGACTGAACAGTGCTTACAACGGCGGCCAAAGGCCCGACTGCATTGGCAACATCATTTGAGCCGTGAGCAAACGCCATACCGCAGGCAGTGAAGATCATCAGGACACCAAAAATTCGCTCAATGTTTTCCGTGCTATTTATGTCACCCGATGTCTTGATGTTCCTTAGCAATGCCGCGCCGATACCGGCAATTACAAAGCCAACGAGAGCGGAAATAACCATGGCGTTGACAAACTTTGAGCCCATACCTAGGTCAAGGTCGACGCCGATGTGTTTCAGGCCCTTGAGTAACGTCACCATGCAAATCATGAAGCCAACTATCCACATGTAGATAGGCACATACTTGCGTGCACGCTCAAAGGTATTCTCATGGTCGAAGATCAGCTTTTGGACAGAGACGATGAGCGCGAAGGCCATTGAACCTGCAAGTAATGGAGACACTACCCAACTCGCAGCGATTTGCCCGACCTTACCCCAGGCGACTGAATCGACAGAAATACCCACTGCCGCAAAGCCCACAATGGCACCAACAATGGAGTGTGTAGTGGAGACTGGCCACCCTTTAATGCTGGCAATTAGAAGCCACGTGGCCGCGGCGAGTAGCGCGGACAGCATGCCAAATACCAGTAACTCCGGCGTGTCGGTAAGTACCGCAGGATCGATAATTCCCTTTCGGATGGTCGAGGTCACCTCGCCACCCGCAAGGTATGCACCCGCGAACTCGAAAATAGCGGCGATGATGATGGCTTGCTTCAATGTCAGCGCCCTCGAACCTACAGAGGTACCCATGGCATTTGCCACATCATTTGCACCAATACCCCAGGCCATGAACAGGCCGAAGACACATGCAAGCGTGAGCAGTATAAAGCCGTGTGACGCTATGATTTCCATTTTAGACGATCCTGTTCGGGCGCATTTTCTTAATTAGTTTTCTTGGCATGAATTAAACAAGTGCAATGTTAAACTTTTAAGTAATAGCTGTCAGAGGTCTTGAGTATTTGTTAGCCGCTTAGCGTCGTTGTTTGCGAGAGAGGTGAGCACCAAAGGCGAAAAGTCCGTCTTGAGCGTCAGCTGAGAATTTTAGAGCGCTATGGTTTGGCGCAAAGCCTCTAATCTTTATAAATGAACAACGTCCATTGCAAGAGGGCCTTTTTTAACGGCTGTCTCTGGATGAATGTGNTGCGANTAGNAGANACAAGTACCTATNACGGCGNCCACCCATAGTNGTCCATGTTTTGTCGTNATTGTCGGTTTTTNNGTTGGCAGACCNTATTTTATGGCCCTTCTGATNCNGAGTTGCTAGCTTTTTTATGCCGGCGTAGAGAGATGCGCCGACATCAATCATCTTTAGGGGGCTGGTATGAAGTATAAAATTGGAATGGCGCTTGTCTGTGGCGCGAGTTTNTTGGGAATGAGTGGGTGCAGTGACGTCTCAGAAAAACCATCAAATGCGGACGTTGCAAAAGCGTGGATCGAGGCAGGCCAGATAGGACAAGAGGCNACNATCNGTGCGGTCGAACAATATATGGCNGAAGACGGATTGTTCTNCCGNCCTCGGTATGTNGGCTTTGGCTTTACCTATGACAATACGGANGAGTCNGGTCGGATGATCGTCGAAACAATTGTCCCGGATAGCCCTGCTGCNAGTGTCCTTGAGTTGGGTGATGAGTTCACNGCTGTTCGTGGTGTGGCCGTTAATGCGGAGAATCGTGACTCAGGGGCTTTGAGTTTTCGNGGCGCTCCGGGNGAAGAAGTTTCAGCTGTCATCACACGCGGTGAAGAATCTCTCGATATTGCAGTAAAGCGCGGCAAGATCGTCTCGACAATTTCAAAGGCAGACATGTTGGATTGGATGGCCTCAGGCGATCCAGAAGATTGGGGTGATGAGTCCTTTACGCTTAACGAGGTTGTGGCGAGCGAGGGTGTTGCATACGCATGGACCACCATTGCAAACACCGACGACGTGACAGGCCAGCTTATCGAGAGNCATGTGGTTACGCGCTTTCAATTTAATGAGGATGGCCTCGTNACGGCGGTAGCAAACATGCGAGAGGACCGCTTTATCCTTGAGCAGCAGGGCTACTCGATCAGCCGATAGTTNTTNNAGCGNCACGGNCTNTCGATTAACGGNNAGACNGTTAAAGGTTTTGCCCCAAAGTCGCGTNAGTGGCCAAAGTCACCGGNGTGCCANAAANGCCAANGAANGTGGTTGCACCGGNAAAACCGCGGTAANAANTGCCGCGATATGAACGGNGTGGTTTNCACCACGCNTTAACTGAAGCACGCAATACCNAGGAGAAGTAAATGAGAGTNTTTAAGTTCTTGGCAGTATTAGCGGTNATAGCAGTTTCACCCCTGTCACTTGGACAGGATCTCAAGCTAGGTGAGTCATTCGTAGGNGATTTCACCATTGATTCAGTCTCGACCACAGATGGCGTTAACTACCATCTGACTGCCTCGGGAGAGGCGGGTCCCTATGGTCGTGTTTANGGTAATTGGTTGTTTACCAATAAGCTGGGTCTNGAGGATATGGGTGAGTTCACNGGTTACGGATGGACTCAAAGCGGNGAAGAAGTGGTCACCGCCACCCTACAAGGCGTTTGGAAGAAAAACGGGAAGGTATTCGACTTATTTACCTTTGACGCTGTTTCAAATGGNCTCATCAATGTCGCCACAGGCGAGCTNGATATGGTGAATAAAACCCTGAAGTTCAACGTTGCCCCNGTCAAATAATAAATGGAGATAATAAAAATGAAGAGATTCCGTAATGTTTTGGGCGCCATCGCGCTCTGTTCTGGCGCNTTTGTGCAAGCCGAGCCNGTGATGTCACTTATCACAGTCAATACCAGCGATCCCGCNGGNTANGCTGGGTGGGCTAAAAGTAATGCTGAAGCCATNTCNAANGCTAANGGTGCGATGGCAATGGGTCTNTGCTCACCCACATCNGGTGCTGAGCAAATGGGCGATCATTATCTNTGGTCCTTTTTTGATTCNCAGGAAAGTNCCTGGAGTAGCGACCCCATGAANCCAACGGTTCGCGAGGCCGTCGCGAATATGAATGTCGANCGCACTGTTCGCACATGGGATAACTGGCGGATTGTTCGTGCNGCAGNGGTCACTGACACGGGCCACTACTACAACCTTTATGTGAAGACAGATAATCCCGGTGGCTATATCGCGGTNTTGGATGAGNTACACNCCGAGATGAAGAAGCGTGGTTACGACGTTTCGATGCAAGTTTTTATGGGCGACACGGGTGCCACTACAGGCACCATTATGACGTCATTCGGCTCGGCCTCCGCGGCTGAAGTTGGGCGCATGTTAGATGCCCGTTCCGAACCCTGGGTGGCCGAGATCATCTCAAAAGTTGAGGGTAAACGGGAGATGACCCACGGATTCTCCATGGTTTGCCAAACCTATTACGCCGCAGCAATGTAGCGTCAGCTTGCTGAACGCAAAGGCCCTGCTTTTGCGGGGCCTTCTTGTGTTGCTGACTTAACCACTTGGAGAAGAACATGAAATATTTAATCACCCTCATTTTTACAGTGATGGCAATAAATGTGCATGCTGATGAAAAGATGAGAGACGTTAAAACTGCCAATCCGTTTGTTGCGCTCCATCCGGCTGCTCAACAAGACGCCACAGCCGACTATTATGAAGCGGTGGAAAAAAACGTATTTAATGGGGCCATCCCCCTTAAGTATGCACAGCTCGCAGCGCTCTCGGCATCCGTGGCGATAAGGTGTGAGTACTGCATTCCCGCGCATACTGCGTTTGCAAAGGCGGCTGGCGCAACCGATGAAGAGATAAAAACTGCTGTCGCGATTGCTGCCGATGTTTCACTTAACAGCGCCATGCTCTACGGCAATCAATTTGATATGGACACGTTTCTAAACATGTTCAAGTAGCTGGGCGTTATATCCAGCCTAAAGGCCGCGGAAGCGGCCTTTTTTATATCTGCGATGTCTAAGGGCGCTGTTCTTGTAAAGAGAGGAGCACTCGCTGCGAGATGCGTGTCTACATATCTGCACGCTAGGAGTTTCAACGCTTGACGATCTTATTTCCAAGTTCCATTGTGACCAGTGAAGGCCTTTGAACTTCAAGTATTTATCTTTTTGCTAGGATGAAGGCGCCGTTTGTTGCAGCCTACGCTCGCAGGGTCGATGTGTTAATTTCTTCAACTAAGCGATCACTTTCTGGTACCTCGGGGCGATCACTTCCTCACTCTTACAGTCGGATCCTGAGGCGAGAAATATGAAAACAATTTTTTCCAAGCTGATCTTAATGGCTGCCATCGCCGCCGCCCCTGTAAGTGCCGAGACTCCTCATGACCGCTTTACTTTGGGCGATAGTTTCTTATCAGATTTTTACGTCACTGACTCAGAATTGCAGAGTGCACCGGGGCTTCTAGTGCGGGCAGAAGCGCTCGATGAGCGGCAGCGTCTGGAGTATGGGGGCATACAAGTTCGACTGCTATACACCGCGACAGATGGGCTGGAAGAGGGTGGCATAACCACAGTGTCCGGCGCGCTCTTTCTTCCAAAAGGGAATCCACCTGACGGTGGTTGGCCTCTGATGGCCTGGACCCATGGCACCGTGGGTATTGCAGACCGGTGTGCGCCGTCGTGGAACGGTAGACAGTCACAAGACGAAGACTATCTTAATCGTTACTTGGCTCGTGGCTACGCTGTTGTCGCGTCTGATTATCAGGGTTTAGGGACTAAAGGAACGCATCCCTATCTCCACACCCGCGCTGCGGCTTACAGCAACCTCGATATCATAAAGGCGGTTCAGGGAGCTGATTTCCCGCTTTCGAAAAAGGTGGTTTTATTTGGTCAGTCACAGGGAGCGGCGGCTGCAATTGCAACGGGAGGGTACGCGCCGTATTACGCGCCGGAAATCCAATTGGTCGGCGTCGTAGCAACTGGGGCACCTTACTTTACACCCGCAGCACTCAACGCGCTGGATCGCCTGAATGTAGTCGACAGGCCTGATCCACTCCTTGGTTATACCTTCCTTGTCATGACCTTAGCTGAGCAAGTAGACCCTAGCTTTAACATGTTTGATTATCTGACTGATTACGCGCGTCCCATTGCTCAGCGTGCCGATGATCTCTGTTACGCGAGTCTCAAAAAGGAGGTGATCAATTCTGCGCTGTCTCGCCGAAATAGTTTTAAGAAAAACCCTAGAGTCGGCTTGAAAAAGGCGTTTAATGCGATGGGTTACCCCCATCTCAACCTACCGGTACCGCTTTTTTTCGGTACGGGTGGTAAAGACAACGATACGCCACCACGAATGCAGAAAGCGCTAAAAATAGCGCTTTGTAAGGCCGGTACTACTGTGCAATCTCAGTTTTACCCCGACTTAGATCACAGGGGGGTCGTACTGCCTTCCACCTCAGACTCCCTTCCGTTTGTCGGAGCCTTATTTGCTGGCCAGGGCGTTGCAGGGAACTGCGAACAGATTTAACCAGACGCTGCTGCTGAGTCTCGAGGGATCGAAAATTTGGTCGCCGTTACGGTGTGATTGATATTTCACGGTCGCGCAGTGTGCGACGCATAATTTTCCCTGTTGTTGTCATAGGAAGACTATCGACAAACTCTATCAGCCTTGGAACTTCATGTTTGGCGAGGTGCTCCCTTACCAGCGCCTTCAGCGACTCAGCCAGCGCGTCGCTTGGCTCTGTATTTTCAGACACGACAATAAAGGCCTTTATCAGTTCGGTGCGGGTGTCATCGGGGACACCAATGACCGCTGCGAGCTGAACAGAGGGGCTTTTAAGCAGGCAGTCCTCAATTTCCGTAGGTCCAATTCGGTATCCGGAGCTTGTAATGACGTCATCCGTACGGCCGTGGAACCACAAAAAACCGTCCTCATCCTGCTCGCCTAGATCGCCTGTGATCATCCAGCCATTAATAAATTTACCCTTGGTCGCTTCGGGGTTATCTAAGTAGCCTGAGAACATGGCGGGATGTGGCCCTTTGATCGCAATGTTGCCCTGAATGCCGCGTTGAACTTCATAACCCTCATCATCAACGATGGCGCAAACCGAGCCCGGCATGGCCTTACCCAAAGAGCCGTGTCGAACCTGCATGAGCCGCGGATTGGTGCCAATCATCCCGTTACATTCAGTTTGTCCGAAACCCTCGCTAATGGTCAGGCCAAAGCGTTCATCGGCCCACAGTGCCAGTTCTTTGCCTACGGCCTCGCCGCCGCTGAGTACAACGCGTAGCTTAAGGTCAGGGGACTCCTCAGAGTCAATTTGTCGCATGAGTTTGAGTACAGTGGGTGTCAGTAGAGAGACAGTAATATTGTGTTGACCTAAAATGCGGAAGGCAGACTGCGCGTTAAAGCCCTCCATGTCGGTTGAGACAACTCTGCAGCCTGAGTACCACCCAATGAGTAGAATGTTAATCAGACCGGCTATCCACGCCCAATCGGCAGGTGACCAGAGCGTATCGCCGTCCCTAGGACCATAGTCGTAGTAATACTCAAAAAGCGGTTTGTTGCCGAGTAGCACCCGATGTGGCATCAACACACCTTTAGGCTGCCCGGTTGTCCCGGATGTGAAGCTAATCCAGGCAGTGTCCTCGCTGCGCGTTTTAACAGTATCAAAATGCGACGGCTGATCTGCAATAGAACGCCATAGAGATAGCGCGTCGTTCGGTGACGCATCATCGACTACCAAAATATGTTTCAGAGACGAGCATGCGCCGCGCACACTTTGCACTTTTTGCAGATTTGCTTTGTTGGTAATACAAACCTTTGCGCCTGTGCTAGTCAGTCGATGCGCTATCGCATCGGGCCCAAAGAGTACCGAGGCGAGACAAGAGATCACTCCCGATTTAAAGCAGGCGAGGTGCGAGATTGCACACTCGGGCGATTGCGTGAGTAATATGAGCGCACGATCTCCTTTCGTTAAGCCCAGGCTACTAAGCAGATTCGCGAGTTGATTCGAGTGGCTCTTTATCTCTGCAAAGGTAAAGTCTTTAACTGACCCGTCGAGGCTCTCATGCGTTATCGCAATGCGACCTGCGTCGTCAGCCCAGCGATCGCAGACGACATCCGCAATGTTGAAGTACTCGGGAATATCCCAGTGAAATTTACTGCAGATATCCTCGTAACTCTCACCAACTGGAAGGTCCATTAGCCACTCCTATTTTTTTATCCAAAGGTGTGTGGTTGTTTTTTTATTCTTTTCTATACGGTGGATTGAGGGTTTCAGACACCGGCTCGCGTGACTGTTGCGAATCAACCGAAGAGATCGCGGCGTTTTTTAAAAGCTGCTTTAACACCCTCGTTCCTCAGCGTGCGAAAGAAGTCTTTGAAACTATCGAACTGATGGTAGATAGCGTCTAAATCTGCACCGCGCCTCACCGAGCTCTCCATACCCATGTTTTCAAACCATGTATTTGAGACTTCCTTTAGGATAGATAAATTGTCGCTGGGTGCTCTGGCGATATGAGCCGCTGTCATTGCGACGCGATCATCCAACTGCTCATGCGGAACCACTTCATTTACCAGGCCAATTTGTTGTGCCTCTGTGGCACTGATAAGTCGCGACGTATAAAGCAATTCTTTCGTCTTTCGTAAGCCAATGAGCATTGGCCAGAACATGATGGATGGCGGTATTCCGAGATCTCGTCCAGCGGGATGACCAAATCTCGCGCGCTCGCTCACAATGGCGAGATCGCAAACTCCCAGCAGCTCCCCGGCACCCGATAAGCAGTCACCCTGTACTTTCGCAATGATGGGTTTGGGGTAACGCCACAGCTTCATCCAGTAATCGACAATGGTGTGGACATCGTCTCTGTCCTGTCGAATGTCAACATGATCTTCAAAGTTGGCGGGGTATTGAGAGGTAATCCAGTGCTCCTCACGCAAGTCATAGCCTGTTGAAAATGCTTTGCCCGCAGCCCCTATGACAACCACGCCAACGGTATCGTCCTTAAGGACGCCGTCTAACACCGTTTTGAGTTCATTGAGTACCTGCCAGCAAAGCGGATTGAGATCGTCGGGCCGGTTTAATGTGATGTTTAGCACTCGGTCTGTTTGCGAGACTGTAATCATTGGAATGTCACTCATTGGATGAGGCTCTTTTTATTCAAATTGGCTATTCAAGTTTGTTACGTAAATTGTTTAAACGATGTACTGCACTGAATCAGACTATCATGAGTGTGTCGGGGTTACTTAGGGTATGGCTTGGGCAAGTTAGGTCATCGGTACGCATAGCGCATTCCATGAAAACGAACTCATGCACTCGTCTTCAATATCCAGAGCCGTATCGGGGGACTCGCGATTAAGATCGGCTCGTGCCGCTAATCCCGCTCAGCCCACTGAAATCTCGCTGTTACGGGTAGAAAGTGGCTCATGCAATGTGTGGGGTTCCATTTATATCGATTCAGGCGAAATGCTCAAAAGGCCAATCTCTGTCGATCCCTGCAATCGGTATTTCTAGGTCAACGAGCTCGTCGTGTATGACTTGAATCTCCCAGTAGATGGAAACGCCATAGTTTTTTGATACTAAGGCCTGCGGATATAAATTTCTGAACATGACATCAAACGAGATGTCGTGTTGTTTTGGGAGGTAATCCGCCAGCCTACTTCCCGCTGCGATCCGAGACACCTTTCGTTCATAAATGACGTGTCCGTTGAAGTCACGGTGCATAGATATCCAATCTCGGCTTCTACTTTGGGTCATTAAGTACTGATATCGCTCCCTGTTGCAGCAAACGATACGGAAGAGAGCGTCTTCAATGTCAATTTCTACTTCCCCATCCATGACCTCTGCAAGTGAGTAAGTCTTGCCAGGCTCCAATTTAAGTCGGGAGGTTTTCGACTTGTCGATGGATATGTACTTCGAAAGTGCTTTCTGTCTTACTTTGTAGATGCCGCCGACCATGAGGACCATGGCAAAAATCCAAAGCATAACGGGATCGCCTTTACCCTTCCCACTTCCCCATTCCCAAATCTCCCCCGATATTCCCCAATGAAGCGTCCAAGCAGCCAGGCCCGCTAACAGCAATTGCAGCAAATACGTGTTGATTTTTGTTTGTTTGGTTAGCCGTGCGAAGTTTGCGGACGGATCAAACGTATCTTTCGGATCGACGATACCGGTCGCGTCGTTGAGGTCTGAGACCGGGTAGGGAAGTGCATTAGGGACACGTTGCTCACCTGTTGCACCAGCGTGAGAGAGTTTTGCAATGCAAAACGATTCAATCTCCTTTCCTTTAAAGTCATAGAAGGGTTGGTTCTTAATTTCGAAGGTTTGTCTGGGAGTGTCGATGGGCAGCGTACCTTTGAAAATTGTTTTGGTAGCTTTGTT
>NZIJ01000020.1 GCA_002689915.1 Halieaceae bacterium | reverse complement strand
GAAGATGAAGCGAAAAGTTTGGCGCTAGGACCGGTAAGCTAGCGTACACCGCCGTCTTGTTATATCAGTCTAAATAACAACATGATGCGTGCAATTAACGTCGTTTTCCCCGGTGGGACGCGGCCGCTGCGCTGAAGACAGGTTGAGCACACAAACACACGATCAAAAACCCAGTCTTCTCTTCCGCTGCGGCGAACACGCTCTAAATTATCGCTACCGCAGGCTGGGCACAGCTCAGTGTCTGGCATGATTTTCATGGAAACCTTTTATTACAACCTGCAATATTTAAAGAGATTGTCTAAGATATTTCACGACCCCAATCAGTGCGAAGTCCCCAGGCCCCCATTTGGCTCATCGTGTGACAAATCTGACCAAACCTGGTCGATTTGTCGCAATTGTCTGAGTGCATCGATTGCGGGTTACAGGGCGGTGTGTGGGGCCTGGGGAGCGAAGGGCTACACTGAGTGGTCGCCNACCCNTTGGACGTTTAGGACATAANAACCATGCGCTACCTCCACACAATGATTCGAGCCAGCGATCTGGACAAAACTCTCTCNTTTTTTGTCGATCATTTAGGCCTCGNAGAAGTGCGCCGCTATGACAGCGAGCAAGGCCGCTTCACGCTTGTATTTCTCGCGGCANCTGGCGATGCAAAGGACGCNGAGAGCAAACAAAGCCCCTTGGTGGAGATTACCTACAACTGGGATCCCGAAAGCTATGAGGGGGGACGTAACTTTGGTCACCTCGCCTACCGGGTNGACGATATCTACGCGACNTGCCAACGNCTTATGGACGGTGGGGTGACAATAAACCGACCCCCACGCGATGGCCGNATGGCCTTCGTAAAGTCGCCAGATGGTATCTCCATTGAGCTGCTACAAGACGGCNCGGCGCTGNCGATTCNAGAGCCNTGGGCGTCNATGGAGAACATCGGNAACTGGTAAAAAGCGAGCGCTTACTTACNGNTNAANNNCNGTANNTTANNNGNNANGGAAACGANAGGCCNTCANTGAACCAGCNNGCGCCTCTTTGTCACAAGGGCCTNTCACAGGCTGGTCGNGCCTTTGTATACCCNCCTTGNNAGAGNGNGTTTGCNNTTNGCTNNAGGGCGCCACANNNNGCAGCNCATTCACCCGCCTTCACTTTTTCACGTTNAGCCTNCGGGGCCATTAACTCGCGAAAAAATCGACCATCCANTTCGCGACTTTGGCGCCTTCGTGTTGATGCGTCTCNAGCGACGCNCGACCCTCGGCCACNCGCTCACCCCCAATCATGTCACCGCGAAAGGNCATGATGGCTTCTGAATAATTTGGCACGAACTCAGGGTGCCCCTGNAGGGTAAAAATATGATCGCCCATCACAAAACCTGCGTTTTCGCAGTGCGGATTACTNNCGACATTTTGCGCCCCTGGGGGTAAGACNTGCACTTGNTCTTGGTGNGAAGCAATCAACTTTAATTGNCCCGTNTNCCCGCCCTTAAAAGGCGCGCCGCCAAGCTCGTAGACATTAATACCCACACCCCAGCCTTTNTCNGACTTTGACNCCACGCCTCCCAGTGCNTGCGCNATAACTTGGTGGCCAAAACAAATCCCCACCATCTTTTTGCGCGCGGCGTGCAGTCTCTGGATNAGNCCCTCAAGGTCTCGAATCCACTGTTTATCATCGTAAGCTGAGCTCTTGCTTCCGGTGATAATGAACCCGTCTACGCNATCGATGTCGTCCTGNGTGGGATGAANGCCCTCTTCAACGTCCCATGTNGAAAAAGTGGCTTCAGGATTCGCATCTCCGACCAACCGGACAAACATATCTGGGTACTCACCAAACTCCGNCACCCACTCANTGCGAACCGCGTCTGTTTTCAAAATNCCTANGTGCACCCGCTATTTCCTTACGTTCATAATTCTGTGATATTTANNTTGCAAACTTGNCTACAGTATCAACTCAGGGGGCNTTTGAATGATTCCTGCGACTGAACTTAAAACAAGCGTAGTNATTTTGTCATNACTNCANCAAATAGACCTAGCCTTATTTAACAAAGTATTTGGTTACACCCGAGCGCGNCACGCTNTTACACANGTTGCACTTNNCGTGTCNAAGACGGGCGANGGTTACGCNCAACTGTTTTTGCCNCTGATNGTTTGGTTATCCGGNTCAGTCCTTGCTCCCACCTACGCGCTTGCTTTGGCNGTTGCCTTTACCTTGGAGCGNGCNAGCTATTACGTCNTGAAGAACACGCTGAAACGGCNACGACCTTACGATTTAAAACCNAGCNTTCACTCGNTNATNATCGCAGCTGACAAGTTCAGCTTCCCNTCTGGGCACACGTCCGCNGCGTTCTGCCTGTGTGTTATGACCTTACTCATCTTTGGAAACNTCGCCTCNTANCTGTTCCTATGGGCTGCAGCTGTCGGCNTGTCTCGAGTCATTGTGGGTGTTCACTTTCCCGGCGATGTCGTCGCTGGCGCGCTATTGGGAACANGCGTCGCNCTCAGTACCGCCTCATTGCTACAACTCTGGTAAGAGTCCCCTATGACNNGAAAAATCCTCTATGGGGTTCAAGGCACCGGGCAGGGCCATATTAGCCGCGCACGAGGGCTTGCCGAGGCATTNAAAGACTTCGATGTTGACGTGACNTGGCTATTTTCCGGNCGCNNAAAGTCAAAGTTGTTCGATATGGAGCCTTTTGGCGACTTCAANCACCGCGAGGGCCTCACCATGGTTACCGAGGCGGGACAAATGAAGTACCGNAAGACGGCTTTAAATGTAGCNCCTGCNACGTTTTTNCGNGACGTAAACCGCCTTGATCTNGACCCCTTTGACCTNATTGTTTGNGACTATGAACCCGTCATCGCNTGGGCGGCCAAAGCGNGGCGCCGAGAAACCATCGGNATTGGGCATCAATACGCNTTTGGGAAGCAAACACCGCTNACNGGCGATACNGCAGTGAGCCGGCTNGTCATGAACCAATTTGCACCGGTCGATATTCCCGTCGGCCTNCACTGGGCCGCGTTTGACAANAACATTCTCCCGCCGATTCTCGATTTACCNGANATTGACCCCGAGNCAACACAAGACCATGTGTTGGTGTATCTACCCTTTGAGGATCAGGACGCGACCACTCGGTGGCTGCANGNNTTTACAGACACGTCNTTTATTCAATACTCACCCGCCATAACCCATGAGCNGCGAGGGAATGTGCTGCGACAAAAAGCCAATGTTGGTGGCTTCAAACGNGACTTGGCAACCGCNNGNGGCGTTATCTGCAATACAGGGTTTGAGCTGATCTCCGAGTGCCTCCAGTGGAGGAAGCCGGTTTTAACCCGCCCACTCGCAAAACAGATGGAGCAACTTTCCAACGCAGCAGCGCTTGAGCAACTNGGCTATGCCACTACAATGCAGGCACTAGAGACTCATAAGGCTCGNGCGTGGTTAGACGATATGCCTCCGGCACCCAAGGTTCATTTCCAAAACGTAGCAAGTGCACTCGCCACGTGGCTAGCACGGGGCGCCAGAGAACCCGTGGCGCAGCTAAGCNAGCAGCTCTGGTCCTAAAAGGCGTCCTTNGCTGCAGTCTTGTCGCANTNGCATCGCTTTCTNCATTTGCGCTTGCGAGCGATGCNAAGTTTGTGGGTAACCAGNCATGTACGAGCTGCCATGAGNCCCANGCAANCGATTGGACNAACTCGCACCANGACCTAGCNATGCAGGNGGCGTCGACTCAAGCCGTCTTGGGTAACTTTGATGACGCCAAATTTGTTTACGAGGGTGTCACTACCACGTTCTTTAAGAAGGGCAGTGACTTTTGGGTCAATACCGATAACGAAAACGGCGAACTTCAAGACTATCCCGTTNAATANGTCTTTGGNGTCTATCCGCTCCAGCANCTNTTANTNCCNACTANAAATGGCAGCCTNAATGCCTTAAGTATNGCTTGGGATAGCCGAAGTAAGACGGANGGNGGNCAAAGGTGGTATCACATNTACGAAGGGCAGGACGCTGTCACCGCGGAGAGTCCACTTCACTGGACCGGCATTTACCACAACTGGAACAGTCGGTGCGCGGAGTGTCACAGCACGAATGTGGTTAAAGGCTACGNTGCGACAACACGCAGTTACCAAACAACTTTCGACCAAATAGACGTCGGCTGCGAGTCTTGCCATGGCCCGGGCTCTGACCACGTGTCATTGGTTGAGGCAGCAAAAATACCCGCCCCCTCGCAAACCGGCTCTGAGAGGCGATCAGCGAGCAATATGGGTTTCGAACTCGCACTCNCTGCCCGCGGTCATTGGTTGCGAGCGCCAGANGANAATATTGCGCACCGATCGACANCGTTAAACAACACAACGCAGGTCGANAACTGNGGTCGATGTCATGCNCGACGAGCAACNCTTGGGGACTACCACTATGGACAGTCCCTANTAGACACNCANCGACTTTCNGTNCTGGAGTCGCCACTGTANTGGCACGACGGACAAATCCGCGATGAAGTTTATGTCTACGGCTCNTTCATGCAGAGCAAAATGGCGCAAGCTGGTGTGGTTTGCAGTAACTGNCACAACCCACACAGCAATGCACTCGTTGCAGANGGCAACGGCGTATGCACCCAGTGCCACAAGCCCGAGACCTANGATGCTGTGAGCCACCATCGCCATCCGATNAGNAGCNGTGGNAGCGCCTGTGTGAATTGTCATATGCCTTCNCANGTNTANATGGGCGTTGANGNGCGCCGNGATCACAGCATGCGCATTCCNCGGCCCGATATTTCGCTCTCCACAGGCAGTCCTAACGCCTGNANCCAATGCCACTCNGATAAAAGNAATGCCTGGGCCTATGATGCGCTTCAGTCTTGGGGTGTTGAAGGTGATNTCAAGACGCTCAAACACGTCAAAGCNCGATTTGCCGCAGATCGGGGTGATATGAGNGNGCTACCCACGCTCGANGCGATCGTCACCGATGACACCCAANCCGCGCTCATGCGNGCNTCCGTGATCGAACAACTCAGCAATTTAGGGGCACCGGCGTTGCCTAATATGAGCGCGATGCTACTGCGAGCAGATAATCCTATTTTACGCACATCAGCTGTTCGCTCGNTGCGAGGACTTCCGCCNGCACAACGCTTTCTTATGTTACGGCCGTTNATTAACGACCCCGTTCTCAGCGTGCGCATGGAGGTTGCACAAACCCTTGCGGGCGTGCCCGACCAAGAGCTTAGGCCGCAAGACATTGACTCACTTAGACCGCTGTTTGATGAGTACCTTGCTGTACAGCGTGACCATCTCGACATGCCCTCTGTGCAGCTACAGCTCGCCAACTTTTGGTTGGATCGCGGCAACACAAAAAGCGCAGAAAATGCGCTGCGTGAGGCCCTCGTGCTAAACGATCAGCTCGAGCCGGCTATCGTGAACTTGGTAGATTTATTGCGGCGAGATGGTCGCAACGAGGAAGCATCGCTGCTTCTCGATGAGTCACTACGACGGATTCCCGAGTCGGGCAGCCTCTGGTTTTCACAAGGCCTACATTTTATTCGCCTTGGTGAGACAGCTAAGGGGCTTGCCTCGCTAAAGGAAGCTGCGTCGCTAGAGGAGGAGGGCTCGCGTCACCGCTACGTCTATGCCATCGCCCTCAACGATACCGGCGATAAAGCAGCCGCCATGAAGACGCTTGAAGCGGTCAATACACGCCATCCGGGTCAGCCTGACATTCTCAACGGTTTGCTGGCCTTTTCTCGCGATGCGGGTGACCGCACTCGATACGAACGCTACCGTGCGCAACTAATGACGATCATGCAGGCATCAGGGCGACGATAGCCGCAATAGCTAATCTGCGGCGATTAGCTGTAAATCCACCGTCACGGGGATAGAGCGACTAATCGCATTCAGCCCGGCAATGCTTTGGAGAGCGGCAACCCCTGCTTCCAAACCAAACTCTGAAGCGGAAATCACTATGGGCTGTGTGGTTGTCACACGCACGGTGTCACCTGTTCTGGCCGCGGCAAGCTCAGCCTTTTTAGAAACCGTATTCCCATGCAGCGTAACGGCCACCGAGACCGACGCCGCAGCGCTCCCCCCCGATTCAAGCGCGTTTAACTGATCTTGAGTAAGCTGAGCTGACACGGTGGCTTTCGGGAAGCTTGCGACATTAAAAAGCATTTTCTGTAGACGCTCGTTGCGAATACCAACGCCCGTCTCGACTGAGGTTAAATCGATGTTTACAGCGACAGCACCGGCGCCCGATATACGTCCTGACACCCGCTCAAAAGCGTTGTTCTCACCCACGACGTTGTTTTTGATCGATACAAAGCCAATACGCGACGCCTCATCCACCACCCAATCAGCCTGCGCCGGAAGCACTGCGAAGATCGTTGACGCAAGGCCCACTGTCGCAATTAGTAACTTTTTCATTGGATATATCCCTTTAAAAAACGGCAGTAAAACATGTTGTCACCACACGACTCTGTGCAATGGTCGTGTACGAAAGCACGCTCGAGTGAGTGATTACGACAACGAGGGTATAACAGCTCAGATCAAAACCAACTGCCTTGTCGCGGCTTGGTTCAAAAAAGCTCGCCGGCGCCGTTTACGATCGCGCTGACCTTAAGCACGTCTTAACCACTACAACACCTAGTCCTCACTAAGCGAGCGGTTAAACCTGAGACCCGGGGTCTGCGAACATTGATGCGCCTAGTCTACACGTCAGCGAGGTCGCCTTTAGACTCCAGCCACTGGCGTCGATCGCCCGCTCGCTTCTTCGCAAGAAGCATGTCGAAAACACTGTTTGTGTCATCGTCTGCATCGAGCACAAGCTGCACCAAACGACGCGTATCGGGGTACATGGTCGTCTCACGAAGCTGCGATGGATTCATTTCACCCAAGCCTTTAAAGCGCTGTACGTTGGGTTTTGATCGCGAGTTCTCAACCGCTATGCGCTGCAAGATGCCATTTTTCTCTGACTCATCAAGCGCGTAATACACCTCTTTCGCAACATCGATACGATAGAGCGGCGGCATCGCCACAAACACATGTCCTGCGCGCACCAGCGGCCGAAAATGTCGAAGGAACAGAGCACAAATCAGCGTTGCGATGTGCAACCCATCCGAATCGGCATCCGCCAAGATACAAACCTTTTGATAGCGCAGCCCGTCGAGATCGTCACTGGCCGGGTCAATACCCAGCGCCACCGAGATGTTATGCACTTCTTGGGAGGCAAGGATCTCTTCCGCGTCCACTTCCCAGGTATTCAAAATTTTCCCNCGCAGCGGGAGGATCGCTTGGAANGTNCGATCACGCGCCTGCTTTGCCGAGCCACCGGCGGAGTCGCCCTCAACGAGNAACAGCTCACTGCGCGCNGGGTCTTCGATCGANCAATCGGCAAGTTTGCCCGGTANCTGTGGACCCGAAGCAATCTTCTTNCGAACCACTTTTTTCGCCGAGCGCATACGCGCCTGAGCTCGGTTGATGCATAGCTCGGCCAGAATCTCNGCATCAGACGTNTGTTGGTTNAGCCACAGNGCAAAGGCATCCTTTGCTACACCCGAGACAAAGCCNGCCGCTTCGCGCGANGACAAACGCTCCTTTGTCTGACCTGAAAACTGAGGGTCAGCAAGCTTNGANGACAGTACATAGCAACATCTGTCCCAAACATCTTCCGCTNTNAGCTTAACGCCCCGCGGGAGTANACTTCGGATCTCACAGAATTCGCGCATGGCTTCGAGTAAGCCCGAGCGCAAACCATTNACNTGTGTACCACCNTGTGCTGTCGGAATAAGGTTTACGTAGGACTCAGCCGTGACCTCTCCNCCCTCTGGCAGCCATTGAATAGCCCAATCGACCGCCTCTGTCTCGCCNGCAAAGCTNACCGTAAAGGGCNCCTCNGGTATNACCANGTAGTCAATTGTCGCATCGGCNAGGTAGTCAGAAATGCCATCNTCGTAATACCACTCTTGCTTCTCGCCCTTTTTCTCGTCNCTGAGTGTGACGCGCAGTCCTGGACACAGTACCGCTTTGGCTCGCAGCGCGTGAATGAGNCGTGACATCGCGAAATTCGCNCTGTCGAAAAAGCTTTCATCGGGCAAGAATCGAATACCCGTACCGGTATTGCGCTTCCCGCACTGACCCGTAATGGCGAGATCTTCAACCTTGTCACCGTTCTCNAACGCCATNCTGTANACATTGCCGTCGCGGCGAATCGTAATGTCTAAGCGNTTNGAGAGCGCATTCACCACAGAAACACCCACNCCGTGTAAGCCGCCACTGAACTGGTAGTTCTTGTCCGAAAACTTTCCACCTGCGTGGAGCGTNGACAAAATGACCTCAACACCCGGCTTCTTTTGCTCTGGGTGCAGGTCGACAGGCATGCCTCGCCCGTTGTCAGAAATNGTNATGGCNCCATCNGNGTGNNCAACCACATCGATCTGGTTGGCGTGCCCTGCNAGCGCCTCGTCCACCGAGTTATCGATNACTTCTTGAGCGAGGTGATTAGGCCGAACGGTGTCGGTGTACATGCCGGGGCGCTTACGGACCGGCTCTAAGCCAGTCAATACTTCAATGGCGTCTGCGTTGTACTGCGTCATGAATAAAAACTACCTTGACGATGAGTGGGGTCGGCCTTNTTTTCGGCTCNCTCAATGATAACCCGAGGAACCCNTCTGAGGTCGGTTATTCTCATCCGAAATACGAAGAACTTCGGTTTGCACCGAGCCATTAGGCCGNAGCGTCAAACTTCGATAGCCNGGTTGAAGGTCATCNAGNGCAAAGTCCTTCGANTGAGGTGCNAATTGCACACAGGTCGAGGGCGTNGTGAGCATTCGGANNCCCGACACNACCGCGTCGCTTGCTTGGTGTACGTGTCCACTGATGATTAAGCTCCGNTCAGCATAGCGCNCCAGCCTACCCAAAGCCTCAGCCGCGTTGCGAACCGTCTGCTCATCGAGCCACGCCGATGACATTGATCGCAAGGGGTGGTGTGTTGCGATCAATAAAGATTTGTTCTCGGTCGCCGCCTCATCAATNGCAGCGCTGAGCGCATCGAGCTCNGTCTCATTCAGCGAGCCTCCNACCTCTCCCTCAACCTGAGTCTCGAGCATCAAGACATCCCAAAAGGGTGTTCGAAGGCGTCGCTTCAAATGAGGTTCAAATGACGCAAAGGACGTGCGNATGTCNTCGTGATTACCCGGCAACCATAAACTCGGTGTGTCGGTGCCCAGCAGACCNTCTAACTGCGCGTANGCNTGAGGCTGCTCATCGGCNGCAATATCGCCTGTAANCANAAAGCAGTCGATGGGNCCCGAGGCCTTAGCCGCGTCNATGACCGCACGCGCTGAGCGCTCGGTGTTCATGCCCAACAGCGCACCGTCAGCCGTGCCGGTTAGGTGTGTATCCGTGATCTGAACCAACCTCAGCTCATTGGAATGGCCCGAAAGGACGCTATCGCCATTGAGAAGGGGGCCGCTAGACATCGCCCGCCTCAAATACGGTTTCGTCGATATGGGCCTCGGATAAACACAGGCTTAATAGCTCGGATACGAAACTATTCTGCTGACGCTTTTCGTCCGGCTGATGCATGTCGGAGTTGGGGTAGTCATAGCGGGATTCTAAACGACGACCCGACCGTAATTTTACAACCTCAGCCATTGCCACATCGTGATACATCCGAAGATGCAGGTTTGAATGCATATGCTGGGGAAGCCCCGCCGCGTGGTAATTAATACTGAGGGTCGTAGTGTGGCGGTCACGCTCAATAACGGTCATCACGATCAAACGCGAGCCCAACTTAAAGCGCCGCTCGTTCGCTTGCTGATAGTCAGGGAACAAGCTGAGTAAGCGCACGTAATTAGCCTCACAGAGCGCGTGTAGCTCTGTGAGATCCATGTGAAACCGCTTCCTTTTCCGACTCTCTTGCACCAAACCGAGGTTGCCCCAACTGTCTTCGTCGCGCTTAACTGTACAAAGTGTAGCAATCAATAGCGAAAATTGTGTCAATACAGAAGATGAACGTATTTTCGCCGCCACTACGTATACGATGTTAAACTCCGCGCCTCTTAAGGTCTAAGACACAATCAAGGAAATTTGAATGGTTTCTCATCTTGTAAGACGAGCCACCGCAGCGGCGATTGCAAGCACAACATTAATTTTGGCGCCCCTTGCCTCGGGCGAGAGTCTGTTGGATATCTACGAGATAGCGCTCGATAACGACGCGCAACTCAGAGCTGAAACCGCGCAATACCGTGCAGACCTTGAACTGAAAACGCTGGCGCTTGCCCCCCTGTTACCGCAAGTCAATNCAGGCGTNTCGCGCTCAATGCGAGACAGTGAAAGCACCCGGCTTAGTATTGTTGACTTTGACAACGGNAACGTTGTNNTTCAGAACCAAACAACGGGCTCGCGCACCTACACCACACGCTACGACNTCAGCCTATCGCAGACGCTTTTTGATCTCTCCGCGTGGTTCGACTGGAAGGCNGGTAGCGAGCGAAGTAAGCAGGCCGAGGCCACCGTTGCAGCGGCGCAACAAAACCTCATTGTGCGCGTCTCCGAAGCCTACTTTGGGGTACTGAGAGCGCAAGATAACCTCCGCGCGGCNAANGCTCAGGAACGTGCNCTCTCCAGNCAGCTNGAGCAAACACGACAGCGCTTCAANGTTGGNCTCATCGCCATAACCGANGTCTATGAGGCCGAAGCNCGTCATGACCTTGCGGGCGTTACACGTATCATNGAAGAAAATAATGTNGCGGTAGCACTNGAGCGCTTGTCGGTGCTNACCGGGCAACAACANGGCCANCTGCGGTTNTTAAGCGAGGCATTTNCNCCCGAGCTCCCNATGCCCACCGACCGCTCAGCGTGGGTNGACTTCGCTTTAGAGAANAATTTCGANTTGGCTGCGGTTCGGTTTGCCGANGAAGCGGCNCGACAAAACGCAAAGTCTCGGCAAATGGGCCACGCCCCCCGCGTGAGTGCACAAGTNAGNTATGCAGAGAGCGATACNGCCGGTACGGTCACGCCACCGAATGCGTTNAACCTACCGCCCAATTCAGAAGGCGAAGACGAGTCGTTTCAAATCCGNCTCGATATGCCTTTGTACGCCGGCGGGGCGATCAGNGCTAACCGCCGTCGTGCCGCAGAGCAATTCAACGCAGCACGAGAGAANCGNATCAATCTCACTCGTAANACCATNACCGCATCGCGNTCATTGCACATGACCGTNAGCTCCGATGTCGCACGCGTNAACGCCCGAAAGCAAGCGATCAAATCGACTCAGAGCGCACTTGATGCCACCGTTGCCGGCTACGAAGTGGGTACACGTAACATTGTTGACGTTCTAAACGCGCAAAACGCCGTATTTAGCGCTCAGCGCGATTACGCGAACAGCCGTTATGACTANGTNCTNAACAGNATGCGACTCAAAGAGAATGCGGGTACGTTGTCACCTGAAGATATCGCGNCGCTTGAGGCTTTCTTGGTCGAGCCAGAGGCGGCATCGGCCTCCGAGGACGGCTAAAAACGAGGAATCGGGNCTTTATTGAAGGGCCCCCTCGAACTTTAAAANCNGCTTAAAGCAGCCCCTTTANTAAATCGAGCTGACGNCGTGTTGCACCGCGGCGCGTCTCGATAAAGGTGCGAGCACGCCNGGCCTCGCTATCTTGCCCTTCATTTTCCCAAACNCTCGCCANGCGATCTGCGNGTTCNTGCTGGTCCGTCACAACACGGATAGNNCCGCCACGCTCCATATCTCTGACGATAGTCGCAAAGTTGATGACATGCGGTCCGGTAATCACCGCGCAACCCCATGCTGCTGCCTCGATCGGGTTGTGTCCGCCTCTGGGTACCAAGCTACCGCCAATAAACGCAGCATCCGCCAAGCCTAAGAAAGCACTTAGCTCTCCCAGGGTATCGATTAACAGAACATCGGTTTCAATGGTTACCGGCACGTTGTCGCTGCGCTTTTGGTACTTAAGGCCTGCTTTCTCTAAGAGCTTGATGATGTCCCCAGTTCGGTTTGGGTGCCGCGGCGCCAACAAGAGACGCGTCGATAACCCACGCTCACTCAGCGCCTGATAGGCGTCGATGACAAGCTGCTCTTCACCGGGATGGGTGCTCGCTGCGGCCCACAGAGGACGNGATTTGATATNACNCCCCAATTCCTCGCCAATCACCTCNAGCTGACTGCGCCGNGCGGCCAGATCGATATCNAACTTGATGCTGCCCACAACGNGCATTGCCTCAGGCTCAGCGCCAATTCGCCGNAAACGNCGGTCATCNGACTTCGACTGNGCGGCGATAAGGCTNAAACCGGCCAGGGTGTCGCGCGTAAACTTACCCAANCGCGCATACCCACGCGCCGAGCGNGCNGANAGGCGGGCATTTACCAAGGCAACAGGAATTCCNTGCTCGCGCGCAGACGCCATGACGTTGGGCCAAATCTCGGTTTCGACCATGACGATCAGCTGNGGCTGCCAGTGGCGTAAAAAAGCGCCTGTGACCAGTGGCGTNTCAAACGGAAACCACGTGTGTTCGACACGGCTNCCAAACAATTTCTGTGTTTGCTCCGAACCCGTCGGTGTTGTGTTGGTAATCAGNACGGCTTTATCGGGCCACTCGAGCAAAATNCGCTCAACCAACGGNGCCACCGCCAGCAGTTCGCCGACAGAGACTGCATGAACCCANATTAAGCCATCACCCGAGCGAATACGGCTGGGCAACCCAAGCGCAAAGCGGCGCCACCACTGTCGCCGGTATCCGGGCTCGCTCACACTCTTTNCNAGTAGCCGCAGCACGAAAAGNGGCGACANCAANGAGATNAGCAAACTGTAAAAAAGACGCGCCATAATGATGAAAAGTGATGAAGGTTCAAGGATTCGGTCGTTACGCCATATACTGACGCTTTTTGTGGAGCCTACCATGACACCGACCCGGTTTGCCGACGTAAAAGGTTTCCTTCCTGAAAATGAAGCCNNGCAACTCGCGGATTGGGCCCGTGATGTCGCNTNCCTTGGTCCGCTGCTCGAAATCGGAAGTTACTGCGGCTTATCCACCCTCTGCTTGGCGGANGTNGCNAGAGNGTCAGGGACNATCGTNTTTGCTGTCGATCACCANCGCGGCAGCGANGAGCATCAAGTGGGTGAATTCTTCCACGACGAAGCACTGGTNGATAACGCGGGAAACTTTGACTCGCTACCNGAATTTAGACGCAACCTGCAGGCTTATGATGCGGAAGATGTGGTTATTCCCATTGTGGCTCCCGCAACACTTGCGGCTNAGCATTGGACGACACCCCTTGGCCTCTTATTTATCGACGGTGGTCACAGCCTCGACGCCGCNTTGGCCGATTATCGAAATTGGTCTCAACATGTTGTGAAGGGTGGGCTACTGGTNATNCACGACGTNTTCCCGCATGTCGCNGAAGGCGGACAGGCGCCCTACGCTATATGGCAGTTGGCNAAGCANTCTGGTTTGTTTGAACCGGTGGCGACTTGCGAGAGTATCCGCGCGNTGCGCAGGCTTTGAGTTAGGTGCCTAACCTTAGCTGATCGGCAACACCNGCGGTCGACTGATCAACCTCNGTAAACAAGCGGCACGCCGGGGTGTGATGGCTCAGCGCATCGGCAGCAAGCATCACAGCACCCGAGGTCCAAGTCGGCTGCTCAAGCGGCCAAAGAACCTTCTCGACAAATTGGTACCCTGTCCAAAANACACCCGCGTCGTCACGCCACTGCCANAGGGNNTCGAAAAGCGTNTGCGCGCGGCCNGNCTCACCCACTGACAAAAGTGCCATGGTAAGTTCGCANGACTCTGCCACCGTCACCCAAGGCTGATGATTTTCACANCGGCAGCCGAGCCCCTCTTCTACNAACTCATCCCAGCGCGCGTTGATCCGCTCCAATCCCTGNTCACTTTGGAAAACNCCCGCCAAAACAGGNTAAAACCAGTCCATGGCGTAACGTGACTTACTCTCCCANTTACGGTCNAACCGCTCNGGTCGGTGTCTCAGTGCCGTACCCAACTTCTGNCGGGCAATGCGCCACTTAGGCCTCAAAACGCCGACTGTNCGGGCAAGGTGTAAGGCACATTCGAGCGATTTGTAAACNGAGCTACTNCCGGTCACAAGCGCGTCGTCCATCGGCNCACCCAGCGTATCGCAAGCCCANGCCACCTCNCCGTGCTCAGACTGCATCGATATAACAAACTCNATAGCGGCATCGACGGCGGGAAACAGGCGATCCAAAAAATCCCGGTTGCGGGTAATCAAGAAATGATGCCAAACACCGGTGGCAATATAAGCGACATAATTAGTCTCTCGACGGGTGATGTTGGAGGGCTCACCATTAATGTATGAAGCCCACCAACTTCCATCCTCGAGCTGCTCGTTAACGAGCCAGTCGTAAGCACGCTCTGCCGCTGCGAACTCGCCGGCAATACTGAGCCCCATTGCCGCCTCAGTATGGTTCCATGGGTCGGTATGTCCGCCCTCAAACCAAGGTATTTCGCCGTTTTCACGCTGAGCCGCGATGAGGTAATCAACCGTCGGCTTCAGGTCCGCCTCGGGATAGGGATACGATTTTGGAGGGGTCATAGCCATAGCAAGAAACTACCTCACATCCGAGTTTTCGGCCGCCAACATATCAACCTGTTGTCGATCGAAGTAAAGCGCAACACTCTTACCCATCCACGGGTTCATAACCGCGTCGAGCAGCCGAGTAAGCAACGGTCGCTTCATTAAATCCCAAACGAGGAATTGATGATAAGCCCGCAGCAACCACGGCTCCTGTTCTGCATGCCAAAACAGACACTTCAACCACCAGTAAGGCGCGTGCAGCGCATGGGCGCCATGCCGCCGAACGCCTTCAAACCCATAGCGCTCGATTTCACGCTGAAGGTGCGTGGCATTGAAGATACGTATGTGACCGCCGGGGGTTTTAGGGTAGTCCTTACTGAGGAGCCAACAGATTTTCTCAGGCCAAGCCCGTGGCACTGTGACACACAACTTCCCGTCGGGTTTTAGCACGCGGTCAATCTCTTCGATGAAGCTGATGTAATTAGGGATGTGCTCCAAAACCTCGGAACAAACAAGCCGGTCAACCGAGTTATCCGCGAGAGGAAGCGTCATCCCGTTAGCCTGGATAAAATGTACGTCGCCCGCGGGGTGGTAGGGCGCCATATCAGCGATACGCGATTGCGCCGTTTGTAAGTCCGTATAAGCGAGATCGAAACCTAGGACCGTCACACCCTCTGCTCTATAAGCGGTAAGTGAGTGCCTACCCTCACC
>NZIJ01000102.1 GCA_002689915.1 Halieaceae bacterium | reverse complement strand
GCACGATTCGAACGTGCGACCCCCTGATTCGTAGTCAGGTACTCTATCCAGCTGAGCTACGGGCGCGAAGGCGCGTATGATACTCCAGACCTTCGCTTTTTCAAGCCTAGAGGCTCCCTAAAGCACTAAATTTCAATGTCTTTCGCTATGCCCGGTTCGCCGTCGCAATTTAATTGGCTCGTATGCTTGCCCCCGGTGATGACTCTGACTACCGTGCAAAGGTTATCAAGTGAGGAGTAACGGTAATGCCTGTAATGACATTGTCGGAGATCGAGACGGTGTGTCGCACTGCTCTTTTGAGTGTGGGTGCCAGTGCTGACCAAGCGGATATTGTTGCCGCCGAAATTGCTGATGCTGAGGCCGAGGGCATTCGGAATGTCGGGCTTGGATACATGCACCTGTATCTCAAGCACTTGAAGGTAGGCAAGGTTAAACCCGGTGCCTCTCCTAAAGTGGTCAAAACGTCTTCATCTAGCACGGTTATCGACGCTGATTTTGGTTTTTGTCATCACGCCTACCTCCTTGGAGAGTCGCGACTTATCGAAACCACCCGAGACCAGGGCGTGGGGCTGATGTCTATTCATCAGTCTTCGTCAGCGGGTGTGCTCGGTTGGTTTGTCCGCCGCCTCGCGAAAGAGGGGCTCGTGTCCTTAATGTTCGCCAACAGTTCAAAGGCGGTGGCTGCACACGGTGGCAAGGTGCCGTTCTTTGGAACGAATCCTTTTGCCTTCGGCGCACCGAGGGCCAACGACGAGCCGCTGGTTGTCGACATGGCGACGGCCTCGACGGCGCGCGTGAATTTGGTGAAAGCGGCCGCCGAAGGCCGTGAGATAGAGCCCGGACATGCGATAGACAGTGACGGCAGACCCACAACTGATCCGGCCGCAGGACTCAAAGGCGCGCAACTGCCGGTCGGTGGTCCCAAGGGGTTTGGTCTTGGGTTGATGGTTGATGTTCTGGGCGGTGTGTTAACCGGCAGCAATTGTTCCTACGAAGCATCGATGTTTGCTACCACCGAGGGCGGTCCGCCCAATGTGGGGCAAACCATTATTGCTATGGACCCCGCATTTTTTGCGGAGGGTTTCGTTTCGCATTTGGAGTCCATGCTCGGCGAGCTAACTGAGGACAATGACGTGCGAGTTCCCGGCGCGCGACGCGCCGAGTTGCGACGCATTCACGAGGAGAAGGGCGTGGATGTTCCTGATAGCCTGCTTGCGCAGATTGCTGAGTTGTCAGCCGCTTAGCTTAGTGGCCACCCCGGCCACCCCGGCCACCCAGGCCTCCGAGGTGAGGAGGGTGGTTGCGTCGTCGTTAGAGGAACTCTAATCGAGCGTCGAGCAGTGCCTCATGTGCATATTCTGCGTAAGAGTGATCGAAAAGTAGTGAAAATACGTCATCTCCGCCCAAATCATGCCGGGCGATGATGCAGTTAATGAGCGCGATCTGAGTTTGCGCGACATCGCCCGTATGAAAGGTGTCGGGGCTTAAGTCCACACCACACAGCTTGGCCATCATCAGCGCTTTTTGTTCCCCTCGAATGACGAGCCAAGCGTGACTGTGTTGGCAGAAGAGAGGATAAGCAGACTTTTTGAACGCATCGTCCGCTGAAAGGGGCAAGGTTGCGCCGTTGCCGGGGTCAAGAAACCAAAATTCGCGCTGGCTCAACGCCATCACGAGGGTGTTGTCTTTTGTATTTATAAGCCGATTAGGTCGGTCCGGTACGTCCCAACCCTGTTCGCGCAACACACGAGCGGCTTCTTTGCCTCTCAGACCCCATCGACGCTTCTCAGTGTAGTCCTCTACCGAAATCGCGCCGTTTTGCTTCGATCCTGATAATGGCGATTCAAAAATAGTATCGAGGTACTCGCTCATAGTGCTTGCCTCGAATTGTCTGGATCATAAAACGGGGTGTCCGTTACCTGCGCCTGTACCTCTCGGGATCCGTCTGTGCGAATACGGACGGTCGCCCCGGCGCTGGAATCATCAGGATGGACATAGGCGAGACCAATAATCTTATCCAAGGTGGGTGAGTACTCGCAGGAGGTCACAGAGCCAACGATATTGCCCTCGCGAATCACCAAGTGTCCCTCTTTAGGTTTTGGGTCTGCAGCGCTCAGTTCGAAGCCCACTAGTTTTCTCTCCACCGCCACCTTAGATAGGACTTCAACACTCTTTCCACCGACGAAGAAAGGCTTCTTTTTAGCAATCGCCCAACGCAGCGATACTTCATCGGGTTGCGTCATACCGTCGGTATCTTGGCCCACGATGATGTGGCCTTTTTCAAGGCGGAGAAGCCGCTGAGCCTCAACACCGAACGGACGGATACCGGCTTCCTTACCTGCTGCAATCAGTCGGTCCCACAAAAAGCCAATAAGGGGTGACGGGACATGCAACTCGTAGCCCAGCTCACCCACAAATCCCACTCGCATAGTTCGCGCGGGTACGCCCGCCACACTGGCCTCACGGTAAGCGAGGTAAGGAAAGTCGTCCGGCTCAAGACTTATGTCGCAACCTGCTAGAGCGAGTACCTCACGTGACTTGGGCCCCGCTACATTGACGGCACTAAATGCGCTGGTGACATTGGCAATATCAAGGTCGAGTCGCCACTGCGCATTCCACCGCAGCATGTCTTGGTAGACGCGATCTACCCCGCTGGACGTTGCGGTGACATAGAAGTGTTGCTCGCCAATCCGGGCGGCAACACCGTCATCGGCTACTACGCCCTGTTCGTTGGTGAGCACCGCGTAACGTGTTTTACCAATGGGCTGCTTTACGAAGCCAAAGGTGTAAAGCCGATTCATAAACTCAGCCGCATCGGGCCCACGCAGTTCTATGCCGCCCAAGGTGCTGACATCGATAATGCCAACGCCGCGTCGTACGGCGTTGACTTCCGTTTGAATCTGGATCTCGCGCTGCGCTGGACTGCCGTAATAGGCAGGTCGTTGCCAATTGCCCGCCGGCATCATTTGGGCATTCAATGCGAGGTGGCGGTGGTGCAATGGCGTTCGCCGGAGAGGGTGAAAGCGCCGACCGGCAAGTAGACCCAGGGGCTCCGGTGCGAGGGGCGGCCGTGCGGTTGTGACGCCCGTCTGACTGACAGAGCGATGCGTCGCATTTGCGACTAAACGTGCCGTTGGAAGTGCTGAGTGGCGCCCCTGCGAGGGACCCATACCCACGGTAGAAAAACGCTTTACGAGCTGAATATCGCGGTAGCCCATGCGGGTGGCATTTACGATGTCCTTGATCTGGAGGTCCTCGTCAAAGTCGACAAACTCACGACCTTTGGGATGCTTCACGAACGGCCACGGAAAATTAACCTTCTCATCGCATGACGTATCTTCGTCCACGCCGATCTCGGCCCGTGCAGTGAGGTCAAGCGCTCGCATTGCTTGGCGAGCGGCGTTCCTCCCACTTGCCTCAACGGATGCGAGGGCAAATACGCTGTTCACACTGCCTGCAAGGTGCAGGCCCTTTGGCAGATTAGACAGCTGGAACTGGGCGGTATCGTCGTCATAACTCAGAGAAGCCCCCGCTTGGCAGGCCAGCTGATAGGCGGGCATGAAGCCTGCCGACATGGCGAGGACCCCGCAGCGAATCGTAGCGAGCTTCTCTCCTACATCTGATGTGGCATCAAGTTTATGGACGTCCACTTCAGACAATGCATGGCCTAGGGCGTCGCTTCGTGCCTCAAAAACGGCTGCGTGCGAGTAGACCGTGATATTGCGCTGCATCGCCTGAGCAAGGAGCTCTCGATCGTCAGGGGTTTCACGAAGGTCGATGATTCCACCTACAGGCGCGCCACCATCTTGGCTACTGAACGCTGTTCGGTACGCGTGGTCATTGCCCGCTAGCACGACAATAGGGGCCTCAGGAATGACCCCGTATAAACGCGTCAGGCGATCGAGGGCACTGCACAGAACAACGCCTGGTAAATCATTATTCCGGAAAACGACATGCTGCTCACTGGCGCCTGTTGCCAGAATGGTTTGCTTCGCTCTGAGTTTGACGAGTCGCTTGCTTTGAAGAATCGGCAGGTAATGGTCGCTAAACCACGCATTGCAGGTGGACGAGCGGAAGACACGGATACCTTCGTGTGCTTCAACAGCNTCNACTAAGGNNTTGCGCGCGCTTTGCGTTGTTTCGTATGTCGCCTCATAAGATGACCCAATTCCATTGGAGGATGCATACCCAAACGCGTGGTAGTTAAGTGAGCCGCCCAGGTGCGCCTCCTGCTCGATCAACGCAACCTGTGCGCCGGCATTGGCCGCGAGCAAGGCAGCGTTTAGACCCGCTGGCCCNCCGCCAATGACTGCAACATCACAAAAGACGTAGGTTTTATCGTTGTNCGGCGCCTCAACCGATAAATTACTCACGCCTAACCCGGCCGCTTTCCTGACAATGGGCTCCCAATAGGCCCAGATGCCACGCGGCTTAAAAAACGCTTTGTAGTAAAAGCCCACAGGCAAAAATCGACCGACCCAGTCGAGCGCCCGAGATAGATCAAACCGTAGACTCCCTGTGTAGTTTTGCCCTGTTACACACAGATCATTCTCTGCAGACAGGTGGTCGGCTAGCACGTTGGGNGCTTTGGATGTTTGCACGAGGGTATTGGCGTCGTGCCCACACAGTGTCAGTGGCCCTCTGGGTCGGTGATACTTGAAAGACCGAGATTGNAGCCAATAATTATTGGCGAGCAGCGCCGAGGCAACTGAATCACCCTCTAAGGCTTTGATTGCCTGCCCTTCGAATGTAAATCGCACAGCCCNTGAAGGGTCGATCCACTGCCCAAAGTATTCGTTACTCAAACGCTTCATGCGTCGCGCTCACTGACAGAGAACTCAACCCGATCTTTGAATATCTCCTCNGGGGGNTAGGTGCGAATAATCTCATCGGTCACGTTATGTCGCTCGGCAATGAACCAGTAGCTACTCGGGCTATGAAGCCACCATTCGGTAACAATTCCAGTGTCATTTTCTTCATAGAAGACGTATCTCGCCCAGTCTTTATCCGAAACATCATGAACGTCGGGCATCGCCTTAACNTGCCCGCCGTAGACAAATTCACTGATATTTCGCGGCCCGTTTAGTGGACAGTTCATGATCTTCATTGACTACCTCAGTGACTCGCCGCCGTCGCGCCCATTTCATTAACCTGTTTAAACCGGTCAAACCGCGATAACTCGAAGGGCTTGATGAGCTCCGGCACTTTCCCACCGCTCGCTACGAGCTCGGCCATTGTTTTTCCGCAGATAGGTGTGGCTTTAAATCCCCAAGTGCCCCAGCCCGCATCGATGTAATAATTTTCCACNGGGCTCAAGCCCATGATCGGGCTGTAATCCGTTGTCATGTCTGTGATACCCGCCCACTGTCTTAGCAGCCGCATTTCACTTAAAAATGGNAACATTTCGACGGCGCTAGAGAGCAAACTCTCCTTCAATGGTAGCGACGCACGGCTGTTGTAGAGCGGGTAGGGGTCCGAGCCTCCACCGATGACTATTTCCCCCCGACTGGTTTGCTGAACGTAGCAGTGCAGGGCCGAGGAACTGACGAGAGGCGTCAGAAAAGGTTTCACGGGTAAGGTGACCATCGCTTGCAATGGATAGGCAACAAGCGGGAGTTCAAATCCGGCTTTTCGTGCCATCGGNGCACTGTGCCCGGCGACAGCTTGAATCACTACACCGGCCTCTATGGGACCTCGGTTCGTATCCACACCCGTGACACGGCCACTCTTCACNTGTACGCCGGTGACTTCGGTCAGCTGGTGTAACTCAGCACCGCGCTGCGTTGCNCCCTTTGCGTACCCCCAAGCTACCGCGTCGTGGCGCGCTGTGGCGCCATCCTTGTGCCACAAACCGGCGAGCACGGGAAGATTAGCAGGATTGAGATTNAGCGTTGGCACAAGCTTGGCGATATCGGCCGGATCGATTAGCTCGGTTTGCCCACCAAANTGTTTGTTTACCTCAGCTCTTTGTCGGAACGCGCGNACCGTAGCGTCGGTGTGCGCGAGGGTAAGCTGACCTCGCTGTGAGTACATGATGTTGAAGTCAAACTCATTCGAGAGTGCCTCATATAGCTTTACCGAGGCACTGTAGAACTTAACGCCTTCTGGAGTNAGGTAGTTGGAGCGAATGACGGNCGTATTTCTCGCCGTATTGCCGCCACCAAGATAGCCTTTCTCGAGAACGGCGACATCAGTGATGCCGTGATATTTTGCCAGGTAATAGGCAGTAGCGACTCCGTGGCCACCGCCGCCAATGATGACGACATCATAACGACGCTTGAGCGCCGTTGGGGCCGGCAGGTCGGCGTCTTTTTCGAANGGNTAGTCCTTTGATAATCCGTATTTAAGGAGGCCAAACGGCATNGAGNACGACCTTNTANCTTGCGTTATTTTNTTTTGATGTTAGCTGAATCTCTTCCGAAAACCTTTTCATTTTTGCAGTATTTAGTCTGCAGGGCCNGCGCCCAAACGTGAGCTAGACGTAGACGCTACCAAGGTTAATTTTGCAAGGCCCTGCAGCTGCTCCCAAAGCGCGGTGTCGACCGTTATGCCGTCACGTTCTGTTTTGGATCGGACCTCTAAAAGGTCGCTCTCATCATGACGCGCCAAGAGGTCGTATTCATATTCGGAGCGCATGGTGGGCAATAGGTCNACGTGATTGGCCATCACGACTGTAATACCNGTATTGGCTTTGTTTTCATCNGGAAGTTCCGATACCGCATAGATTCGAATGGACGGTACCGTNGAGCTCGCTCGGAACCCAATAACCTGTTCGGTCAGCGGCNTCTGCGAATTGCGCCAAAATGCCGTGACGTTCATACCGCGATTGGCGAGACGTGCGAGATATCCCATGACCAGCTGGCGTTGGCGACANTGTCTGATTTTTAATACGGAAAAGCCGCGTGCTCGTGCTTGAGTAAATGCCAGCTCAAGGGGNAAGTGAGAGCAAGCTAGAACGCTCACATTGTGCGCATCAAGCACCGTAATGNCCGTATCCTTATACAGGATGTCGGGAGGTGAGTAAGGGTGCTCAAGAGAGTATTGCTCGAGCGCTTCTTTGAGTGTCTTAACACCGTCGAGTCCAAAGCTCTCCATCCAACACAGCATGTCTGCGGCATCGGTAGCTTGTCCGTCCGAGAAGCCCAAGCCAATAAAGGCTTTCCAGGAAAGTGATTGGAGTTCGTTAAAGGAAACTTTCATGGTGCGGCTTGGGAGCGGGAGTGCTCAGGTGCAAGGGCAAAGCTCCAATCGTCGAAGTCGACCAGGTCGACAGGTTCAGCGTTCAGCTCTGAGATCAGCGGAGCACCTTGAAAGAATGTGACTCGAACCCAACGCTCACCCTTCGGGTCGAAACGTTGAGCACCCAAAAACGAGAGCTTCGTGCGTAATAGGTGCATCGGTTTCATGTCACGATGCCAGAGGTTTGCTCGAATTTCGCCGTAGGCGGATACGGCCATGGTTTGTATGCGACGAATAATGTCGCTGTCACGGGGATTGGCCATCAGGAAGTCGATAGTAAGTGCAGTGGGGTCCTCTTCAAGATGCCTATCTAAGTTTGCATGCACACGCTGGATGCGGGGACCGATAGCGATCGAGAGCTCTTTCTCTTCACCTTCATCAAGACCCCGGACACCCAATCTAGGTTCTTCCTTCTCGATGGAGCGATACCAAAACCAAAAGCGCTCATCAGGCGCCGTTAAATCCACCTGAAGCGCCCAATCCATATGCGTTTCGATCAGTTGCTTTAGCTGTATTAAGGGCATATCGGGAATCAGATCTAAGGACTCCTCTGCCGCCATGTAGTCTTCAAGCGCATCCGCGTGGTCTGGGTATAGTTCAATGAGAAGTGTGTTGATGAGCTCTTGGGTTTCCACCGTGAAGGCGGCCTCAGCCCAGTCTGTAAGCTGCAACCACAGATCGCTCTCTGGGGATACTTGATCAAGCCACGCCGTGGCCATGGATAATTCGTTAACCACATCCACATTTTTGGCGCGTTGATCGGCGTCCTCGATGTCGCATTCCTGCAGGCTTTGAATTGCGCGTCGCATGAGTGCAAGTAATTGAGCTTGAGACTGCTCATCGGCCACTTCTTGCTTAGTCAGGCTCAGTGCCGTCTCTCGCATATGAACCCACTGGTTAATGAGCAAGGGATGGTTGATGAGAAAGGGCGCCATGCCCAAACCCGTAGAGTTACCGATGCCAACGTACCGTTTTAGCTCGTCTGACAAGGGCACAGCGCTCGGGCTCTTTTGCCGCGCGATGTGCTCGACTTGATCGATGGAAAACTGGCGCAGTACATAGACCGCAGTCATTTGTGCAGAGAATGGCTGCCTAAAATCGGGGTTTTGTCGCAGTCTCGCAAAGTCAGCGATACCAAATTTCCCATTCCCGTAAACGGCCGTTGTTCGGTAGAGATACCCTGCAGTTTTGAGTAATGACTCAGATGGTTGTTGCCCTTGACTCAGCTGCTCAACGAAGGAAGAAAAATTTCGCATACTGCGGTTAGCGCGGGAGATGACGAGCAAATTCGAGTGTTGTCGACCGGCTTCCTGCAACGGTACATTTTCCGATAGCGATGCCATCAACTCATCTTCAACATCACCCTCAACGAGACCAAATGTCAGGTCCCAAGCTTCAGCGATCACACGGTCGGAGCGATTGGCATCGTCTAGGTATCGAGAAAAAATGACCACGTGGTATCGCGCCTGCGGCGTCTGTATCCGATAGATAACTTCACCGTACCCGTTGGCGTCCAAATCGAAACGCGTCTGTGTCACTTGCCAGCGCTGTCTTCCCATTTTACGAATGAGCGAGCGCGCGAAACTCAATCGACTACTAGAGAACGCACCTAAACGTGGCAGCTCCATAACCGATGACGGCGGTCTGAGCCATAGATTGGTAGGTTGTAATGAAGGATCAAGATTCACGTTTGAAGGCCGCTCGAGCTATGGGTTCTGTAAGAAAGGTGATGCCGGAGTCGCCGCGCGATTAAGCAAAGATACCCAATTTCCACCCATGATTTGACTGAGTTCCCCGTCCGAAAACCCGCGCTTAGAAAGCGCATCGGCGATACCGGGGAAGTCCCGATTATCACCAAACCAAGAGAGGCTATCGGGCCATCCTGAATTGGACGATGAGCCCTCACCGTAATCCATGGTCTTCGACCAGCGACCATTTCGCATCCACTCAAGTACACTCGTAGGCTGGCTTTGGCAAAGATCAGAGCCAAGGCCGATACGATCAATGCCCATACGCTCTGCAGTCCATACAACCATGTCGCAAAAGTCATCGAGCGTACATTTGGGACCGTTTTTTAAGTGGAACGGATACAGTGAGAACCCCAAAATTCCCTCGTTGGCTGCGATTGCGTCGATGACCTTGTTGGATTTGTTTCGAAGCGCTGGATGGAAGTGACTTGGGTTTGCATGGGAGACAATGACGGGGCGCTCTGAGTAGTCAATGGCCTCAAGCGTTGAACGCTCGGCGCTGTGAGACATATCGATCACCATGCCGACGCGATTCATTTCTTTAATGACTTGCTTGCCAAAGCGGGTAAGGCCGCTGTCTTCGTCTTCGTAGCAGCCGCAAGCTAACAGGCTTTGGTTGTTATAGGTCAGTTGCATGATCATCAGACCAAGACGACGCATGACCTCAACAAGCCTGATTTCGTCTTCAATAGGGGAGCAATTCTGTGCGCCGAAGATAATGCCGATTCGCCCCTCGGCCTTAGCCAGAGCTATGTCACTGGGCTCATAGACAGGTCGGATGAGTTCAGGCATTGATTCAAAGCGCTGATTCCACTCCCCGATGCGTGTCAGCGTTTCCCGCGTGTTCTCGTGGTAGGCAATGGTGACGTGTACACAGGTGAGACCGCCTTCGTGCATTTGCTCAAAGATCTCGCGCGACCACGCCGAGTATTGCAATCCATCGATGACTGTCCAATCTTGATTCACAACATGGCTCCGGAGTTAGGCCTGAACATAGCTTGTCTTGATCGTTGTATAGAATTCTCTTGCATACTGCCCTTGCTCGCGGGGGCCAAAGCTCGAGTTTTTACGACCCCCAAAGGGCACATGATAGTCGGTTCCTGCCGTGGGCAGATTGACCATGACGCAGCCCGCCACGGCACGCTGTTTAAAATCGGAGGCGGTCTTCAAACTTTGGGTAATGATGCCAGCGGTGAGGCCGAATTCGGTGTCATTGAGAATGGATAGGGCATCCTCATAGCCATCGGCTTTAATGACACAGGCAATCGGTGCGAAGAGCTCCTCGCGGTTGATGCTCATATCATTCGTGCTATTGATAAAAAGCGTGGGCTCCATGTAAAACCCCTCCGTTGGCGCTTCGATTCGGCTGCCACCGAAGGCCAGCGTCGCGCCCTCGGACTTTCCCTTTTCAATCCAGGCTAAATTTTCACTGAGTTGGGTTTCAGAGGCTACAGGCCCCAGGTCAACGCCCTCACCGAGCGCGTGCCCAACGGTGGTTGTTTCGAGTTTAGCGATCAGTTTTGCGACGAATTCGTCATGCACGCTTGCATCGACAATGAGTCGTGAAGAGGCTGTGCACTTTTGACCGGTGCCGCTGTAAGCGCCCACGAATGCGGCGTTGACCGCCACGTCTAGGTCGGCGTCTGCCGCCACAATCAATGCATTCTTAGAGCCCATCTCGAGCTGGCATTTAACCAGGTTTGCGGCCGTTGCCTTGGCCACCTCGCGCCCCACGGGAAGCGACCCTGTGAACGATACTGCGTGTATGTTGGGATTGTTGATAATTGCGTCACCCACCGCACCACCGGATCCCATAATGAGGTTGAAGGTGCCTGCGGGCAGAGCGCCTTGACGCGAAATAATCTCAGTGAGCGCCCAGGCGCTCGCGGGGACGAGGTTAGCCGGCTTAAAAATGACAGCGTTACCAAAGGCGAGGGCGGGCGCAATTTTCCACACGGCTGTCGCCATCGGGAAATTCCAAGGGCTGATGATGGCGACAACGCCGACCGGCTCGCGGCGAGTGTCGATCTCGATACCGGGTCTGACAGACTCGGCACGATCGTCGATTTGTCGATGCACCTCGCCGGCAAAATAGTGGAAGAATTGACCCGATCGGTATACTTCCCCTACGCCTTCCGCTCGGGTTTTCCCCTCTTCGCGAGCAAGCAGCTCTCCAAGTTCCCCACTGCGGGCGATGAGCTCGTTACCGATTTCCATCAGTGCGGCGTAGCGCGTCTCAAGTGCAGATTGTCCCCACTCAATAACGGCTGCGTTAGCCGACGTAATGGCCGCCTCAACTTGCTCGGTGGATGCCTGAGCGTAATGTCCAATCACATCACTGGTATCTGAGGGACTTACGTTGGTNACTGACGCNTTGGTCTCGATCCACTCTCCATTGATATAAAGCTTATGTTGGTCGGTCATTGGCTCGTCCTTGCGTGGGCATATTCAAAACGTAATTGCGTNGTGTTTCGGCTGTGTCGATGGACNACATACTAAAGCCATAAGTGCCAGTANTACATTGAAAAAAACACCACCTTGGGGTGGGTGAAGCGATACACTTAAGTCGCTGATAAAGAGGGCTCAGAAGGGCGGTAGTGTATCGGGCTTCCTCTGAGGAAAANTGGCAGTTTAAGGGTCCCTGAGCAGATAAATTTTGAGTGATTTTGGATGTAAGCTCCGGCTTTGTTACCGNGANAGCGTAATCGTCATTGTCGACAAACCTGCAGGAATGTTGGTNCATCGCAGTGGCATCGATGCGGGGGAAACGGTCTTCCTGATGCAGACATTGCGCGACCAGCTAGGACAACATGTTTTTCCCGTACATCGTCTGGATAAACCCACCTCGGGCCTCGTGATGTTCGCCCTAAATTCACCGACAGCGCGTGCNTTGTCACAATTATTTGAGCAGGGAGAGGTGCAGAAAATCTACACGGCCTTCGTCCGAGGCCACACACCNCAAACCNNAAATATTGATCACCCTCTGCGTGATGAAGTTGATAGCCAAGGACGGAAGACGAAGGAGGGGACAGTTCGGGNGGCNGCGACTGAATTGCGAACGCTCANTTCGTGGACNGTGCCNGAACCTGTGGATCGATATCCTGAAGCCCGCTACTCACAGGTTGAGCTGAGACCACTGACGGGNCGGTATCGGCAATTAAGNCGCCANATGAAACATATCTCTCACCCGATTNTGGGTGATGTCAGGTACGGAAAAGGNACACACAACCGCTTTATCCATGAGCGTTTAGGNNTGAAGCGNTTGTGGCTCCANGCCAACAGCNTGGCATTTCAACATCCGGATACAGGTGAGTTACTGACAGTTGAATCCGACCCGCCAGAGGACTTCAAGGCCATGCACACTTGGCTAACTGACGTCNCTGAGGGGCATGATCATNGCTGAGGGGTTANGAGTNTACCGAGACGCCACCNAGTGCGGCTGTCGTATGGCAGTACAAAAGCATTCACTTTCGCGGGGGTAGACAAGGTCCGTGACTAANGCGCGGTGAGGTATGCGCAGGAGCTNTCAGCATTCAACCGTCGTNACAGNTATTTTTAACCCGTGAATAGCGAGGCCGCCGCGAGCGGTCTCTTTGTAGCGACTGTCCATGTCTCTTCCGGTCTCTCTCACCGTTTNGATCACTTGATCCAAAGAGACCATAAANTGCCCATCTCCGGCCAGTGCGAGGTCTGATGCCGCGATAGCCTTTACCGCACCCATGCCATTTCGCTCAATGCAGGGNACTTGGACCAAGCCGCCGATGGGATCGCATGTNAGGCCAAGGCAGTGCTCGACGGCNATTTCTGCTGCNTTTTCGATTTGCTTTGGACTGCCGCCCATAGCNGCAGTCAATCCTGCAGCCGCCATTGACGCAGCTGCGCCNACCTCGCCCTGACAACCGACNTCAGCGCCTGAAATAGAGGCATTCATCTTGAANAGACCGCCAATGNCTGTCGCNGTTCGCAAAAANGTNCTGACGTGTCGATCAACGCCTGCGCTATTGAGTTTGTGTTCGTCTAGGTGTGCCCGTAAGACGGCAGGTACGATACCGGCCGCGCCGTTCGTAGGTGCNGTGACCANGCGTCCGCCCGCCGCATTTTCTTCATTGACGGCCATAGCGTAGACCATAGCTCGTTGTGCGNCGTTTGCGGGAGCCTTGTCNCCTTGCGAGTTGTTGAGTAGGCGCTGCCAAAGCGTTGCTGCTCGTCGTTTTACCTTTAAGCCACCCGGTAACTCNCCCTCGCACGCGAGTCCGCGCTCAATGCAATCGCTCATGACATCCCACAGTTTTGCTGCNATGGGGTCGNGATCAGCGCTCCTTAAACACAAGTGCTCATTACGCGCTTGNAATTCAGCTATGGTGAGTTGCTCACGGTCACACAGGGCTATCAACTCGGCCATGGTCTTGTAGGGAAAGGGAGCAGGATCCAGCGTATTTGCNGTGGTAGCAAGCGTTACGCCTNGTTCATCCTCCACCATGCCACCGCCAACGGAAAAGTACTGCGCGCGGGCCACCTCCGNTGTGTTTTCCCACGCTATAAAGGTCATGCCNTTNGGGTGCCCTGACAGCGGNGTCATATCCCTTAACAGGTCGGTTGAGCCATTAAATTGAATCGANCTACCCGTCAGCGTCGTCAANTAACCACGGCTTACCGATTTTGCCCAGGCAGCCTCAATATCGGGCAGTGTTACCGTCTCGTAGTGATAGCCCATTAGCCCAGCAGTGACTGCGCCGGGTGTGCCGTGACCATCCCCCGTTGCTGCGAGAGATCCGTGGAGCGTGACTTGGACTTTTAGGGGGATATGGNGCGCGCGACTGTCGATTTTGCTGAGAAAATGCTGGGCNGCGTGCATGGGGCCCATGGTGTGACTCGACGAGGGCCCGATACCAATTTTGAATATGTCGTTTAAAGCGAAACCCTGCATCTCTCGCCCCTTTCTTTTAGGCCGTCAACCTATCTGAAAGCGTTGTCCTAAAGTAGCGATTTTCTGCTTTTGGACTAACAACTTTGGGGTATTTCGCCTAGGCCAAATTAAAGGGAATCAAGGGTTCCATTGAGCGCTATAAACCCCTCAAACACACCGCTCAGGTTACGGTAGCTCGGACTTGATATTCCGGCGCCTCGAAGCGTCTTGTGTCGATAATAGTTTCCAGCGCCTCGAGCGCCTTGGTTGTATCCGTTTCGGTGTTGTACAGCGGCGAAAATCCGAAACGAATGATATTAGGCGCGCGAAAGTCTACGATGACGCCCGCGTCAATTAACGCCTGACTGATTGAAAACGCATCGTCCAGTGCGATGCTTACCTGTGAGCCACGCTTCGCGTCAGATCGGGGTGTCAGCAAGTCAACGGACACACTGAAAGAGCGCACATCCAGTTGTCGAATGAAATCGCCGGTCAAGTTTAGGCTCCGCTGTCGAAGAAGCGAGATTGGCACATTTTCGAAGACCGACAGCCCTGATCTGACTGCGCTCAAAGCCAGCACGCTTTGTGTTCCTGTCAGGAATCGCCGAATGCCATCGGCAGGGCGATAGCCCGATTCAAAATCGAACATGGCCGCGTGCCCCATCCAGCCTGAGATCGGATTGGCGGCCGATTGATGTCGCTTTTGCACGTAGAGGTACCCGGGTGCGCCAGGACCGCCGTTCAAAAATTTGTAGGTGCACCCAACAGCAAAATCAACATCGGTTGTGACAAGGTCTATGTCGATAACACCCGCGCTGTGTGCCAGGTCCCAAATTACAAGTGAGCCCGCTTGATGGGCCGCTTCTGTGATCTTTTGCATGTCACGTAAGCTTCCTGTCTTGTAATCGACGTGCGAGAGGATCAGCACGGCAGCGTCATTCAAATTGTCTGAGGTCATGTCAGAGATCGATAGCGCTCTGATGGCACACCTGTCCTCGCCAAGGAGTCGAGCGATACCGGCGGCGATGTAGTTATCGCTGGGAAATTGCTGGTCTTCCACACAGACCACGCGGCGCGACGGATTTAATTCCAGGGCGGCGAGCAACGCCTTGTAGAGATTTATGGACAAGTTATCGCAACAGACGACGGTGTCTTTTTCGGCGCCAATGATGTGCGCTATCTCATCGCCTACAGTGAGAGGGAGCTCAATCCAATTGTGACTGTTCCAGCTTGCTATGAGGTCTGAGCCCCATTGCTGCTCAACCGTATTGGCTAAGGCTGCGGGGGTCGTTGTTGGAAGAGCCCCAAGAGAATTGCCATCGAGATAGACCCTGTCCTCGGGTAGGTGAAATCGAGAGCGAAGGTGATCAAAAATAGACTCGCTCACCGGTCTTTACCGCCGTCGTTCGAGCTCAGTACCTCAATCGCGGATGTAATGCGGCTAAAGGCACTGGTTTGCGGATGAATCAAGTCAAAATGACCGGCTCCCGATGCGACCGCAACGTGCGATGGCGCAAAGGGCGCAACTTGCTCGAAACGTACGAGGGGACCCTCGGAGCCGATAATGATTTTAACGGGTACACGAAGTTTTGAGCGTGTCACAGATGCTTCTTGATAGCGTGTGTCCGGTGTGTACGCGTCGTCGCCCATTAATTTTGCCACCATTGATTGGCAGCTTCCTTTCTCTTTCCCGTAAGTCACAAGATCAATAATTGGCGCCAGCGCAACGACGGCACGGATGTTTAACTTAGGGTCCTCGCTTGCTTTGAGCGCAAGGTGCCCACCGGCGGAATGGCCAATGACCAGTGGGGCGATCCCTGTATTGTGACTTACATAATCGATTGCCCGCTTAACGTCCGTTAGCGTACCGGGCCAGCCGCCACCGGCATCGCCCACTCGCCGATATTCCGCAGCCCAGACGTCATAGCCTAATTGCGCTAGTGCCTGTGCCATGGGAAGAGCGTGATCGACACCGTATGCATTTGACCAGCAGCCACCATGAAGGACGAGGATGGTTCCCTGTCCCCCATTACTTTGGCTAAAGCGCGTCAGTGTTTGTTCCGCTGCGTCCCCGTAGGAAACTTGTGTGAAAGGCGCTGTGACTTTTAGGTCGGTAACGTCGGTAAAAGACACGGGTTCCGGTAAGGCGGGTGTGGCCATTAAGCAGGTGGAAAAGCTCGTGAGCCAGAACAAGGCAATGGAACGGTGAATAAGAGTCATACCTCAGTCTAGCTGATTTTTTTAAACCACCGGAGTAACTGCGACGACATCTTCATTGGGTATTGGCAATTTTAGTGTTTGCGGCCGGCTTTAAAGTTGCTCGCGGCCCAGCTCAGTACGCCATAGGCAATAGCGAGCAGCAGTACCGCGCCAGCTTCATACATAAGCTTCGTGGGTTCTGAGTCCTTGCTCAGAAGAATGAGTCGGGTAATCCCTGTGATGGCGATTAAGACAGGCAGGGTCACCGGTACGCTATGGGTGGAGTAGTAGGCATAGGCCATGCCAAGGACTTCTAGGTAGATAAATAGCAGTAGTAAGTCCGCGAGGTTTATGTCACCGGTTGTCGTAAAGTCCGACAGCTCAAAGCCAACCGCAACAATGGCAAGCCCCCCAATGAGAAGTAGCAAACCTCGCTCGGCAAAGGCAAAGAGCCCCAGCACTACCTCGTCAAAGCGATCGACAAATTTTGGCGCTTCGGGACTCTCTGAAGATTCGTGTTCTGTGCTCACAATACGTTTCCTACAAATGCTTCGATAGGGTAATTACGACGTAACTCTAGCTCTCGTTTAAATTCCAAGAAAATTTCTGATAAGGAACCTATCTTGGAAAAGCTTTGATATCGTCCGCACACAAAATACGTAAACCAATAAAAATATGAGGTGCGAGCGAGTGACAATTTCGTTATGTGAAAGACTTGAGCAGCGGCGCCAGTCGAAGCCCGACGCACTTGCCTACATTATTGATGGCGTTGAACGAAGCAATCTGAACAGCATCGATCACGTGTTTCGCATTGCCAATGGGTTAATCGCCGCTGGCATAGGAAAGGGCGATCGCGTCGCGGTGCTGTCTCGCAATAGCGTCGAATGCGCGGAGGTGATGACAGGTATCCTGTGCGCGGGCGCCAGTATGGTTCCCGTTCCTAATACGGCGACGCCAGAAGCTCAGCGCAATATGCTGCTCGACAGTGAGGTGAAGGGTTTGTTCGTGTCAGACCAATACCGCGACGCCGCTCTAACCAACTTTTTAACCTTGCCGTCAATTAGCAAAGCGCTTCGTTTCGCCCTTGAGACGCCCTGTGAACAGTTTGCGGATCATCATTTGTGGGCAGAGGCATTCTCCAGCGAGTCACCGGATGTTCACATGGAACTCGATGAGGAATATGACATCCTCTACAGCTCTGGCACCACCGGTATTCCCAAAGGGATTATTCACAGCCATTTAGCGCGTAACTTATTGATTTCTGGCACACAAAGCATGGCGTTCGATGAGGCTGTTGTGCTGACCAGCACACCACTTTACTCAAACACTACGATCACCACCTGGTGGCCCTCGGTATGGATGGGAGCGACACAAGTGATCATGCGTAAGTTCAATGCTGAACGTGCTAACGCGCTCATCGCAGAGTACGACGTTACGCATGCCATGTTGGTGCCCGTGCAGTATCAGCGTATGTGGGCTGCCGAGAATCACAGGCCCGAAAACTGGCGCAGCGTGCAATGGCTGCTCTCAACCAGTGCACCGCTGTCTGCTGAGATGAAAAAGAAGATTCTGCGCGACACCCAAGCGCAGCTTCTCGAGTTTTATGGACTCACTGAGGGGGGCGTTGCCACCACGCTTGTGGCGAGAAAGGCGGCTGAACTTGGAAAGTTGGCGTCGGTTGGCCAAGTGCAGGCAGGCGGGGAGTTGCGCATTCTCGGGGAGGGGGGTGAGCTTCTTGGACCCAATGAGGCGGGCGAAAATGTGGGCCGGACGGGGATTATGAGCGATGGCTATCTCAATAGAGAGGAAGCCACTAAGGCGATGCATTGGTTTGATGAAGATGGGCGTTTGTTCTACCGCTCGGGGGACGTGGGGTATCTCGACGAGGACGGATGGCTTTTCCTCAGTGACCGCATTAAGGACATGATCCTCTCAGGTGGTCAGAATATCTATGCAACCGATCTCGAGCACGCCTTGAACGCAATGTCGGACGTTATCGAGTCAGCAGTCGTTGCCAAACCTTCAGAACAATGGGGCGAGACCCCTTGGGCCTTCGTGGTGAGACGCGCCGGGTGTGACAAAACCGAGGATGAGATCCGTCTTGCAGCCAACGAAGCCCTGAGCCCTATTCAAGCCATTTCGGGCGTAACGTTCATGGACGAGTTACCTCGAAGCGACATTGGGAAAATACTGAAACGTCAACTTCGAGATAACTTTAAGGTTACGGCTTAACGCTCTGACACCATGTAGTCCAGAGTCATTGAAGTTAAGGCCTCGACACCCACTGGAAGCGCTCGCTCGTCAGCGTAAAATCGGGGTGAGTGATTGGGGTGGATAAGGGTAGGGTCGTCTGGTGCGACACCCAAAAATAAGAATAATCCCGGCACCTCATTCGCGAAGTAAGAAAAGTCCTCGGCCGTGGTTGTTTGTGTGGCTTCAATGAAGCGGTCACCGGCAACGATCTCCAATGTCGGTGCCATTTGTCGATAGAGCGTTGGGTCGTTGCGTGTCACGCCATAGCCTTGATCAATAACGATGTCCGCTGTTGCACCTGCAGCTTCTGCAATATTGGAAGCGGTTCGGCGAATGCGCGTATGGATGTCATTGCGCGTCGCTGCATCAAAGGTTCGAATGGTGCCCTCTAGCTCAACAGATTCAGGGATGATGTTGTTTCGAACACCCCCCTCAATGCGTCCAACTGTCACAATGGAAGGTGTGAGTGTGGCATCGAGTTGGCGCGAAACAATGGTCTGCAGCCCCATAACAACTTGACTGGCTGCAACAATTGGATCGACGCCCGCCCAGGGCACTGCGCCGTGCGTCTGCTTGCCTTTGATCGTGATTTGATGACGATCTGAAGAGGCCATTAGCCCGCCAGGTCGCGTCGCAATCGTGCCGACCGGGTACGGAAATACGTGAAGGCCAAAGACGACATCCGGGCGAGGATTCTCAAAGACACCCTCCATAAGCATCAGCTCTGCACCGCCGATAGAGCCATCTGGTGTGCCTTCCTCCGCGGGTTGGAAGATGAATTTAACCGTGCCAGGTAACTCATCGCCCATACCAGCGAGCACTTCAGCCACGCCCATTAATATGGCCACGTGATTATCGTGCCCACAGGCGTGCATGACGCCCACCTCTCGCCCTTGATAGACACCCTTGGCTTTCGATGCAAAGGGGAGGTCAACCAATTCTGTTACCGGTAAGGCGTCCATGTCGGCACGCAAGGCGACAACGGGTCCGTCACCACCGCGTAAGGTGCCAACGACGCCAGTGTGTGCCACCTCTGTTTGCACCTCCATACCCAGAGCTCGCAAATGGTCTGCAATGATCTCAGCTGTTCGAAACTCTTGATTACTCAACTCTGGGTGCTGGTGGAAATCACGACGCCAGGTCACGACCTTGGGCATCACCGCGTCTATTTTTGGTTGAATATCAGCGGGGAGGGCATAGGTGAATGAACTGTGCAGGCACACCGCAAGACAGAGCAGGGATTTGAGAGTGTTCATGAGTTTCGGTCCTTGCTGTTGAGTTAATTGGGATAACAAGCCGATATCGTCGCTCGGTAGGCGCAAAAAATCCATCTTTGGGGTCATCATTATCGTCAGTGCCTTCGAGTTTCGTGCGTGAAAAGAGGCGTGCTCAGCACCACAAATTAGGCTTCTTGGGCGTTCCCGGCCAGGCCCGCCAGACGATCCGCATGTGCTTGTCGGTCCTCGCGGACCCTCGCAATCAAAACTAAACCAAGCAGCCACAGCGATGCAGACGCTAATACGGTGTAGGTGCCAACGGTATCGAGTGTCGCCTGAGATACCAAACCAGGCTTTGCGTCCTCGGGCCATGCAGCGAAACTCAAAATAAGGCCTGCGGAGAAGGCGCCCACGCCGGCCATGCACTTCTCAGCGAAGGAACGAGCCGCGAGGAGGGTGCCTTCCATGCGCTTCTTGGTTACCGCTTCTACTTCCTCAACGGTATCAAACACCATGGAGCCGATGGCTGTGCTCGCAACAATAATGCTGCAAATGGCAGCGAGATGACAAAAGAGTACCGAGCCGAGTATTACCTTGGACTCGTTGGACGGCAGTAAATCAAAAATGCGAAGCGAAATCAGCGCATTCTCAAGCACCATAGCGCCTGCAAAAAAACCAATAGCCGTATTTCGTTTTCCAAAAAGGCGCGTGCACATTGGCGCCAGTTTTAGACCCAAAATGGGCGCGATAAACAACGTCATACCGATGGTTAGAATATCGATCGGTTCGAATTCCCAAAAATAGCTGTAATAAAAAAGCGTGAGGTTGGTGAAGAGCCCCGATGCGGCCTTACAGACGATGTACGCGACAAACAAGATGCGATAATTCCGACTGACATTTAGCGTCATCCAGATATCTTTGAGGATATCGAGCACCACTGACTGTTGAGTCGTCTTTTCCACTTGCTTCGGTATGTGCAGGTCAGGAACATGTCGATGCGTTCCGATACCCGTAACGAGAATGGCTATAACCATGACGATGCCACAGGCGATGCCATAAACGACCCAGGTGTCGGGGTTATATCGTGCGTCTTCTGTCCCCTTGTAACTGCTGTAAACAACAAACAGCCACAACAAGTTCCACATGACTAAGCCGCCCCACCAGCCAAACCACATACGGAAGGCAATGAGCGAGCTGCGCTCAACATAATCTTGGGTCAGTTCCGGTCCTAATGCAGTACTGGGTATTTCGTAGAGCGTGATCGTGGTGCGGATCCCAATACCCATTAGCAGTAAATACCAAAATAGCCCTTGGTCTGAAATGCCCGCCGGTGGATCCCAAATAAGGAAGAAGGTGAGTGCTACTGGGATGGCTGAGCCGTATATGAAGGGATGACGCCGTCCCCAACGAGAGCGAGTATTGTCCGACAAGTAGCCGATGAGTGGGTCTGAGATGGCATCGAAGATCAACATGATCAGGATGGCGAGACCGGCTAGATCAGGCGCGAGCCCAAAGACTTGTACGTAAACAAATAATAGGAAATAGGCGAAGGCGTTGTCTTTAATTCCGTAGGCAATCGAACCAAACCCGTAAAGGAATTTGGTGCTAAAGGGGAGTGCCGAACCGCTCGATTTCATCTGCACTGTCTTTATTCTTAGAGTCCCCTGAGACTACTGACAAAGCGCGGCGGGGGCAAAGAAATGTGACAGGCAGAAATCGGCAAAAAAAAACCGGGGCAGAGCCCCGGTTTTGGTGATCACCCTGCCCTGAGTTACACCGTAACAGCATTTCCTCGGAAGATTTTCGATAGGTAGCGACTTTCCGACGGTGCCGGTGCCGGTACCGAGCACTGCAGAACCGCGTGCACCAACCGAATCATTTCTTCTTCGAGTTCCTTATCGTTAGAGGGCTCCTCCGTATGAGCCCGGCGCGTAAGCTGTACTTGGTTAATAGCCGGTACGGTAGGAAGTCGCTCGCCCTCAACACCCAATGTGACCGTAAAGGCATGGAGAGAGTTTTTAACGAACAGTGCAAGCGCGAACTCCTCACGAGTCGATGCCAACGAAGTTTCAGGCGTAATTAAAACGATCTGAGAGTTGGGCACCAATGCCGAGGTTCGCGCCACACGGAAGTGATGCGTAAGCTGATCGTGAACAAGCTTTCTGAATTCGTGGTCGCTGAGGACCCGATCCCATGGCTCATTGGCATTAGCAGCGAGTGCGTTCAGCGGTAACCGCTCAAACGGGCTGCTTACGACTACATCATAACCACCCTCATTGCGGAGAATGTCGTCAAGGCTACGCTCCAAGTCATCGCCTATGGCACGACACTCGATGTCGATACCGTTAGGATTATCAACACTGTGTGTCATGGCATTCGCTGAATCTTCCGACTTTGTGAGAACCCAGAGTTTTTCAACGTTTTGGGCAAGGAAGCCGTTGGCTATGTGCGTCAATTCATTCCGCATAGAGTCGCCAATCAAGACGATGCGCTTGCCCTTTAGTTTCGCAACTTCTGTCTCATTGGGTGGTAACAGCAATTCTCCCTCGGTCACTGACCGGTCGAACTTGAGACCGCCCGATGGGTGGAAGGTTTCCCCACTCACAATGTCATCGGCGAGGTGGAAAACGGTCGATAGCCCCACTTGCTCATCCGTTGGCATCTTATGAAGGTGCAGACGATTGAGAATGCCGGTTTCGATTTGCTCCGCCTGTTTCGAGGTTTCTGAAAAGTCGAAGAACGGCGCAGGTGCATCGATAAACGTACCGAGGAACTGCTCTCGTTGTTCGTCGCTCAATATGCCCGCACGAACAAGGCGTGTCATGAGCTTAGACGCAATCCCCGTGTGCATAAGGTACTTCGATGAGTTACCCAAACCACTGGAGTCCCTAATCTTAAGGACAAGGCGTGCAATAGGCTTAGGCAGCGCGTCGATATCAATACCATCCACTGCATTACTTGCAAGTGACATAACGTCATCAGCACTGAATCCAGCGGACATCCCAGCTAAAATGGCCTTGTGCACTTCGTTGAGGCGCTTGTTCTCAAGTACCAATCTACCGCGCCGATCAAAGAGCCCGGGCGCTTCGGCAGAACCTCGCAGACGCGCACCGTCAACGGGGCCGGGTGCGAGGGCGTTGATTTGAATCTCCGGACCAAGGTGGCGGGAGAGAATCTCGGCAAGTACGCGCTGACCTGCTTTAGACACGGCGTAGTCGGCACGATTTGGGTAGGCCACAGCAACGTATTTTTCACCACCGAAGTAGCTCGATACGTTGAGTATTGAACCCTTTCCGCCGGCTTTCATCGCGGGGCTGAATTTACGGATAAGCGAGTAGTTGGAAATCAGGTTCGCTTCCATCGTGCGATCCCAATCCGCACGTGTCATGTCCACTACCATTTCCTCGGCACCTGAGATACCCGCGTTATTAATGAGGAAGTCCACATGGCCTAACTCGGCAACCGCGTGGTCATGCAAACGATCCAGTGCTTCGGGGTCACCCACATCAATGCCACCGAGAATGGTCACGCGTGTCTCCGGCCGCGGGTAGCCAATGTTGCGCAATTCATCGACGATGTCGTCGCGCGCCTCAGCTAATTTCCCCTCGCTTCGGGCGCTCAGAAGGACGCGCGCTCCCGCTATCGCAAGGAAGCGACCAAGCTGAAGGCCAATGCCTAAGCTACCGCCAGTGATGACGGCGGTTCGGCCCTTGTGAAGCCCGGGCAGCACTCTCGAAATGGAGGACGGCATTGAGCTTTTACCGGTTGAGCGTTTGATGCTCCGAGGCAACCACAAATTAATCGAATCCATTTTTCGGACCCGGTTTGTGAGTGTTGCCGCCCAATCGGCAGCAAACGTCAGCGCCTCTTCATCTTCGGTATCGTAGCGGACCATCTGATTGGGCTGGACTGCCCAAGTGAGATCACCGGCGTTTGCCAGAGTCTCGTCTTCATGACGCCAGCCACGAATCAACGCCTCGACCGAGGCCCGGATGATCTCGTTCATCAAGTTACCGTGACGATCAGACGGGTTGGTTACGTAGACAATGGCCGGTGGCTCGCCGTCCGTAAACAAGCGATCCATGTTGCGCGCGAAGCTTGACGCGAACGCAACGGGTGCGACCACTTCATCGCGAACAAAGTTAGCGACGTCTTCATCGTTGGCCGTGCACAGCGAATACCCGTACTCGCCATTTGGCTTCTGCGGCAGCAATATGACGCCATCCAGACGTCCGAAATGATCCGACATCAGCTGCATAGAGCGATCAACCGACTCTCTGCGCAGGGGATCTAGGTGTGACAGCTGCACATCATCGAGATTGCGCGACTGCAACAGAGAACGTGCGTGACCAACTGTGGTCAGATTTCTAAAGGCGAGCATGACGCGGGCGCCGCTCTGAATCTGGCGCTCTGCAAATGTCACGGCTTCCTGGTAGTCATCGCCCCCCAAAATAAGGACTACTTGACCCGAAAGATCCTCGAGACGCTTATCCGGCCAAGAAACGAGTTGTGAACGGCTCTGTGCCGGTACCTGCATGCCGTTGGTGACTTCGATGTGGTGCCCTGAGAGCGCTGAGGACTCATCTGATGCAAGCCATATAATGCCCGATGCAACGTCGGTCGGCGTGGGGTACTTGTATTCAAGTCCACCGTCCGATGTGCGCGTTGTAATCATAAGGTCCCGGAACTCTTTGCCGGTACTGCCGGGCTCGACACCCTGCAGTTCATCCATCCGCGCAAAAACACTTTCAATGCGCTCTGACTCGATGGGACCGGGGAATAGCGTATTCACGCGAATACCCTGTTTCTCGCCCAGTTCAAGCGCGAGGCCCTTGCCCAGTGCATTGAGGCCGGACTTGGGTACAACGTATGGAATACGCCCGTAGTAATGTGTTCTTGAGAAGATCGTAGAAACGTTGATGATGCTGCCACCGGCCGACATATGTGGCGCGGCCGCTCGTGCCATGTTCCAGGGTGCGCCCAAGAGATTCATTGCGGAGTCAAACATCGTTTGATCTGAATCAGCCGCGCGCTTTTCTGCCTCGGTGAAAGGGATATCCCGGAGCGTAAACTTAGGTCCCGCAGCGCCCGCGTTGTTGACCAATACGTCGATCGGTCCGAAGGCGGCAACGGTTTTTGCAACGATCTGACGGCAGACCTCGGGATCCGCACAATCACCTGTCGCGCTGACCATGAAGGTTTCTTCGAAGCCTTCGCCGACCAGATCGCCTATGAAGTCATCGAGTTTGCTCTGATCTCGACCGGTTAGCATCACACGTGCGCCTTCGCGCAGGAGCTGACGGGTGATGTAGCTGCCGATTGAGCCGGCGGCACCCGTCAGGATGATGCATTTGTTGTCGAGTCGACGCCCAGCAATGGACTGCGTCAGCAAATCCTGGGGAATATCGCTCATATCATTCATCGAAGTGCTCCTGCTGATCCTGTTTCTACTTTTGTGAGTGTTTCGCCCCGCTCCATAGCGTCGCGGATTGCCCAAGCGCGATACAGCTCGTCTCGGGACTTTAGGTTGGTACGAGGTAATGCATGCATGGCGACATAGTTCGCACCCGCATGACGGTTTTCCCACATGGCCTGGTGCGCTTCAGGCACGCCTTCCATCGGGATAATGGTTGGCGGCAAGACGCTGATGTGACCTGCGGCGATTCGCTCTTGCATCTCTGCAAATTCACGGGCCGTATTAAGGTGCGTTCCGCGTATCTCCGCAGTGGGCATCAGAATGCGGCGTTGGCGCATCCAGACTTGCGGAGCATAAAAACTAAAGCGTGCGCCTTTAAGGTCCTCTGAGTAGACAATTTTGCCGACATTGGGTTTGACTAAAGAGGTCGCTAACGCGAGGCCATCGCGACCTGCTCGCTCGAATACAACGTCTGGTAGTCCGCGCTTGTCCAATGTATTGCGAAGTAGTGGGGCGATGGCTGAGCCAATTGGCTTGAGCGTGCGATCTGAAAAGGCGCGGACCGATTCCTTAAATGCGGCCGACTCCGTGAACGGGTTGGGCATTTTTTGGAAGGGACCGGGTGGGTCAAATTCATCACCGAGTCGACGCTCGATCTCTTCGAGACTGACCACGCCTTTCATTTGAGCGCCGAAGCCAAGGGACGTAACGAACTCGCGCTGTGAGACCGTGTCGACCAGTACCGCCACTTGTGCACCGCGCTGACACCCAACCTCGATCGCTTCGATCGCGACGGGGTCAACAATACCGTCCTCGGCACCGGGGCCGTAGACCACGAGTAACGACTGACCGGCTCGCAGCCCCGCTTTCGAGAATTGTGAGGCGGGGGTGGAGGCCCCGGCTTTGCCCATAAAGGTAAAGCGATAG
>NZIJ01000101.1 GCA_002689915.1 Halieaceae bacterium | reverse complement strand
CTGACGTCGGTTAGCGCAAAGTCCACCACCTCCCAGTCCATCGCAGAGCTCAGGCTGGTGATATCGCTCATCTCAAAAATACTCGAGATACTCAAACTACCGCTCGAGCGAGTGATCACATTGATCTTATCCCTCTGCGCAAAGTACATACCCGAGGGGTGTCCATGCATGATGACAACATCATCGTAGGTTGCTCCGGACGTTGGATCGTTAATCTCCTCCCAAACTAGAGTGCCCGTTACGGCACGGCCGTAATCCGCGTGCCCATAGAGACGCCGATTCATACCGGTTCTATCATTACTAAGGGTTGCAAACGCAAATTCTGGGTTACCGGGGTAGCCTTCTAGTTGGCTTGCGTAGCCGGGTGTTTTATCGCTAGCCGCCAGTGCTGTTCCCGGGGGGTTAGTCTCTGAACCCCAAGTCATGCTCGAGGTGTCATAGCGGTAGACCCCGCGCTGACTGTTTTCTACTGCGATGAGCAGCTCGGTTGTACCGCTGTCGTCAAGCGCGAGGATGTCCGCTACGTAGCCACCAAATAGGCCAATGTTTTCTTTAACGGGTTCTGCGAAAGCGACGGGTGTCGTCGTGAGGAGGGCAAGCGCTGCCCCTGAGAGTAGACCGCATAATGAACGTGACATCACTGCTTCCCTCGATGGTTCTGTTCTTCGAAGGTAACATCGACAGTGATTCAAACAACTCTTTCGGACTGAATCTGAGGCATCTCAGCCAAATGTGACGTTTTAGGCGGGCCTACCTGACTGCGGCGGCTTAGCTCGCTGTGTTGATAAACGGACCGTCTACACAAATACGTCGACCATCAGGTGATGCGCAGGCACCGCATATGCCAACACCGCACTTTGTCGTGTAATCAATTGCGCTAAACATTTGTGAGTCACTGACGAAGTCACGTTGGACAGCTTCTGCCGCATGAATCATGGGCTCTGGTCCACAGTTATAGAACTCAGTGCGTGCCAACGTCTCACTGTCGAGGGTTTCTAGGTAAGAACGAAGCGCTTCAGGTACTCGTCCATTGAAGCCTGCACTACCGTCGTCTGTTGCGATATGCACATCGGCGATGTCGCGGCATTCATCCGTAAAGTAAAGGCGGTCGGCGCTGCGCGCGCCAGCAAAGATCTGAGCAGGGTTTTCGTCCGAGCCGAAGTCGCGTGCAATTTGATAAACCGCGGCAAGGCCGGTACCTCCGGCAACGCAGATGATATTGGCGTTTTCTTGAGGCATGACGGGTGCACCGTGAGGCCCACGAATGTAGACATCATCGCCAGGCTTGAGTTGATAACAGGCACTCGTGAACTGACCTACGTCGATAACAGCAAGACGAAGTGGTGCGTCAGTCAGGCATGAGAAAGGCTTTTCTCCGACACCGGGTATCCAAACGAAAACGTACTCACCCGGCTGAATATTGATGTTGCCATCGAGGGTCACAACGGTGATGTCGTCGCATACCGGTTCGTTGGTGACCACTTTAAAGGGGGCAAAGTCCATGTCTAGCTCGAGATTGAGGCCGGCTCTCGCTTTGTCGCTACCGAATTCAATATCGTCTTGGAGCTGCCTGAAGTAGACGTTCATGTCCTGTGTGTCCATGCCGCTTAACGCGGAGCCCACGCCCACAATACTTGCCCCAGCGTTTAAGGCGGAACGGCAGTCTTCAGCCGTGGACAAGCCACCGCAGCCAATAATGGGCTTGTCGGTGATCGACTTCAGCGCACGAATGCACTTTAGTGCCGTGGGTAAAACGCCACTTCCTGACATGCCGCCCATGCCATTACTGAGCACTGGGTGACCGTGACTCTCCGTGTAACCAGGTCCTACGGTATTAATGGCGCATAGACCGTCAGCGCCAGCTTCAAGTGCCGCTTGGCCTATATCTTCAATACGATCTACATTCGGTGTCAGCTTAGGAATAACGGGAACATCAACGGCGGCCTTTACAGCACTGACAATGGCGCGAACCATCTCAGGATCCTGGCCCATAGCCATACCGTAGCCCTGCGCATGCGGGCATGAGAGATTGAGCTCGAGGCCGTCGGCTACCGGGGCAAGAATCTTTGCGACCTCGACAAACTCTTCGATACTGCCGCCAAAGATTGACACCAACAAGAAGCGGTCGTCGGGTACGATGAGTGACTCAAATCCCTTACGCGCTTCTTCAGCACCGGGGTTGGTGAGACCCACTGCGTTGACAAAACAGCCCGGTGCATATTGTGAATAGACAGGTTCGCGGTTTCCCGCGCGGGGAGACGGGCCCACGCTTTTGGTGGTAACCACGCCGATCTCGGGGAGGTCATCAAAAATTCGTTGGATAATGCTGGGCGCTGTCGAGACAATTCCTGAAGGAATTGTGAAAGGCCCGCTGACTGTTTTTCCAAGAAATTCTGTTTTCACCCAATACACTCCCATTCGCCGCGGCGATTATAAAGCCCTCGCGTCATTCCAGCCATGGGATTACGCCGCATATCGACGGTTTTAATGGCGTCTAAGTACCACAAAAAGTGCGAGTCACCTGCTCGGACAAACTCGGTGTTGCTGCCCACTCTGTATCGCGAGTCTCCCAGGAAAACGGAGACTGCCACCGCTCAAATGCCTGATGTAGGGTCTGGTAGTCACCCACCTCGGCATCGGCTATGGCTGCCGCTACCTGATGATTTCGTGGAATCACGACCGGGTTTGCGCTGACCATTCGGGCATTCAGTTCCTCGCTCGACGCCTTGTTAGAGGCTCTGCGGCGCGCCCACTGTGTGCGCCAGCTCAGCAAGGCATCCGAGGGTTTGAAGAGTTGATGCATCGGGGTGTGATGACTGTCCTCGAGCGCCTCATGAGTTAACCAGCGATAAGCGAGTGTGAGGTCTAGTGCATCCGTCTCTAACGTTTGAAGGAAATTATCGACCAAGGCGGTGTCTTCTTCTCGGAAGGCATCTAAGCCTAATTTTGCCGCCATACGCGCTTTGTAAGCCTCGGCATACCACCGTGGGAACTCGTCGATGACTGCTTGCGCAAAGGCGATGGCTTTGTCCTCCTCGCTATTGAGCACCTTAAGAAGACAGGACGCGAGAACGCTCGTATTCCAGTGCGCGATACCCGGTTGGTTTGACAGCCGATAACGGCCTTGTGAGTCGATAGCGCTGAATTTTGCATCGGCCTTGTAAGTATCGACGAATGCGCAAGGACCGTAGTCGATGGTCTGGCCTGAAAGCAGCATATTGTCGGTGTTCATGACTCCGTGAATGAAACCCAGGCTCTGCCAGTGCGCGACGAGTGATGCGATACGTTTAACTGTCTCCTCGAGTAGCACCTCGGCCTGTTGGGCGATTGTTGTTGCCCCTTTTGCTTCCACCATCGCTTTGTAGTGACGATTTGCTGCATAGCCAACCAATTCAGATAAACCTTCACCGTCTCGGGTCATAGCGAAGTACTGGATACTGCCGAAGCGGAGATGACTGTCAGCGACACGAACCATGACAGCGCCCGGTTCTCGTTCATTTCGGTAGACTGAATCGCCCGTGGCAATGGCTGCAAGTGCTCGAGTCGATGGCACACCCAGGCAATGCATAGCCTCGGAAAGTAAGTACTCCCTTACTACCGGACCAACGGGTGATAGACCGTCACCACCACGGGAGTAGGGTGTGGGGCCAGCGCCTTTTAACTGAATGTCGTAGCGGCTGCCATTTTCAACAACCCATTCACCCAAGAGCACGGCGCGGCCATCTCCCAGCTGAGGATTATACTGACCAAATTGGTGGCCGGCGTAGACGGAGGCACTGGGCTTCGTTCCCGCTAACTCGCTGTGACCGCTAAAGGCCTGTAGCGCTTCGTCTGTTTTCGACCAAGCCGCAGGCCACTTAAGTGATGTTGCCAGCCCTTCATTCCAGGCCATCCACTCAGGTTTTGAGGCCTTCTCGGCGGCGGCAGTGCTTGTGTAAAGCGAACCCAGGTTTTGATAGCTGTGTTCCCAATTTGGAAGGGTGGTCATAGTGGTCTACGCCTCGGCTAAGCCTTGTGTCGTTTTCTTGCGGGACTGGATGTGACTTTTGGGGCGCTCCAGACCAACGCATCGCTTTGATGCCCCCCCGCAGGCCGGTACTAAATGGCCTTCGATAAGTCCAGTTTACACGACTGCTTTAGCCTAGCCCCTCACGCGTCATGACGGCCCTAGGGTAATGAGTCGCAAGGAGTCAATCTCGTTGGGTTTCCTCAAAGCGCTTCTGATAACGACGCTCCACGTGCTGACTGAGTATACGCTCTCTCTCGATGGCTACCATTGGATCGCTTTTGAGTTGCCATAAGGTATCCCGAGCGCGCTTATACGAAGCTTTAAGGTCGACGACGGGGTCGGGGTAGTTGAGAGGGTCTAGCATCCGTTCCATAGGTGACATGAGCCACGGTTGATGGACCAGCGGTGTGGGCAAGTCACGCAGTTCTGGGACCCATTTTCGGATGAAATTGCCATCGGGGTCATGGTCAAGTGACTGCTTGATCGGATTGTAGATACGAATGGTATTGATACCGGTAACACCGGCCTGCATTTGCATTTGTGGGTAATGAATGCCCGGCTCGAAGTCGAGAAATAAAGACCCCAGATGCGTCACACCTGCCCGCCAGTCCTGCCAGAGATGATGCGTCAGGAAGCTTACCAGCATGGCTCTGGAGCGGAAATTCGCGTACCCCGTTACCTTGAGCGCTCGCATGGTCGCGTCAATAAGTGGGTAGCCTGTTAGTCCGTCCTTCCATGCGGTTATCAAAGCGTCATCTTGACCTCGCGGTTGCGCCGCATAGCCACGATTTATATCTTCAAACTCCATCCGGCACTCCATTTCAAACTTTTGTATGAAGTGACAGTGCCAGTGGAGTCGGGACTCGAAGGCGCTCATAGCTCGCGTCCAGCCTCGACGTTTTTCCTGCTGTTGAAGCGCCTGATAAGCCTCGCGCATGCTTAAATTTCCCCAGGCGAGGTAGGGCGATAACCGAGAGCAATGCTCCCGACTTTTTTCGGGCTTGGAGATGAATTTTCGATAGCCCCAGCCTCGGTCATCGAGAAAGCTATTGAGCACACGAGACGCCTCGGTGGGGCCGCCTACTTGCATCTCGCTCCTTTTTTGATGCCACTTCTCAAATCGCTTTGTGCGCAGTGACTGCAGCGTTTCGTGTTCCGAGAGCGCCATGGTTTTGAGCGCCTTAAGGTTTACATCGTGGCATGCAGATGACATCACTTTATGCCAGCTCCGATTCCAACCTTTACGATCTTTTCGTTTTCGCTGAATGCCGTTCGTTTGAAATTCTTGCCAATCAATACCCGCGCTTTGGCAAAAAGCGCTTACGTTCCTGTCACGTTGAAAGGTTACGTCGAGGCCGGTCTCCTCATAGCTGAGCAACGTCATTATGCCCCGCGCTTCATGTACTCGTTTCAGTACCTCAAGTGCATTGCCCTCTACGACTTCGAGTTGGTGGCCAAATGACGACAGCGTTTTTTGCATGTCGGTGAGCGACTGGCCTATGAACTGCCAGTGACGCCCTCGGTAATGTGGGTCTTGAACTAACTCGGGCTCCAAAATATAGAGCAAAACCGTGTCAGCATTTAGTGAGATAGCGCGCTCTAATGCGGCATGATCGCTCAGGCGAAGGTCACGCTTGAACCAAACAACGTTGACCGCCATTAGTCGAATGCCGCTGCGAGAATCGGGTTATCCATCTCGGCCAGAGATTCGGCATCTAACAATTCAACTTTTCCCTTTCTCAGCGCACTCATGAGCATGCGATAGGCATCGCGATCAAACACCGTGTCACGCGTCTCTTTCGACCCGGTTTGTGCTGCCTGGGGGTCATCGAAGCAGCCCAGCCATGACCAATGATTCACCAGATGAAACTGCGCCTTGGGTTGCTGGGGCAGTGGACGAATATTTCGTTCAACCAAGAGCAGTGGCCCCGGAAAAGGCCATGCAGCAATGCGGTCTCGATCCAGAACGGAGAGCAAGCGCGCGTTATGGTCTTCAGCGCTTTCATCGCCCGCGCAAGCCCCATCGCAACGTTTCAGTTGGTACTGAAAGCAAGGCCCTTTACCCGCGTCTAACCCTAGCATTCGGAGGCAGAGCCCGTGGTCCCGCGCATGCCTTCGAATGGTATTGTCCACGTGGCGTCGGTTATGAAAGAGTCCATAGCTGTCCTGAGCGCGCTCACCCCACGGTGAAAAATCAGCGCTATTGGGCTGCAAAAAGTTATCTTTGGAGCGCGTTAGGTGAATGGTCCAGAGTTTCCGCACTTGTCGCTGACGACGGTTGTATAGTGGCGTCTCGGCTTTGATTGCGGCGTTCTCAACTAATAGGGCACCAATCTCGCCAGCTGTAGCCTGCGCCTCAATCCGTGCTACCTGCGTCATGATACGTTGATGCCGACCCGGCTTTCGGCCTTCCTGAAAGTGGGAGTAAACGCGGGCTTTGATGTCCACGCTTTTGCCCACATATAGCAGCGCCTCTTCGTTCGAGTAGAACCGATAGACGCCGCTGTAACTTGGAAGCTCTTCGAGTGTTTCTCCTCGTGAAGTGATGGTGATATCGGCAAGCTCTGGCATCATGGGCGCATGATTCCCCAAGACGACACGGCGACACACCCCCGTCCAGATTTTGCACGGATAGAACCTGCGCCTCGTTTCTTACCGCACTGCGCAGAACCACGCATTGTCGCAATGGGTCTGTCATCGATGGAGGGATGCTGGATCGACGCTGATCCGTCCCATTCATGGCGGGCTCACAAACTGAAAATGCGCGAGCGCTATGGTGACCGGGTGTATCAGGTGCTTGAGGAAAGCACTCAAGCGGCCACCGAATTCGCATCGCTCGTTGCGCTTGAAACGGGTAACGAGGTATCAAATACCGATTACGAAGCGTTATGGGAGGCGTCACTTAACGTCGCCGATGACTTGGTGGTGATGTTGCCAGATGAACAGGGCGTTTATCGTTTAATGGCGGCGTCACTGTGTAGCCCAAGTGATTGGCGGCTCGAGGAAAAGCTTGGTCTGACTATGGCGCAAGTCCATGGTCCTATTCCGCGCCTCAATGGTGAAATCGGTGGTCAGATCGATCGATTTTTTGCGCGCCTACCCAGTGATCGTGCCGTGCAACGGTTTAACTGGTCAGTGACACCGCACCCACACTTTTTATCGCGTGACCATTGGGACGTCTCCGACGAAAGCAGCGAACTTTGGTATCGCGCAGAGCGTCAGTCATTGCGTCGACTGCCTCAGTCCGGTGCTATTGCCTTTACGATCCGTGTTCACCTTTGTTCGCTCAAGGCGTTAGCGCCAATTGAGGGGGCCCTGGAGTCGCTGTGGAGTGCGATCGATGACGCGCCGAGGGACCTGCAAAAATACAAAGGTCTGGATGTATTGGCACCGGTGATAGCCCGTTGGCGAGCAAAAAACCAACTTTAGTTTTACCGCGTAATTATGTGCTCCTAGAGAGCTGCCTCGTGAGACGCCCGGTGAAACTCAAACTGAAAGAGATTAAGCGCAAGTCCAACATCGATCGTTTTGTGATCGAGTCGGTGGATCTGAGCCTTTACATCGCCTTCGTGCAAATTGATGGCGAGGAGCACCTCATTGCCGACAACACCGGTAAGCCGCTCAAAACAACAAACTTGCTCTCGATGCAGCGCCAGATAAAACAATTCGGTCAGATCGAGGCGGTACTTCGCCAGCGCAGTGCTTACGATGAAATGGTCGGGCGCGGGGCGCAGCAAGTCGGTGATAACACGATGGAGTTGTCGCTGGGCAATCAGCCGCTCCCTGAGTGGCTTAACTGAAAACAGGCACCCTTATACACCTGAGTACTCGTACCCAAATATTGGCGCCAGTTCAGACCAGCCTGAAGCTGTTAGGCAAGCGCATTTCCTAGTTCAGAACCGCAGGCTGTTGTTGCGTTATACAGTGGATACCACCTCCCATCGCGAAAATGACGCGGGCATCTAGACTCTCCACATGCCTATCGGGATACAGATCTTTCAATATCTCGACCGCATGCTCATCGGTGCGGTCCGCGAAGCCTGGGACCAGGACAAAACCATTTCCAACGTAGTGGTTGATGTAGCTGTAATCGACCCAGCTTGTATTGTCGCGAGTGACTCGAGGGGCTGGCATGGCGCGCACCTTGAATCCCGCGGCTTCGAGCACACTGCAGTGTTCGTCCCATAGGGCGTTGTCAGGGTGGCTTGTATCAAACTGCCGATGGAGCAGGACAGAACCATCGGGAGCAAAGGCTGCAACCATATCGACATGTCCACGCGTGCCGTGATCTTGATAATCTCGCCACAAGCCACGCTCAAACCAGGTCGCTCGCGTGCTGCCTAAGCGTTTGTGTATCTCTTCTTCAATCCATTGCGCATCCCGAGTGGGATTGCGGCCGGGATCGAGTTGCACGGTCTTGGTCAGAATGACATCGCCCGTCCCGTTTACGGTTATACCCCCGCCTTCGTTGACGAGCTCAGAGCCCACACGCGAGGCGCCCACGAGTTCGATAATATGATTCGCTACTAAGGCGTCGTTTCGCCAATCAAAGGCGGTGTGATCCCCCCAACCATTGAAGACCCAATCAATGCCAGCAAGCTTTCCGTCTCCGGTCACAAAGGTTGGGCCAGAGTCTCTTAACCAGGCGTCATCAATCACGAACGGATGAAGGGTGACGGCCGACGACAAGGCCCGCTTGGCAATGCTTATCTGGTCTGGGTGGCACAGCATGTTCACGGGTTCATGTTCTGAGATACGGTTTGCCACCGACGACCACGCACCAAAGGCGTCCTCATCAGTAATGCCGGATGTGTCATAAGCGCCCGTTGGAAAGCCCATCCAGGTTCCCGTGTGCGGTGCCCACTCTGGCGGCATCTGCCAATCGATCATAGGTCTAGGTCCATTTTAGCGCCACGCAAGGCCCGGTATCGGGCCCATCTCACCCTCACCACCCTCTTTGCGCGGGTTAATGCGGGGATTGGTAAGCGCAGCATAAGTATCGGGACGTCGCGTGCCAAAAAACGGGAAAAGTTGCAGCCAATCCTGCCGGTGCGCAATATCGATTTCCGCTACCAGCGCCACTTCTTCATCTTCGGGCGCCTCCGCTAAAATACGACCAAAGGGGTCAACAATAAAACTGCCGCCGTAAAAAGTGATGAGACCCTCAGTACCCGTTCGATTGGGGACGGCAATGAATAGACCGTTTGCAATAGCGTGTCCCGTAATCACTTTTTGCCACAAGGGGCGTGTGTTAAAGCTTGGGTGGTCGGGCTCTGAACCAATGGCGGTTGGGTAGGAAAGGATGTCCGCACCCTGAAGACCGTAGCTTCGTGCAACTTCTGGAAACCACTCGTCCCAGCAGGTAGGTAAACCAACGTTGATGAGGGTCTCGCCACGGCGGATTGTATGAACTGGATAGGGGGTCTCACTCGGCCCCTCCGCGAAGTAGTGATCCTCGAAGTACCCTTCGGTGACGGGGATGTGGAGCTTACGAGTCTTTGCAACCAAATCCCCTTGGGCGTTAACCAAAATAGCGGTGTTAAACCCGAGACCATCGCCCCTATCGACCGCTTCGTAAAGTGATGCTTGGACGAAGACGCCATTGTCAATCGCTGCCTTTTTCGCGAAGGCCACGGTGGGACCGTCAAGAAGCGATTCTGGCTCCCGGTCTGAGGGTGTTTCGGGGCGAGTGTCGGCGGGATACCGGCTGAGCGTGAGCTCAGGCAGAAAGACGATGTCGGCGCCAGCCTTTGCGCAGGCTTCAATGCCGGCAGCGAGCCGCTCACGGTGCGTATCGGGATCTTCGTACCACTTCATCTGATAAAGACCGATGGATAAGGTCCGCGGTACCCGCCCTACTGCTGGACATTGACTGGGCTCAAGTGACGAAGAAATAAGCTTGACCATGGATAACCTTGCTTCGAACTCCGAGTGTTATGAGCGATGAAATATATCAGAGCTTGGTCGCGAGCGAGTCCCTCCAAAAGGGTATCTAGCAGTTGTCGAGCGCTGCCTGAATAATACTCACGTGCTGCCGGGGAGCTGAAAAAAGAGCGCCCAATTGCAGGTCTCTCGCTGCAGCCCATGAGAGGTAATCATCAGATAGCGCCGTCGTCAGAGCGGCTTCCATCTCAATGATCGGTGAATTGATCTCGTAATGACGCTGTGCGACAGCGGCGGACCAAGCCTGCACATCACCNGCAAAATATTTCGCGACAACGGTCTTCGATATNGTNCCAGCCTCCGATAGCTTTCCCTGTGAGCAATACATCCCGGCTTCGCTCGCCTGTNTCANNATGCGNTTAGCTTTCGTTAATCCACGCNCTTGAATCATAGCGGCGCGCAGTAATTGNCCACCGGCGTTGACGCGNACCTTGGCAAGGAGAGGTTCTAAATNTTCATCTGACGGTGACCACGTGCCGTNTANAAAGCGCTTTACTCGCTGTGATAGCTCCCACAATGACTGTGCTGTGTCACCACTGCTNTGTAAGGGGTACTCACCNANTGANTCTGGTATGCGCCAAAACTCCCTCCACTCCGAGCCGCCTAAGACNCCNCGAGCAAGGGTATGGACNAGNTNTTCAGTGCGCGANACAAGGNTTNCTTCCAAGAGGTCTGCAATCTCGTNGNCNNCGTCAGANCGNAGCTTGNCGATACACGCNGGCGCCAATCGTATGAACTCAAGGTCAAAAATAAGGCGTTGGGAAACAGAGGCANTACGCCCCATCGTTGTATTGCGTTTGGCNATGTTAGCTTGGAGCTTGCAACCGCTGAGGGCTAAGAAGTCGATGAGAGTGAGTGTATCTGCATCGTCTNTCCCGGGGAGCTCGTTGATANCAGGCGGCTTAGTAATGCGAGCCGATGCNACATCNGAGACAGGCGTCTTTGNNGCNGTGCTCAATCGNTCCACATAGTTGTCGAGTTTACTGACNCCTACCTCANNGGGTGAGCAACTGNCGAGAACCGCNNAGGCCGTCAAAGCGACGANGGCGCNGGCGGNAATCTGNCGNAGCGAGNATTTCACCCGCTNGCACATCCTTCCTCNAANGCTGATGCTGCGCGTGCNTGCCATGCGTGAAGGTCTTTCTGACTCTCATCNGGNGCGATCTTTGCCGCCCATCCAGCAAANTTAATNACCGCAAGTAGGTCGATATCGGCCATGGTGAATGCGTCGCCGGCNACAAAAGGNCGTGTCCCTAACTCTCGNTTGAGCGTCTCAAAGGCGTGAAGAAGTTGCGCTTTGCCNCGGTCGGCGAGTTCGGGTATCTGCTGAGTATCAAGGGTGCCCGGTAAAGCACGACCCGCAAACGCAGGATTTGAGTTTCTCAGTGCATCACCTGTCGGGCGAAANACGTCNTTAAANAGTCTGTGATTCCAATCCANAACANCGGCGCGTTCTTCATTTGACTCACCGAGCAAGGGCTTTTGTGGATGAATTGCTTCCAAATACTGTGTGATNGCAAACACCGAAGTAAGCACCTGCCCGTTGTCGAGTATGAGGGCNGGTACGGTTCCGCTGGGAACAAGGGCCTTGTAGGCGTCGGTACGNTGNTCGCCTTCGGGGAAATTGACTTGCTGTGTATCGATGTCGATTCCCTTGAAGTCCATGAACATTTTTAAGCGCTGGGGGTTGGGTGCAGGGTCNAAGGTATAGAGCTTCATTATTTTTTGCCTCTTCGCTNTGNGCTGATTCTCGNCTTGAGTTTTGTNATTTTTGGTCTGCCCAATNNGGCGNGNCACGCCCGATTGGCATTAAAGTTCGCAACTAACGCTAATGTTATATGCATTATCTGGACAACCGAGTTTTTTCANGGTCGGTTTAGNNTGTATACTCCGCGCTCCAGANAAACTGTCAACCGNGTCTATTGAGTCATGCGATATTTATTAGTCACCATATTAGCGCTTTCTGCTTCTGCATTNGCGCAAACCGACGAACAGCGTGCAGCCATTGCTGATCGTATTAAGTCTTTCTCAACCGTTTGTGTGTNGGGTGAAGATTGTGGCGCGGCCGCCNNNGCGGATGTAGCCGAAGTNGCNGCATTGCCGGGTGAAGCNAANTATGCCGGATGTGCGGCATGCCATGGCCCAAATGGTGGTGGCGGNATNGGTCCNCAACTTGCGGGCCGAGATGCNGACTACATAATCGGACGNCTTACAGCNTACAAAGCCAACGAAACNGTGGGTGCGCAAAGTGCACTCATGTGGGGACAGGCGGCNATGCTTAGTGATGACGATATGCAACANCTTGCGGAGTACATCACGACATTCTAAAGGGCACCTCGCCCNGNAGTACGTCGGCTAACCCANATTCACGATNNGAGGTCACTGTCCTTTCGATAGGCCAAGGCCTCGCTTAAATCACCCTCGGTCACCTCTGCGCGCCCATCGATGTCGGCAATGGTCCTACCGACCCGCAGGCATCGATGTAAACTGCGCCCCGAGAGCTTTAACTTCTCCCCCGTCAGTACCAGCCATTGCCGCGTCTTTCGATTAAGTGAGCAAAGATCGATGAGATCGGCTGCGTCAATGCGCGCGTTGCTACAGCCCTGTCGCAAAATTTGCCGTTCATGGGCGGCGTTAACAACAGCCTTCAAATTGATCAGCTGCTCTTGATGCTCGCTCGTCTGTTTCATGATATCGACTAGTTTTGAGCGCGAGACGTTAACGAAAAGATCAATTCTATCGAGCAAGGGGCCCGACAACTTCGCGTCGTAGCGTGCGAGCGCTGCGCTAGAGCAGCGACATGCCTTAGATCGCGAGTCTCGATAGCCACAAGGGCAGGGATTCATGGCGGCAATGAGTTGAAATCGCGCCGGGTAGGTTTGTGTTATCTCGGCTCGGCTAATCCGAACTTCACCCGACTCCATTGGTTGTCGCAAATTTTCAATTGTGGCGAGTGAAAATTCGGGAAACTCATCGAGGAATAAAACCCCGGTATGCGCGAGGCTTATTTCGCCCGGGGTCGCGTAGCGAGTTCCGCCGACCAGTCCCGCTGAGCTGATCGTGTGATGCGGTGCACGCAGTGGTCGATGACCATCAAAAGNCTGACCCGCNACATCAAAAATCAANGCGGCTTCCAGTTGATCTTNNTNCGTTGGTTCTGGAAGNAACTCGCCGATCAAGCTTGCTGTCATGGTTTTACCNGCACCGGGTTCTCCGGATATCAGCAAATGGTGGCCGCCCGATGCGCAGAGNGTGGCCGCCCGCCAGAGCTCAGGCTGGCCCGCGGGTAAATGATGTTTGNTATCAGGNCNGGGCGTCGTGATGTGCTGTGNGTGCTTCACGGTGTCGAGGCNATGNGGCTCTCTAAACGCATTGAGGTTGTCGACAGCCANAACNTGCTGGGCAAGCGACGCCATTTGAGGCGCNTTAGCNCTGGGTGCGAATAATNGCGTGGCTGAGTCGCGATTGCTCCAGGCCGCNGCGAGAAGACCGGATGTAGGTAGCACATCGCCACTCAGNCTNAGCTCTCCGTAAAANTCGGCCGACNCTNNAAGTTTTGANGATAGCTGCCCCGAGGCAATAAGTACGGCTATTGCAATAGCGAGGTCAAAACTCGCACCCGATTTAGGTGTGCTGGCGGGCGCAATATTAATAGTGAGTCGACTGTCCGGCCANCGAAACCCCGATGAGATCACAGCGCTNCGAACACGCTCTTTCGCCTCGCGCATGACGGACTCTGGCATACCTACCATCGCAATAGCGGGNAGNCCGGGGCTTAGNTGGACTTCAACCTGAACCGAAACGGCGTTTAAACCAAGGCGNGANCGCGTCGCGACGCGAGAAAGCGACATAAGACATCCTTGTCATNCNCNGGACCTCATGTCCCGGTGGGNGTTACTTATTTTTTTCTAATTCNTCTAGCTTCGTCAGNAGTGTTTCGATTTCTGCTTCGAGCTGCTCTACCCGAGCTCGNGTTCGTAGCAGNACCGCTTTTTGGGCGTCAAACTCGTCTCGGCTGACGACATCGAGATTACCAAGCGCTGANTTGGCAACTGCCTTNGCATTGCCTGAGACCTCGTCNGCGAGCGTCTTGCCCTCTTTGAGAATCGAGCCAAAAAGGTTTTTNGCNGCTTCTGTAGGGTCCGGAATTCGGTCGTTGTTTGCCATTTAAAACATCTCTNNGCCAAGAGTGAAAAGACTACCGGAATTGCATCGGAATGTACTGCATCAATTACGTGCAGATTTCATCGGNGCTCGCACTATTGTGGTGCNNTNATGNTCNNNTNGTTNCCCGTANAGGACCCTCTANTCGCNCAAAAAAAACTCTTAANNATNTGTTTTTAAACNAATTAATCTTGTTGGCNCGTTGCTCGCAATNCATAGANCGTCCCAAGCTGCGTGGTCTCACGCTNAGCGAGAGGTCAAACACAGGAGTCGAGTAATGCGAATCAAAAGCGCCCGCAAAGCTGCCCCCGCGGCACCCAGCAAGGTCATCGTTGAGTCGCGTGGANCGTTGGCAACCATTTAAAAGGAGATTACCCAATGAAAATGGTCACCGCAGTAATCAAACCCTTCAAGTTAGATGATGTGCGAGAAGCACTCTCTACGATTGGGGTGCAAGGAATCACCGTGAGTGAGGTAAAGGGTTTCGGTAGACAAAAAGGTCACACNGAGCTTTATCGAGGCGCTGAATACGTGGTCGATTTTTTACCNAAAACNAAGGTAGANGTCGCTGTGTCAGAGGAGTTGCTCGATCAGACGATTGAAGCAATTTCCAGTGCAGCTCAAACCGGAAACATCGGTGACGGCAAAATTTTTGTCACGTCGCTTGAACAGTCCATTCGTATCCGCACCGGTGAGACCGGTGTNGACGCGCTTTAAGCGAATAGGAGAAGCATCATGGAAGTTACAGCTGAATTGAGTTACGCGTTAAACACCTTTTANTTTTTGGTGTGNGGCGCACTAGTTATGTGGATGGCAGCAGGTTTCGCCATGCTCGAAGCCGGTCTTGTTCGCAGNAAGAACACGACCGAGATNTTGACAAAGAACATCGTACTGTTTGCGGTGGCCTGTACGATGTACATGCTNGTNGGATACGAAATNATGTATCCNNCGCTTTCTAACTTTATGTTGGATGGCATNACTGCGGAGAACCTCGACAATGGGTACGCGCCCNCTGCCGATTTCTTCTTCCAGGTTGTATTTGTNGCGACGGCCATGTCGATCGTATCGGGNGCAGTGGCNGANCGCATGAAGCTACTGGCATTCCTGATTTTCGCNGTAGTCATGACGGGCNTTATCTANCCNNTGGAAGGTAATTGGACGTGGGGNGGTGATCCTGTCTTCGGGNTGTACACGCTNGGCGACTTAGGNTTTTCTGACTTTGCTGGATCNGGCATTGTTCACATGGCAGGCGCCGCTGCAGGTGTTGCCGGTGTCCTCGTTATNGGCGCTCGNAAGGGTAAGTACACCGCNGACGGNAAAGTGAATGCGATCCCCGGCGCGAACATGCCGCTTGCGACACTGGGCACGTTCATCCTGTGGATGGGCTGGTTCGGATTCAACGGTGGTTCGGTACTCGCTACNGCAACTGTTTCCGACGCAACAGCNGTGGCCAACGTNTTCATGAATACNAACGCAGCCGCAGCGGGTGGTTGTATTGCCGCGCTNACGGTCGCNAAGNTGATGTTCGGAAAGTTCGACCTGACTATGGCGCTCAACGGCTGTCTTGCCGGCCTAGTAGCTATCACGGCTGAGCCTTCTACACCAACTGCCCTTCAGGCGACTCTCTTTGGTGCCTTGGGCGGTGCGTTGGTTGTGTTCTCAATCGTCACACTGGACAAGATGAAGTTTGACGATCCCGTAGGTGCTGTATCAGTCCACGGCGTAGTTGGACTCTTAGGCCTTTTACTCGTGCCTATCACGAACTCTGAAGCGTCATCCTTCTCAGGTCAGTTGATTGGTGCGGCGACGATTTTTGGTTGGGTTTTCGTTGCTTCCTTCGTGACGTTCAAGGTCATTGGTTTCATTACACCAGTCCGCGTCTCCGAGGAAGAAGAGTACGAAGGTTCCGACATCTCTGAATGTGGTCTGGAAGCGTATCCAGAGTTTACTACCGGCCGATAGTGGTTTGAGTGAGACCTTGGGGGAGCTCTGCTCCCCCTTTTTTTTGTCTGTAATTCCTCTAGATGTCGGCTTTTCTTATCCCCAAGATCGTTAATCTGTGCACCCCAACGACTATCAGCGCGACGATGTCTCCTTGCCCTAAGGGCAGCACCCACCGCCATTAACGAGGCCGTCATCAAAATTTCCGATGGCCCCTGCTAATTTATTCGATTTGCCCGTTTGATCATGAGGGACTAGCTTAGGGGCGTGGGTCTTCGTCTGGGCGCAGGCTCTAACCATAATTAAACTTACTTTGAGGTGTTAACCATGAAAGCTATGAAGTTTGCCTTAGCAGGATTCGCAGTATTCACAGCGCTGTCTGCCTCCGTGCAGGCAGAAAATACCTTTGCAAAACCGCCTAAATTTTGGTGGCCGGAGCGTATCGATTTGACGCCATTGCGTCAGCACTCACCCGAGTCAAATCCCTACGGTCCTGACTTTAACTATGCAGCAGAGTTTGCAACCGTCGATTTGAATGCGTTAAAGGCCGATATTCGAGCAACGCTGACGGATTCTCAGGACTGGTGGCCAGCGGATTACGGTCACTACGGACCTTTATTTATTCGAATGGCTTGGCACAGTGCGGGTACTTATCGCGTTGCCGATGGTCGCGGCGGAGCGGGAGGTGGGCAGCAACGTTTTGAACCGCTTAATAGTTGGCCCGATAACGGAAACCTCGACAAAGCGCGGCGTCTTTTGTGGCCCGTAAAAAAGGCGTACGGGGCCAGTGTTAGCTGGGCCGACCTTATGATTCTTGCTGGCAACGTTGCCATGGAGGATATGGGCTTTAAGACCTTTGGATTTGCTGGCGGTCGCACGGACGATTGGGAGCCCGACCTTGTTTATTGGGGACCCGAGAAAGTGATGCTGGCTGATGAGCGTTACACGGGCGATCGCAAATTGGATAACCCTCTTGCTGCTGTACAGATGGGACTGATCTACGTGAATCCTGAGGGACCAAATGGAAACCCTGATCCGGCCCTTGCCGCACATGATATTCGCGAGACCTTTGGTCGAATGGCCATGAACGACGCCGAGACAGTCGCGCTTATTGCGGGTGGTCACACCTTTGGTAAAGGTCACGGCGCACACAAACCCGACGAGTGTGTGGGCGTCGAGCCCGCGGGCGAAGCACTCGAAGAGCAAGGCTTTGGCTGGAACAATAAGTGTGGCAAAGGCCATTCTGAGGACACGGTAACCTCAGGGTTTGAAGGCGCATGGACTGCGACGCCAACGCGTTGGAGTATGCTTTACCTAGCAAACTTGTTTTCCTTTGACTGGGAAATGACGCGTAGCCCCGCAGGTGCGATTCAATGGATTCCCGTAGATGGGCAAGCTGCTGACACGGTGCCAGATGCTCACCGTCCGGACATCAAGCACGCACCGATCATGTTTACGACGGATTTATCTCTAAAGGCTGACCCGGCGTATCGCGAAATCTCTCAACGGTTCCTGGCAAATCCAGCTGAGTTTGAGGACGCCTTCGCAAGAGCATGGTTCAAGCTCACGCACCGCGACATGGGTCCGCGTGCGCGTTATGTAGGAGTCGATGTGCCCGAGGAAGTGTTGATGTGGCAGGACCCGATTCCCCCCGTCGATCACGATCTTGTGACCAAGCGCGATATCAAGAAGCTAAAAAAGGCCATTATGGCCTCTGGTCTGAGCACGTCATCACTGGTGAAGGCGGCTTGGGCTTCTGCTGCGTCATACCGTGACAGTGACATGCGTGGGGGTGCTAACGGTGCACGTGTTCGACTTGCACCCATGAACTCATGGGAAGTGAACGACACGGATGAGCTGGCATCGACGCTCGCAGCACTGGAGGCGGTGCAGACTCAGTTCAATGACAACGCACGGGGAAAGAGAGCCATAAGCATGGCAGACATGATCGTGCTGGCTGGCGCTGCGGCAATCGAAAGTGCGGCAGCAGAGCGTGGTCATGACCTTACCATCGGCTTTACGCCAGGTCGTATGGATGCGTCTCAAGCGCAAACCGATGTCAATTCTTTCGCTGCGCTTGAACCTGTGGCTGACGGATTCCGGAATTACTACGATGAGGACCGCAATTACATGTCACCGGTTGGCGCGATGATCGACAAAGCCAACCTTCTCGACTTGACCCCACCGGAGATGACGGCGTTGGTTGGTGGTCTTCGTGTATTGGGCGCCAATACTGCGGGGTCCTCTCACGGCGTTTTGACTGATCGGGAGGGTCAGTTGAGTAATGATTTCTTCGTGAATCTGCTTGATATGAGTGTTGAATGGACGGCCTCGACAGAGTTTCCGGGGGTTTATATTGCAAGGGATCGAAAGACAGGCGACCGTCGCTGGTCCGCAACGCCCATTGACCTTATGTTCGGCTCCAGTTCTGAGCTTCGATCAATTTCGGAGGTATATGGATCTGACGACGGTGAGGCGAAGTTCGTCAGTGACTTTGCCGCAGCGTGGACCAAGGTTATGCAGGCAGATCGTTTTGATCTTAATGTTCAGCGCGCAGGTGGCGTCATCGCTAACCGCTGAGCACTGGTTTCATTTACCAAACCCGGCCATTTGGTCGGGTTTTTTTTTGCTTCATCGCAAGTCGACTATTCCTTACTTCATTAACGCTTCAGCTTGGGCCATACTCTGCACCAATAATGTGGACGTAAAATCTGGAAGAGGTTGTCATGAAACTGGTTACCGCGATTATCAAACCATTTAAGTTAGATGATGTGCGCAGTGCGCTGTCGGAGATTGGCGTACAGGGCGTCACGGTCACCGAGGTAAAGGGTTTTGGTCGTCAGCGCGGTCATACCGAGCTCTATCGTGGTGCCGAATACGTTGTTGATTTTCTACCCAAGCTAAAACTTGAAATTGCCACCTCAGCGGACCAGCTTGATCAAATTGTCGATACCATTATTGCGGCTGCGAGCACGGGCAAAATTGGCGATGGTAAGATTTTTGTCTCTGAGCTTGAGCAGGTTGTTCGTATTCGAACGGGTGAGACCGGTGAAGAGGCTATTTAAACATTAAGTCTCGCGATCACGGCAGGAAGCTCTGTCAGTGAACGCACCTCGTTTACCCCTAACCCATTTTCCTTACCCTCAGGATTGAACCATACGGGTGTGATGCCCGCGTTAAGTGCACCGTTGACGTCCGTTTCAATACTGTCACCAATGTGAATGACCTCGGAAGGTAGGCAGTCCAAAGACCGCATTGCCACCTCAAAGATTTTTGCCTCCGGTTTGGCGCTTCCTACCTCATCCGCCCGAAAGGCCAAGCGAAAGAAGGGCCCCAAAGGCGTTTTGTGCACGTCTGCATTACCGTTTGTTATCGCTATGAGCGTAAATTGAGTGGCGAGCTGAGATAAGACCTCCCGCGCATCAGGAAACAAAATCACGTCGTTTCTCTGCGCCATGAAGGCGGCAAAGGCATCGTTGGCCGCCTCAAGTGCCATGTCAGCTCCGACCCCGAGCGATAAGAGAAGCTGTTGCATTACTTCGATTCGAAGCGCGGTCACGTCGCCTACGATCAGGGGTGAGCTATCAATGACGCGCTTTCGGCAGCCCATCACTCTATCTTTCGTAAAATGGTCGGCTAGCGCGGGAAATTGGGCTGCAAGAAATTTCCATTGCGCAGTGTCTGCAGCGATTAAAGCGGGTCGCGGATCCCACACAGTGTCATCAAGATCGAATGAAAGAATGGATACGGTCACGTTGGCTTCGCTTTCAGGTGGGTTCGTTGAATTAGGTTTTGGCTTTCTTGGTTTGGTGCGCGCGCGGGTGCGCCCGGTCATACACTTTGGCTAGATGCTGGAAATCGAGATGGGTATAGATTTGGGTTGTGGCGATGTTTGCGTGCCCCAGTAGTTCTTGTACCGCTCTTAAATCACCGCTCGATTCAAGCAGGTGACTGGCAAAAGCATGGCGCAAGACGTGAGGGTGGATCCGCTGAGACATACCATGCTTCACCGCGAGCTGGCGGATGCGCTCCTGCACGCTTCGATGGCTGATACGGGTACCTCGTTTGCTTACAAAAAGGGGTGAGTCAAAACCTAGCCGCTCATCTCCCATGGGACGATATTTCATCCACTCCGCGATCGCCGTTAAGGCAGGAGCGCCTACTGGGACGACGCGTGTTTTCTGTCCCTTACCCAGCACCGTGATGATTTTCTCACCCGCATCAAGGTCGTTGATATTCGCCCCAACAAGTTCTGAGAGTCGCAATCCCGCGGAATACAGCAGCTCGGCCATAGCGTGGTCACGCGCCATAAAGGCATTTTCACTTTGGTGGTTGAGTAGCTGACCAACCTGGTCGGCTTCCAGGCTTTTGGGGAGCGTTCGAGGTGCCCGGGGCGCCCGCACACCGGCGGTCGGATCTCGTAGGTCACTGTGGTGCCGAGCAAGAAATTTATAAAGTGACCGTGTGGCAGACAAGTGCCGCTGAATCGAATTGGCTGACAGTTTTTCGCGACTGAGCTGGGCTACCCATCGGCGAATCACTGTCTGATCAAGGGCATAGGCATCACTGATGTCCTGTTCAGAGCAGAAGTTGACGAGCTTGGCGAGGTCCCGACGATAGTTGGCGAGTGTATGCGGCGAGTACCCCTTTACGACACCAATATACTGGAGAAACTCGGATACCCCTTGCGTCAAGTCGACGGCGGTCAAATCAATTAATCCGCTTTGTTTCTCATGAGTGAGCGGGCCATTGGCAAGCTGGCCATGACCTTTGCAAGGTATTCGAGAAACAGTGTGCCGTCGGCCGCGCTATAGCGTGTGGGATCCGATGAGCCCACCGCAATAAACGCCTGCCCACCTGACTGCGGCGTTATTTTTGCAATGGCGGCAGACCCATCACCTGCATCGCTGCCAAAAAGTGCACTTAATTCATTGGATCTGACGGGACCGCTAGTGGCTGTTTTACTACCAAGAAGGTGATTAGCGGTCTTGGTCGCATCCGAGGGTAGGTCGTCCTCAAGCTCGTGATAAACCGCGTATTCGATATCAAAATGCTTTCTCATGAGGCTAGTGAATAGCGTGCTGATCTGCTCATGCTCGCCGCGCGCAGCCATCGAGGCAATAACTTCTTGCGTGGCGCTGAGCAGCACCTCGTTTTGCTCGGCTCTTGCGAGGAGGTGATCGAAGCGTCGACGCAATTCAGCATTTCTCTCACGCAATACCGCTACCTGACGCTCAACCAGCGACACCGCGCCGTCGCTTACGTGGCTGATACTTAACTCACTGAGGGCTTCAGGGTGCTGGTCGAAGAAATTCGGATTCTCTGCAAGAAAGCGAATAACGTCGTCCGCATTGGGGGTGTTTTTAGTTGAGTCAGATTCCATCATGCGTGCTAGAGATTGAGTTTCCCCTCAAAAACGGTTTCCGCTGGGCCTGAGAGCCACACTGACGACACACCGTTGTCCCAAGATACTTCGAGCTTACCCCCCGGTACCGATACTGTCACCTTGTTCGCAAGCTGCCCGAGCCGAATTCCGTGAATCACGGCTGCGCAGGCACCTGAGCCGCAGGCCAAGGTCTCACCTGCACCGCGCTCAAATACACGAAGTTTTACCTGGGTGTTGCTTTCAACTTGCATAAAGCCAACGTTTACACCTTCGGGAAACACATCGAGGCTTTGAATCATGGGGCCTATTTTCTCAACGGGTGTTGCGGCGATGTCATCCACCAGTAGCACTGCGTGCGGATTTCCTACGGACACAACGCCTGCCATTACAGTGACATTGGCAAGCGTGAGTGCGTGCTCAGTCGCGTCCTCATCAGTAGCAAAGGGTATTTGAGCAGGCGCGAAAATAGGCGCACCGAGCTCAGCTTTCACGCTCCCCGTCTCGTCGAACTCGAGTCGTCTCAGGTCCGAGCCGACTTGCAGCGTAATTGTCGACTTTGCCGACAGACGCTGCTCATGAATAAATCGCCCAACGCACCTTGCGCCGTTACCACACTGCCCTGCAGGAGAGCCGTCAGCGTTGAAAATTCGGTACTCAAAATCAGCGTCAGGGCGCTTGGGTGGCTCGATTAGCAGTACCTGATCACAACCTACACCCGTTTGCCGATCGGCAATTTTACGAATCTGGTCTTCATTTATCTTGACGGCTGCGCGCACAGCATCGATAACGACAAAGTCATTTCCTGCGCCGTGCATTTTGGTGAAGTGAAGTTTCATAGCAGCGCCTCTGGTATTTGCTCATCCTGCCAGAGCGACGACAGCGTTTCTCGCTGTCGAATGATATGAGTGTGAGATCCGTGCACTAAAACCTCGGCAGCACGCGGTCTGGTATTGTAATTAGAGGCCATTGAGAAGCTGTAGGCACCGGCTCCCATGACCGCAAGTAGGTCGCCCTCGCGGGCAGATAAATTTCGCTCTTTTCCTAGAAAGTCGCCTGTTTCGCAAACGGGCCCGACGATATCGTAGGTGTTTTTTTCGCTACCTTGCGTCACCGATACTTCGACGATGTTTTGCCACGCAGAGTACAGAGCGGGTCTGAGTAAATCGTTCATCGCCGCATCCACGACCGCAAAATATTTTGTGTCACCGGCTTTTTCAACCAACACCTTGGTGAGGAGTGCGCCAGCATTTCCCACGATGGATCGACCTGGTTCTATCATGAGTTCAGCATCAAGCGGGTCAAGTTCGGCGCGCACGGCTGATATCAGCTCTGATGGGCTTGGAATCGCTTCATCTGAGTACTGAATACCCAGTCCTCCACCGATGTCGATGTGCTCAATATTGATGCCTGATTTACGCAGTTCGAGCACCAGATCACGAAGGTGCTGAACGGATTCTACGAACGGTGCGACCTCCGTCAGCTGACTGCCAATATGACAGTCGACACCCACGGGTTGAAGATGAGAGGCGCCTTGTGCGTACCGGTAGAGTTCTAAAGCCTGTTGCGCGTTGACGCCAAACTTATTCTCTTTGAGCCCCGTCGAGATGTAAGGGTGCGTTTTTGCATCGACATCGGGGTTGATGCGAATAGAAATACGGGCGATGTCACCGCGCTCGCTCGCGATTTTTTCTATGAGGTAAAGCTCGCTTGAAGATTCCACATTAAAGCAGCGGATTCCCACTTCGAGCGCGCGTCTTATTTCAGCGGGCGATTTCCCAACACCGGAGAACACCACTTTAGCGGCAT
>NZIJ01000100.1 GCA_002689915.1 Halieaceae bacterium | reverse complement strand
AGCGTACTTTTTCCTGCACCCGGATGGCCACCAATCAAAATGGCGGACCCCGGTACAAAGCCGCCGCCCAGAACACGATCCAGCTCAGCGAACCCAGAACTGAATCGAGGGAGATCAATCAAATCAATATCGGCGAGCTTCTGAACAACTGCCGTAGTTCCGGCAAACCCGCCGCGCGACTTTGGACTAGCAGCACTACTTGTCCCCGCTATGCGAACTTCCGTGAGTGTATTCCAGGCGTGACAGGCTGAGCACTGCCCCTGCCACTTGCTGTAGTCCGCGCCGCAGTCATTACAGACAAAGGCTGTCTTAGTTTTTGCCATAGATCACTCCGACGGGGGTGCCCAAGCACCCCGAAACCGCTATGCTACCAGACCAAGAGTCATAGCTAACATCCATGTCTAATCCTCAATTCATCCCCGAGCGGTACTGTACGTTTTCTGCGCAACTTGCAGCCACCATTGGTCTCGAGGAAGCGGTGTTGCTGCAGGGTTTGAGTCACCAATTGGGAAGTGGCGCCGCAGAAAGTAAAACAATATCCATTCCCGCCCTGTTAGCAGAATTCCCGTTTTGGGATGAAATAAAAGTAAATCGGCTACTTCAGCGTCTTGTTGAGCTCGGCATTATCGCAGCGACTCCCACCTCGGATCCCTCGATATGGTCTACCGGTGGGCACCGTCAGAGCAGAGCGGCTGTACAGACTCACAACACGCAGGCGTGGCGCCCAAGCGAACACGTCATTGACCTTCTAAATTTGAACCACGGTTTAACGCGGGACTACATCCTGTCACAGTTAAAAAGCTTCGATCGCACGGGTGACCCGAAAGCGTATGACAGTCGATTTCGACAACATGTTTTATCTGAGTGGCGCCACAGTCAGAGGCATCCTGCCTTTGATATCAAAGAGCCACCAAAATTCGATAATCAATGGCAACCCAGTACCGACGCACAGGAAATTCTCGTGCGGGCGGAGATACCGGCGTCGTTTTGCGACAGCCTAAGACCTGAATTTATTCTGTACTGGAAAGAGCGCGGCGGCGCACCCAAAGACGTAAACAGTAAATTTATTCAGTTTGTCAGGCAGCGCTGGGTTCGTCACGAGAACAGTATTCAACACAGCACCTTGCCCGAGCGACTCAGTCCCCAGTGGCGACCCAATGAAGCTGTGTATGAAACGCTATCATTGTCAGGGATAAGTGAGGATTACGCCGATTCCGTACTAAACGAATTTGTTGTCTACTGGGTCGACAGCAATGAGGTGCACACATCGTGGAACGCGAAGTTCTTACAGCATGTAAAATACCAATGGCAACGCCATCAGGAGCAGACAAGTGGCAGATCAACACCAGGCGGGGGAACTAGCCCAACAGATCGCACGAAAGACCGCAGCATCTCCGACGACCTCAGCGACACCAGCTGGGCGGGCTGAGACAAAAACAGCCGACGATGCCGGCCTTGATACTGACTTAGTCGAAGCGATCAATCAGGTTTTTGCGCTCTTTCGTTTGAACTATCACAATCAGTACTACGCAGCCTGGTCTGAGGCTCAGCAACTGGGGCAAGTGAAGCGTCTTTGGCTAGAGGCCTTAGGCCATTTTTCTAGTGATTTAATTCTGATGGGAGCTCGGCGCGCCATCGAGGGAAGCGAATACCTACCCACCCTCAACCGTATGCTGGCCAGTTGCTCCGAAGCGCTCGGTGAACTTGGCTTACCAACGGCGAGTGCGGCTTATGAGGAGGCCTGTCTCGCACCCAGCCCAAAAGCAGAGGTAACGTGGACGCACCCCATCGCCTACCTGGCTGGCCGCGATGCTGGATGGTACTTACTGGCTAATCACCAGCGGAGCGAGGCATGGCCCACTTTTCAAACACACTATAATCAGTGGCTTCGTCGTGCGCTTGCGGGCGAAACCCTCACGATACCGGAGCGCAAAGCCATCAGCGCACCCCGTGAGGAAGATGCAATGTCGACGGATGAAAGAAAAGAAGCACTGTCCGCGCTCAAAGAGCAGCTCGGGTTCTAGTTCAATAGTCCTGCTCGGCTACATAGTGCTCTAAGGCGACACGCTCAGCGTCGAGAGCCTTAATGAGACCAGCCGCTTGATCAAGCTCCCCCGCTGCCATGGCAAATTGCAGCAGCTTCGCAATTTCGGAAAGTTGAGTGGCTTGCGCATTCCCGCAGGTTCCCTTTAAGCGGTGGGCTAATGCGCGGATAGGTTCGGCCTGCTCACCCGCTTGGAGTGACTTTAACTGCTCGGTATCACCGAGGATTTCCGCCCTAAACTTATCAAGGATCATGCTAACAAGGTTCTCGTCACCACCTAACATGACTCGAAGCGCGTCGAGATCGATCGGTGGGTGTTCGCTAGGCACCATAGTGCTCATAGTCCCCCCTCGCTAGATTTTCAAACCGCGTAAACTGGCCTTGGAACGACAGTCGGCAGGAGCCAATAGGGCCGTTTCTCTGTTTGCCGATAATAATTTCAGCCACGCCCTTATCCGGCGAATCCTCGTTGTAAACCTCATCGCGATAAATGAACATGATGACGTCGGCGTCCTGCTCGATCGCCCCTGATTCACGCAAATCTGAGTTCACCGGACGCTTATTCGGTCGCTGCTCCAGCGAGCGATTTAGCTGCGATAGTGCCACTACCGGCACCTTGAATTCTTTGGCTATCGCTTTAAGGCTCCGCGAGATTTCGGAAATTTCGGCCGTTCGCCCTTCGCCAGAGCCCGCAACGCGCATGAGCTGAAGGTAGTCCACCATGATCATTCCTAAATCCCCTTGCTCACGGACCAGTTTTCGAACGCGGGAGCGAAGCTCAGTGGGTGTAAGCGCAGGCGTATCGTCAATAAAGACCTGTGTGCCTTTTAATTTCTCGGTGGCACTCGCGAGTTTCGGCCAGTCATCTTGCTCTAGCTTACCTGTGCGCACGCGCGACTGATCAATGCGACCCAACGACGAGAGCATACGAATTACCAGCTGCTCTGCCGGCATCTCCATCGAAAAGACCATTAGAGGGCGATCGCTGGCAAGCGCCGCATTCTCAACAAGGTTCATAGCGAATGAGGTTTTACCCATCGACGGGCGTCCAGCGACAATGACCAGGTCTGAAGGCTGCAAACCGGATGTCATGCGGTCAAGATCAATGAACCCGGTGGTCAATCCAGTGATGTCACCACCGGTGTTGTAGAGCTCCTCGATGCGATCGATGGCGCCTTTAAGCAGACCTTCCATCCCTTGAGGGCCACCGGCTTTTTGACCGCTCTCGGATATCTGCATGATGAGGCGCTCCGCCTCATCAACTAACTCCTCGGAGCTTCGGCCTTCGGGGTTGAAGCCAGCAGACGCAATGTCTTGAGCGGCATTGATAAGCTGGCGAAGCACCGAGCGCTCTCTGACCGCCTTGGCATAAGCACGAACGTTAGAAGCTGTGGGGGTTTGCTCAGCAAGCTCAGCAAGGTAGGTATGACCGCCAGCGGCATCGAGCTCACCAGTTGCTAGCAGTCTGTCTGAAACCGTAACAACGTCGACCGGCTCGCCCCGATCAACCAAAAGTGCGATCTGACGAAATATAGCCCGGTGCTCTGGACGGTAGAAATCTGACGCAGCAACGACCTCGGCTACCCCATCCCAACTGTCGGATGAGATCAGCAGAGCGCCAATCACGGAGCGCTCGGCTTCAATCGACTGCGGTTGCAGTTTTAGCTTGGCAACATCCCAATCGGGATTTGATGCTGTCTCCATATCAACTCTTTACCGATGACGCCGTGTTGATCGATCCGGATCTAATCCGGCGGTACAGCATGCCACAGTTCAGAACTGTGGCGTAAGAGACATTCGTTATTCAGCGACGACTGCGATGTTGGCTGTCGTTACCACGTCCGCATGAAGCTGAATCATGATCTCGTACTCACCGAGTTCACGAATCGCCCCATCAGGGAGTCGTACCTCGGCTTTATCGGCATCACAACCCGCCGCTGTCAAAGCGTCCGCAATGTCACGCGTTCCGATCGACCCGAAGAGCTTGCCTTCTTCGCCCGCTGTCGCTGCAATTTGCAGCTGCTCCAGCGCCTGGATCGCTTCAGCACGCTTTTGCGCAGCGCTTAGAGTTGCGGCGGCGGCCGCCTCAAGCTCCGCACGACGCGCTTCGAACTTTTCGACATTCTCAGCCGTGGCAGGCACTGCTTTTCCTTGTGGGATAAGGAAGTTACGGCCATAGCCTGGCTTCACATCAACACGGTCACCCAATCCACCAAGGCTACCTACGTTATCGAGCAGAATTACTTCCATCGTATTTTTCCCTCTACTTTGAGCACACTGTGCCCAACCTTCTCTAAACTCATTTCGGCTTCACTCGGCGTCCCAAATCGAGAAACGCATCCAACAAAACCGCTAATAACACGCCGACCTTTAACCCATCGACGATAACCCAAAGCACATAGCCAATCGTTAGAAACGTACCACCCAACTGCTGGCGCTTTGCAATGTGGTGAAACAGTCCAAACCCAGCCAATGTCACGGGAATACCCGCCAACGCAGACCACGCGGCTGTTTCGCTACCGTTCAGTGCTCCCGCCATAGCGACAAGCACAAGTAAGGCCGTCAAAGCACCGGGCAATTTAAGTGCCCTAAACTCCTCACCAAATGCACCTGGTTTGAAGAGCGCCGACTGCCAATAACGCCCCAGCAACAAACTTAGAGACGCCAAAAATGCATTACCAGTCGCCATCAAACCTGCGACCTGATTTGCCGTGGGCCGCAGCGCATTCAAGGAATCACCCGTCTCAGGCGATTCGCTTTGCAGTGCGGCTATCCATGCATCGAGCATCGATAACATGGCCTCCAAAAAGGCCGTATTAAAGGTCAGTAGCACAAACCCCCCGACTGCCGATACGGGGATTATTGCGATAAGCGCGAGCGACAAACTCAGCGTTTGCGCAAGCACCACAGCACCCACATATACGGAGAGCAGCAAAAAGCCGGTCCCGTAGTCCCCGCTCACCCAGCCCAACAACAGAGCAGGCAGCAAGGCCCATAAAGCGACCCACGTTCCATTGCGCATTCCCTGTGCCATGGTAACGAGGGCTATCGCCGCCGCACTCATAGGAGCGGCGATAACAAGCACTGAGCCAAGAACAGCTACCGCCAGCGCTTGCCAGCGACCGCGCATGATAAATTCAGCGAGGCCGCGCATCACAGTTTTACTGGTGAGAATCCGTGTACGGCAAGAGCGCTAAGTAGCGAGCGCGCTTGATGGCCGTAGCCAACTGACGCTGGTACTTCGCTTTTGTACCCGTAATACGGCTAGGTACAATCTTTCCAGTCTCACTGATGTACTGCTTGAGTACTTCTAAATCTTTGTAGTCGATTTCCTTTACGCCTTCGGCGGTGAAACGACAGAACTTTCTACGTCGGAAAAAACGTGACATCGATTACTCCTCCTCTGCGCTATCGGTTTCGGCGGGCGCTTCTTCAGCCGCCTCGTCAGAAGCCGCTTCTTTAGCCACTTCGGCTTCAGCCGCTTTCGCTTCAGCTGCCTGACGCTCTTGATAACGCGACTTTCGCTCACGATCCTCTTTCTCGGACTTCATAATCAGTGACTCTTCTGTCACTGCTTCGTCACGACGAATAACAAGGTTACGGATGACCGCATCGTTGTAGCGGAAAGTAGTTGTTAGCTCTTCCATGGCCTCATTGGTGGCCTCAACATTCATCAATACGTAATGCGCCTTGTGAATTTTGCTGATGTGGTAAGCGAGCTGTCGGCGACCCCAATCTTCAAGGCGGTGAACTTGCCCGCCATCTTTGGTGATCACATTGGTGTACCGTTCGATCATGCCCGGTACTTGTTCCGACTGGTCCGGATGGACCATAAAGATGATTTCGTAGTGTCGCACTAACGATCTCTCCCTTCGGTTGTAGCTGCCTGACAAACAGTGCAGCAAGGAGTTAAGGCTCTAAGAGCCCGGCTAATTGTGAGGCGCGGAGTCTACAGAGCCGCAAACAAGAATGCAATTACCCGCCACGACGCTGTCGGACCGCCTCAAATAAGCAGATTCCGGTCGCAACCGATACGTTGAGACTCGAGACATCACCCGCCATGGGGAGTTTGACCAAAAAGTCACAAGCCTCTGTGGTCAGTCGGCGCATACCGGGGCCCTCTGCTCCCATAACGAGGGCCGTGGGAATCGACAGATCCTGGTCGTAGACAAGCGTGTCGGCATCGCCTGTCGTGCCGACAATCCAGATACCGAGGCCCTTTAATGACCGGAGCGTCCTAGCAAGATTTGTCACGCGCACAAGCGGTATCACCTCAGCGGCACCGCTAGCGACTTTCCTCGCAACGGCATTTAGCTCAGCGCTGTTGTCTTTTGGCACAACAACAACTGCAACTCCCGCGGCGTCTGCAGATCTCAAACAAGCACCCAAGTTGTGGGGGTCGGTTACACCGTCTAAGACAAGAACAAGCGGACAAGTCACGCCAGCCAGAAAGTCAGTTAGATCGCGCTCTGTTAAGGCGTTAGTGCCCTGGCGAGGCTTAATAATGGCCACCACACCCTGATGGCGTTCTGCCACAGCCGCATCGAGATCAGCTTTGGAAACACGATCGACGCCTACGCCCTGATTCTGGGCAAGTGAGAGCAGACCCTGTATCCGCTTATCATTGCGGTCTGATTGCACGGAGAGCGAAATAATCCGCTCTGGCGAACGGCGTAATAAAACGTCTACAGCATGAATACCGTAAGCGAGATCGGTCACGAATCGCGCCCTCGGCGCTTTGGCGCACCCTTAGATTTTGAGGCCTTTTTCAGCGACTTTGCCGGCTTAGACCCTTTTTTTGCCGACGTGGAATTCGACGAAGTAGAGGACTTACTCGGCTTCCTCCCCCCTTTCCCCGCAGTCTTGCCACCGGGCTTCGACCGCCTTGAAGGGGCGCCTTCAAAGGTTTTAGAGCGATTGCGTATCGACTTCTTATTGCCGCGACGACCCGCACCGGGCGTCACCTCGCCGACAATCTCTAGATCAATTTTGCGATCATCGAGATCAACACGTGCAACCTGCACTCTAACCGCATCACCCAATTGATAGGTCTTGCGGGTGTGCTCACCTACGAGGCGCTGCGACGCCTGATCGAAATGGTAATAATCAGAAGGCAAAGCGCTAATGTGGACCAAGCCTTCCATGTAGATATCCGTCAGCTCTACGAACATACCAAAGCGAGTCACGGAGGCCACAACCCCAGCAAATTCATCGCCAATGTGATGACGTAAGTACTCGCACTTTAACCACAGGTGAACATCCCGCGTCGCATCATCGGCACGACGCTCAGTCATCGAGCAATGCTCTCCCGCGGCAACAAGGTCTGTCATGGTATAGGGATAGAGCTCTCGGCTTTTTTCTTTGGACAGTTTCCTAGGCGTAGCGCCCGAGCTTGTTGCCAAACGCTTTATCGCTCGATGAACGAGCAGATCAGGATAACGGCGAATGGGGGACGTAAAGTGCGCGTAAGCGTCATAATTAAGACCAAAGTGGCCTCCGTTATCAGGCTTATACACAGCTTGGCTCAAAGAGCGAAGCAGCATGGTTTGAATTACCTGCGCATCATCGCGCTCGACAAGCCGCGCTAGAACACTTTGATAGTCCAGTGGTGTGGGGTCCAACCCACCAGGTAGATCTAACGCCAGCTCNCCTAAAAAAGTGCGTAACGCTTCCAATCGCTCTGCAGAGGGTCCCTCATGAACTCTGAACAGACCTGCGAGCTCTGACTCCTCGAGGAAGTTGGCGGTTGCAACGTTTGCAGCGAGCATGCACTCCTCAATGAGCTTATGCGCATCGTTACGATTGACGGGCACAATGGCATCGATTTTTCGGTTTTCATCAAACAGAATTCGGGTTTCCACCGTCTCAAAGTCGATGGCGCCGCGTGTGGCTCGCGCCTGGCGTAACACCTTATACAGTGCGTGCAGTCTGAATAGGCCATCCAATCTTTCTGACGCCACACCCTCGCAAAAACCGTTCTCAAGGACCTCGCCAACCTGTGTGTACGTTAATCTCGCATGCGAATGAATAACGGCTTCGTAAAAGGTTGATTCTACGACTTTGCCGTTGGCGTCGATGAGCATCTCGCAGACCATAGCGAGGCGATCAACGGCTGGTTTTAAGGAGCAAAGTCCATTTGAAAGAACCTCGGGAAACATGGGTACAACGCGCTCCGGAAAATAGACGGAGTTGCCACGGTTAAAGGCCTCTTCATCGAGAGCGCTTCCAATCGGCACNTAGTGACTGACGTCAGCGATTGCCACCCAAAGGCGAAAACCTGCCCCCTCGGATTCACAGTACACCGCGTCATCAAAATCCCGCGCATCTTCACCATCAATCGTGACAAGCCCTAATCCACGAAGGTCAACACGGTTTTTTTTGTCTGACTCCGACGGTTCATCGCGCAAAGCGCCGGCCTCCGACAACACCGTATCGGGCCATTCATTGGGAATATCGTGTGCGCGAATCGCGACATCAATCTCAAGNCCGGGATCTAAGTGATCACCCAGAATCTCCTCAACCTCACCTTTTGNACCCAAAACCTCGGTGGGGTAACCGGTTATCTTGACGCTGACCAACTGGCCTGATTTCGCCCCCGCTTTGGCCTTAGGCGGTATCAGCACGTGATTACTGATCCGTCGGTTGTGCGGAAGTAGGTAGCCAATACCGCCCTCTTCCATATAGCGACCAACTATCGAAGAGTGGGCGCGAGTGAGCACCTCGACAATCTGCCCTGACGGCCGACCTTTATCGTCATACCCCGACTGGGCCACCAGCACTTCGTCACCATCAAAGACGCGGTACATCTGACGGCTTGAGAGAAAAAAATCATCGCCCTCCTCAACCGGCGAGGCAAATCCATAGCCGTCTCGGTGCCCAATAATTTTACACTTCACTAGATCCATCTTTTTGGGCAAGCCCAAAGCTCCACGACGACCGGCGATCAGCTGACCGTCGCGCTGCATTGCTCTGAGTCTTTTCTGAAGCGAAAAGAGATCATTATCATTATCTATACCCAAGGCGGTCGAGAGCTCCTCAAATCGCATGGGTACGTCGCGCGCAGCCATCACCTCGAGAATCAGTTCACGACTGGGTATGGGATGCGCGTATTTTTCAGCCTCGCGTGAGGCATGAGGGTCTTTAGAGATTTTAGCTTTTGGGTTTTTTTTCAAGAGTCCGCCAAATGGGGGTAGGTAANAGCGATGATCGCTTGCTGTGCAACGTAGANGGTTATGTTAACCAATACATGTTCAGAGCGGCGCGCTGTATTTTGCTTTGATTGCTTCGAGGTTACCGCAAAAAGACGCGCGAGACCTCGATACAATGCCGACGTGTTNCCGATACACGTCATCCGCTTGCCAGCATAGCGCTTGCTGACTAATAGACTCGCCGCATACGCCGTCAATCTCACAATAGCATCTGCCGCGGGTTGACGTCACGAATGGACGGNTCTTGCAGTACCGCCGCCTTNTTGTGTGACCACCAGCGCGAAAAACTACTACGGTGGGCAAAGCCCAGTATGTCCGACATGCTGCCTCGAATTTTGNCCTCCCGACGCAGGCTGGATCGAATGACCTCCATACGAACCTCTTGTACAAGCTCTGAAAATGACACCTCGTGATTACTTAGCCACCGATTCAATGTTCTTCGATCGACGCTCAGCATGGCGGCAACACGGGTTATTCGACACTGGCCTGTAGGCAACAGAATTTGAATGATGTGTCGCGTTCGGTCGACGATCGTTGGCTCCCTGACGCCGGTGGTGTCGAGAAGCAAGTTTAATAGGCGCGCTTCTAATACCGGGTCTGAGGGGCGAAGCGTTAAGGCAAGGTCCGTCTCACGGATCGTGAGAGCATTTTGCTCGGCACCGTAAGCGGGGTTTTTGCCAAATACTTTGACATATCGCAAGGACGGGCCAGGCTCA
>NZIJ01000099.1 GCA_002689915.1 Halieaceae bacterium | reverse complement strand
TCATCTACAAGGTTGAGAACGAGTATCCGCAGGGCACGGGTCCTATTGAACTCGACCTTGCTGGCTATGTTGCAGGTACTTGGAAGAGCTTTGAGATACCGATTGCAGATTTACTGCTTTCTACGAATGCGGAGTTAAACAACCCTCCAGGCGGGCGGCTTAACCTCGCAGCGGTTAAGGCATTCCTCGTCCTCTCACCCAATGGTGAGCAGGGTGGGAAGTCGCTGAAAGTGGCGAATGTTCGCTTAGAGCGTCTTGCAGGTGAGGAAGTAGAAGACACCGGTATTCTTGGAACGTGGATGTTAGCGCCTGAGGCGGGTTCTCTTGGTGTGGGTCCAGCGGAGTTTGACGTGACATGGTGGAACGGTGACGACGGCGTTATTGCGCTCCGTGCTTGCTACTACGATGACGAATACGTCTTTGGCCGCGACGGATCATTCCGAAACGTCCTGGGCGATGAGACCTGGCTAGAGGCATGGCAGGGTGTCGAGGCTGACACTTGCGGCGCGCCTATTGCACCGCATGACGGGTCTATCGACGCCACCTTTGAGTACGATGAAGCGGCTCAAACACTCACTATCAACGGTCAGGGTTCCTACATGGGTCTCGCTAAGGCTGTGAATGGTGCAGAGCTCGCATCGATTGGTGATACGCCCGGAAGCATTGTTTACAACGCTTACGAAGAAGACGACGGTTCGCTTCTCGTCACGGTTGAAGCCGGTGCAGGTGTCTGGTGGAACTATAAGTTCATCAAGACGGCTGAACCACCCGAACCATCTGCCTTTGAGGGCACTTGGATGATGGCTCCAGAAGCCGGCTCCTTGGGTGTGGGACCTGCCGAGTTTGATGTCACTTGGTGGATGGCTGATGAGGGCGTTCTTGCTGCGCGTGCTTGCTACTTCGATGATGAATACGTCTTTAATTCAGACGGTAGTTTCCAAGTCGAGTATCAGGACGAGACGTGGCTAGAGCCATGGCAGTCTGGTGGTGCTGAGGAATGTGGGGCACCTGTAGCTCCGCACGACGGCTCGATTCCCGGTACGTGGAGCCATGATCAAGAAGCGGGTACGCTGACTATTGGTGGTCAAGGGTCTTACATTGGCATACCAAAGGCGATCAATGGTGCGGAGATCAGCTCAGCAGCTGACGTACCAGGAAGTATCACTTACAACGTCTACGAGCAAGAGGATGGCTCCTATGCTGTCACGGTTGAGGCTGGAGACGGTGTGTGGTGGAACTACAAAATCGTTAAGACGGCAGGTCCTGCTGAGCCATCACCGATTGCCGGTACTTGGTACATGGCGCAATCTGATGGATCGTTGGGTGTGGGTCCGGCTGAGTTTGACGTCACGTGGTGGAGTAATGATGCGGGTGTTACAGCGCTTCGCGCCTGCTACTTCGATGATGCCTACGTCTTTGGCGCAGATGGTTCATTCAGTAACGTTCAAGATGGCGACACATGGCTTGAGCCATGGCAGTCAGGTGGTGCGGAAGAGTGTGGTGCTCCCGTCGCTCCGCATGATGGCTCGGCTCCGGCATCGTTTGTATTCGATGCTGAAATGAATACGCTATCTCTCTCTGGTGCAGGGGCCTACATTGGCATTCCTAAAGCGATTAACGGTGCGGAAATCGATTCGGCCGCCGCGGTACCAGCGGGCATTGACTACAACGCTTACTTAAACGAAGACGGCACGATGTCGGTCACTGTTGAAGCGGGTGATGGCGTTTGGTGGAATTACCTGCTGACGCGTTAAGGTCAATACGAGCAAATCAAAGCCGGGCTATGCCCGGCTTTTTTTTGTGCGTGCTGTACCGAAATTAGGTGAAAGAAAAGCGCGAGGGGCTCCGGGGTGCTGCGAGTGTGGGAGCGTGGAGTGTGGCTCAGAGTTTTGCGTGTTGTACGAGGGTCTTAACAAACGCGCCGTGTTCAGGAAGTTTGGCAACGGTTTGGGCGACCTCGTGCTGTATGCCTTTTAAAAACGCCGTCATTTGGGATTCAGACATTGCTTGAGCGATGTTGTGATAGCCCTGCGGTTCCATACCTTGGCCCATCATTACCTGAACCCAGGAATTCTCTGCAAAGACATCGTCCTGGGGTTTGAATACCCGCGCGGACCGCTCGAAGAGTTCCATACGATGCTTGAGTGAATCGGGCAAATCCATATTTCTGCAATAATCCCAGAAGGGATCACCGTGGCGCTGATTCAGAGTGTAATGAAGGACAATAAAGTCCCGAATATGCTCTGCCTCCGAGCGCATCGTTCGATTGTACTCGTTCACTGTGCTTGGCTCGATGCAGGCATCTGGGAACATCAGTAGTAGCCACATGATGCCGTTTTGAATGAAGTGGATGCTCGTCGACTCTAGAGGCTCAATAAAGCCACTCGACAGACCAATCGCGATACAGTTCTTGTTCCAATACTGCTTGCGCTGTCCCGTTACAAACTTGATAGGACGCGGCTCGGTGAGAGGTTTATCAGGCACATTGGAGAGTAGGCGTTCTCTCGCGGTGTCGTCATCCATGAATTCATTGCTGTAGACAAGCCCATTGCCTGCTCGATGTTGCAGCGGTATCCGCCACTGCCAGCCGACTTTATGAGCAATAGCCCGTGTGTACGGCTTGGGGTGTTCATTTAACTCGCTTTGCACCGCCCAAGCGCGATTCGCGGGGAGCCAGTGACTCCAGTCATCAAAACCAGTGGCGAGGGCACCTTCGCTTAAGAGCGCTCTGAAACCTGTGCAGTCGACAAATAGATCGCCCTCAATGCGCTGACCATCTTCGAGGTGAAGTGCTTCAATGAAACCATCTTCAGACGATGTCTCAACACGCTTAATCTTACCCTCTATACGTGTGGCACCTGACGACTCGGCGAGCTTTCTGAGATACATACCGTACTTTGTCGCATCAAGGTGATAGGCGTAGTTCAACTTATTCTGGCTGGTGATCGCAAATCGCTCCGCCTCTGCCGCCTTAAGCTCAGTGCAGTACTCGCCATACTCTTCCGCAAGGCCCATTTCTTTTGCACGTAGCCAAAAATGATGGAAGCCAGCAGCCCAGCTGCCCTTACCGGTGTCACCAAAGGAGTGTATGTAATCCTCGCCTTGCTTGCGCCAGTTCTCAAAGCGAATTCCCAGCTTGAATGTGCCACTGGTTAACTTTATGAAGTCGGGCTCGGGTATTTGAAGGAGACGGTTAATTGTAAGTATGGTGGGGATCGTTGCTTCGCCTACCCCCACGGTGCCAATTTCTTCCGATTCGACGAGCGTGACGTTAATCTTCCGGCCTACTAAACGTGATAGCGCGGCGGCGGCCATCCAGCCCGCGGTTCCACCGCCTGCGATAACAACATTGTTTACTGTGCGCTGCTTCATGGTTTGGCTACCGTTTTAACGAATTAGTGAGTTCAGCACGTAGCTGTCGGGCGAGTGTGTCAGAGATGCCGCCCAATCGGCCCCAGCTCGCTTCTGGCAGGTGTTCGAGATGTTCTGTGGACTCTGCGAAGACGTAGTGATCAAACATCGCCTTAAGGGCCTTACGCTGATGTAAGGGTAGCGAACGTATGCTCAGAAATGCATGTTTCAGGGCTTCAGTTGGTGACCCATAAACACCCGGCGTCTCTTGCCACCAGAAGTTGACCAGTCCATTGATAGGACTCAGAGACTCTACTTGGTGCCACCACATATTTGGCAGATAAATGACATCGCCAGGTTCTAGAGTTGTCGTTTGAGCGTGTTCTTCGGCTTCCTTAAATTTAGGAAACTGTGCGTAATCAATGTTGTGAAAATCTACCATGCTGATGGGCTGTCCCGCGGGCGTTAGGTCCCATGGTCCAACATAAAGATTCTCTACTTGCTCAGGTGGGAACACTGTAAATCGTCGCTCACCCAGTACACAGCACGCAATATTACGTGGAAAATCGAAGTGCGCTGCAACCCGTGATTCGTTCCCAATCCACAGGCTGGTCATCGGTTCCGGTAAATTGCAGGGCAGTGGATGAGCCTCGTTAAAGCCCGGTAGCCAAGCACTCGTTTGAGTGCTTCCAACATAGAGGGCGGGGTTTTTCTCATTGCTCGTCGAAAACGCCAACAGCTTTTCAAAGACCTGCGTTAATTGCGTATTAACCTGTATAAAGTTAAAGCCGGTGAGGTCGTCGTTGTAAAAAAAACGGCCTTCGAATTCAGGCTCTGCCAAAAAAGCATTAACCGGCCGACCTTGGTAAAAGCCGGCAATGTAGGCAAGCGCATCGTCCGCTCCACTTGCTGCGGCTTTGACCAGCGGCCAGTCAGCTACATAGCCACGGGCCACCCATGGCGTATCCGAAAGCAAGAGTGCTTCAGACGGCGGGGTGTCTGGTGATAGCTGGACTTCTGTTATAGCAGTTGCGTGCTTAAGCACAGGCATTAACCTAAGTTGTAACCTTGGCGTTTTTTAATTCTATCAAACGCTTTAGTTGAGATTGGGACGCCACCATCATGTAGGCGGGAAGTAGATGCCCTCGCCGGTGGAGGTCAGTGGTCGCCTCTTCGTTGAGCGTTTGCAGCGTCTCATCGTCGATGGCGTAGAACCCCTCTAGTGCATGCTCCTGCCCGTTGTTGAGCGTGATTTTCAGCGTTATGGCTGTGATCAGGTTGTGCTGATTAAGGGCGTCTACAAAGGACGGTGTTAGGGTGTGCCCTTGATGTATACCTTCAAGCATCGCGGCGAGCCGGTCCAAGTAAGCCGTATTGCCTCCAAACTCCAAGAAAAGTGGCTCGCCCTCGATATCGGACACATTGGGGTGGTCCATGTCGATCGCGATCACACGCGACGTCTCACCGGTCGCGGTCTGTCCCTCTGTCGCAATCATCAAGGGGCCACGTTGTATCAGCATAGGGATGTATTGGCTTGTCCAGCGATTCTCGTTGATAAACAGGTTCTCACCCTGCTCAAACCCAAAAAGTGCGACGGGTGCAAAACTTCCATCGTTGGGTGACTTATAAAACATGAGCGGAAAATTGCTTTGTAGTGCCCGCATTTCAGTGGTGTAAATTGGCGAGAACATGACGTGATCAGCGTCGCAGGCTGACTGCTTAATTTTTAGTTGAGCATGCTCAACATTGTTTAACTTTTGTATGTTTCCCAACGTTATCCACCTAAATTCGCGCGAAGTCCTGCTCGCGTATTTGATTCATTAAAAAGCGTGTAGGAGGCAAAAATTGCCCATATTTTTGCGCCTTTTTCTGAGTCTCTGCAAATAGCTGCTTTGCCATTGACTGTTTATCCTCACTAGAGCGTAAGGCATCAAAGGTCAGTCGCGACTCGAAACCCATACCATACAATACGTACTGGTAGCTGGCTGCAGGGAACATCTCATCACGCCGCAAGTCATCATGATACCAAGGCGCACGATTAGCCCAAACAATGAGATTTTCTTGCAGTGTATCGGGTATGGAGGAGGCGGCGCGGTTATGGGTCCAATAGGCTGAGTCATCTCGCTTCGACAGCACGTAGTGGAGCTTGAGAAAGTCAATAATTTGCGACCAGCGCGCCTCAAATTCTCGATTGAAGCGATCCGCAATCACCGTCATATCGCTTAGATCACGTGGCATCTGATTGGCGAGGGCGGTTGCGCTGAGCTCTACGAGCACTAACGCGGATGCTTCCAGCGGCTCAATGAAACCCGCCGACAAACCGATGCCAAGGCAATTCTTTACCCAGAACTTTTTGCGGTAACCGGGATCGAAACTCAGCAGTCGGGGATTTAGATCTTCCAGACCCTTCGATCGACCTGTTTCTTTGAGATACTGATCAAGGACCTGAAGGGTTTCTTCATGAGACTGGAAGGCTTTGGAGAAGACGTGTCCAACACCACGACGGTGCTGAAGGCCGATATCCCAGACCCAACCGTTCTTTTGGGCAGTCGAGTGTGTCGTTGTCGCAATAGGCGTTGTTTCGTCGGGGTAGGGCACTTGTACGGCCACAGCCGCGTTATTGAAGAGTATCGACTCAACAGATACTTGCTCCGTACCGTAATGCTGACCAAGGAGTAGACTTTGAAAGCCGGAGCAATCGATAAATAGGTCTCCACAGATTTCACCCACTTGCTCAGTCACTACGCCTGTTATGTACCCGTTTTCATCGGTATTAACGCTGACCACGTCCGCATGTAGGTGCTTTACCCCAAGTTTTTCGGTGGCATTTTTCGTAAGCAGCGCCGCAAATTTGCCCGCGTCGAGGTGGTACCCGTAGTTAACGGTATAAGCGTAATTAGGAATGCCAATTTGTTTCGGCGCCCTCCCAAGTTCACAGACGGCGTACTGTGGCGTCACAGCCTCTGCAAAGGGCACATTGCCCGCCGCTCCCGCGAGCCAGTGCTCAGCGAGATTTACTGAGTCAAACCCTTCTGGCAGTGAGAACGGGTGGTAGTAAGGCGTATCACCTGTGGTAATCCAATCCTTAAACCATGTGCCCTGCTTAAGCGAGGCATCACATGAACGAATGAAGTCTGCCTCGGCAATCCCAATATCTTTGAGGGTTGTTCGCATCGACGGCCATGTACCTTCGCCGACGCCAACAGTGGGCACGTTGGGCGACTCGACAAGTGTTACATGAAGACCGCGACCCTTCTCGGGGCAAAATCGAGCCGCAATAATATTCGCGGTCAACCAGCCAGCGGTGCCTCCGCCAACAATTACAATGTCTTTGATATCGTGTTGAGCCATGGTGAATTGCGCAATGGGTGTCCGTTGAGTGTAAGAGTTTGCGTCATCTACACAAACAAAAAACCGCCCAAAAGGGCGGTTTTCAATAGGATTTTGCGGTACCGATTTAGTAGTTGTAGCGGAAGCCTACGTTGTAGCGCGCACCGATCTGACCAACGCCGTAGGTCTGGTACTGGCTACGACCATGAGAGCGGAATGTCTCGTTGGTAATGTTGATGCCCTCTACGAACACAACCAAACCATCGGTAAGTTCGTACGTGACGTTTGCATCCCACTGCTCATACTCGGTCTGGTAGCCAGGCTTGAGATCACCACCTGTGTAGTAATCGTCACGCCAGTTGTAGGCAACACGAGCCTGAAGGCCATACTTATCGTAGAACAGGATGAAGTTACGTGTGTCGGACAAGCCCGCAAGCGCGAACTGGCTCTCGTTCAGCTGGTTATCGTAGACAGCAGAGCCGTCCGCGATGGTCATGTTCGCAATGAAGCCAACACCCGTGTCCCAGAAGTTGTGTTGCCATGCCAATTCCCAGCCGTCAATCCCTTCTTCACGATCACTGTTGGTGAGCGTATTGACGTTGAAGGGCACAGCATCATCTCGACCGACAACACCCGTAATAACCTGGTTCGCAGCGTCCACACCTGGTTGATCAGCAAAGTTGGCGAAGATGTAATCACGGATCTCTGCGTTTCCGGGGTAGACACCGTTCTGAGCTTGCAGTGCCGCAGCCGCATCATTATAGAGTGGGCCAAGACCTGGACTTGCTAGCTGATCATTCAGGATAACGTTTTCGAGAATACCCCCGGCGATCCAGTTACGGACTTTCTTGTCAAAGTATCCTGCAGAGATATAGCTCGCCTCTCCGTAGTAATACTCTAACGAGAAATCGAGGTTATCCGACTCGTAAGGTAGGAGACCTGGGTTACCGACCGATGCAATCGCTTCGCCAGGAATGCCTTGGTCAACCCGCGTGATGGTGGGAAGGTTCAAGGTGCCGACGAGCGACCCGTATCCTGCGCGAGCAATCGTTTGGCTTGCCGATGCACGTAACACCAAGTTGTCGGTTAACTCCATATCGAAGTCGATAGAAGGGAGCGTGAAGTCATACTCGCCCGCGAGCGCAGACGGTACGCTTCCTTCTGCTCGGATAATTTCGAATTCGTTCGTTGAGCGCCATTCAACGCGGTCGTACGCTTGTGCCGCTGTACTTGAAACCACTTCGGTCTCTTCGTGTCGCACACCAGCGCGAATGTTGAAGGGTCGGTTGAAAATTTCGCCCGCAAAGTTAAGTTGCAGATAAGCAGCGAATGTATCTTCTTCAAAGAAATCTTCGCTGTCAGGCGTTGAACTAGCACAGAAGCCGGTACCGCAGTCACCCAAATTGGAGGCTGTCGCCAGATGCATCGGGTTGCTTTCGGGCAAGCTTTGCAGGAACTCAGCACGTGCTGCGAGATCCTCCATGTTGGCCATAAAGAAGTTGTTGTTGACTTGATCGCCACCTGACAACTCGCTGAAAACGCCCGCCAAAGAGGCCGGTACAACGAGGTCGGCAACACTGCCAAACGCAGACGTCTGGTTTTGTCCCCATGTATTACGCTGTACGTTTGAGCCAGCTGTATAGTTATCCACTTCTGTTTGAGCCACGCCAAAGTCCAGTACCAGCGTGTCTGTCAGCTCAAAGCTACCATCAAACTGGACCTGCTCGATGCCCATGTCTGCCCAGTTGTTATTGAAAACTGACCCAGAGATTTGCAGGTCGTCAGGCGAAATAGGCTCGGCCATCCCAAGGGTTAACACAGGAAGCTCATTGGTGTAGTTGACCGAGGTCAATTCGCGTCCGAAGATTGACATTGAAACTTGGCCAGAGCTACCGAACACACTGTTGGGGTTTCGAGTTGCTTCGGAGTCGTGGTAGTCGAGTTCCAGACTCAAGCGGTCCGTAGGATCCCACTTGAGGTTTAAGCCAGTCGACTTGCGCTCATTAATCGATGCATCTGAGAACGCACCCATAGAGAAGTCGGGCTGGTTGTTTGTCTCGGTGTAAACCAATGGGCTAACAATGTTGCCCTCGCGAACCCAGTTACCCGATTGACCTGTTGGGCTGAACCAAACTGACATGCTGTTGGCTGTGTGGCGAAGATCAAGTTCCGCGTAGGTGTAGTCGAGGGTTGCCGTTAGTGTCTCGATAGGGCTCCACTGCAACGTGACCTGCGCATTTGTTCGCTCACGGTCCCATTCGTCGAGTGTGTAGGTTTGCTGCTGTGGCAAGCCTACTATGTCACCCGGTACGGGGCCATTGATCTGTTGACCGTTATCGGGCACGCCAACGCCATCGCGCTCTAGCCAGTTGCCGTTTGATCCAGACGCCTGTCCCGATTGTCGCTCCTGGAAGCTACCGGTTATTGCGATACCAACCGTGTCGTCCATGAATGTGTTAGAGAGCAGGAACGCCACTTCGGGAGTCCACTCATCACCGGTGAAGGAGCTTTGATCCTTCACGCCCCGAGCGGCGAGCGATGCAGACAGGCCGGGATTATCCAGCGGCTTCGCTGTCAGCACGTTAATGGTCGCACCAATGCCACCCGTGGGGACACTGGCTTGCGCCGTCTTGTATACCTCGACGCCTGAAACACTCTCCGAGGCAATATCACCGAAGTCGAATGAGCGTCCAAGGCCACTGTGCGTTGGCATCTGGCGGCCGTTTAGCGTGACCAAGTTGAAATCAGCGCCAAACCCTCGAACCGTGACTCGAGCACCTTCACCGCGGTCTCGGTCAATAGCTACACCGGTGATACGTTGGAGCGCTTCGGCCAAGTTTGTGTCGGGGAAGTCACCGATGTCTTCAGCCGTAATAGCATCTACGACACCAGTCGCATCTCGCTTCGTGTCCATTGCGCGCTTGAGACTTGAACGAATACCCGTGACGACGACTTCTTCCATCATCTGGCCATTGGCGTTCTCGCCGTCCTGTGCCATGACAGGAGATGCGGCCACTGCTCCGAGAGCAAGAGAGACGGCAAGCGAAACGCGTTTTTTTGCAAACAAGTGACGATCCATGTTTGGAGTAACCCCGACTAGTTTATTGGTTTGAATTTTTTCCAGACGCTAACATCCCATGAGCGCTGGCGGTAGGACAGGGAGCTTGAGACAAGTCGGGATATCGGTGCGGTAAATGGGAAGCTCTGAATGCAGTCGCTGCAAGGCGTTCTCTTGGCGAGCTTTTGAGGCGTCCCGGTCTACCCAAAAATCTAGAGGATACGCGCGAAGGACTAGTCGGTGCATTGTCGGACGAGACTGAGTCCGGTTAGACTTTTCTGGTGCCCCAGCCGTCGCAAATTGCTCGCGACAGCCCAGCCTCAGGCAGTAAATTTGGGGCTCATTCACATCTGGCGAGGGTTCTTACGTAGTGAGACAGTGCCGCCGGGGTGGTAAATGCGTTCCTGACAATGAGCGAGCGGTAATCTATGCGCCTTGCACGACACCTCACCTATTCCACATTAGTTGTTATGACCTTAGCAGCTTGCGGCACGAAGCCAGCGACACAAGACGCCCATGTTGATTTGAGCTGTGCTCAAGCTGTGACCACTTCGGTGGATATAAAAGCCTGCGCCGACGCCATAACCAGTCAACTCACCTTGCGGCATAAAGTCGGGCAGATGATTCAGGGCGAAATTCGCGATGTTTCTGCACAGGATGTGCGCGAGTTTGGCTTAGGTAGTGTCCTGAACGGCGGTGGGTCATTTCCTCAGGAAGACAAATACGCGACGGTAGAGGAATGGGTCGATCTTGCTAATGCTTACTATGAAGCGTCGGTAGACACCACAGAAGGCAGCGCGGGTATACCCATCGTCTGGGGGACAGATGCCGTTCACGGTCACAACAATGTGATGGGTGCGACGTTGTTTCCACACAACATTGGTTTGGGTGCAACGCGTGACCCCGAGCTTGTGAAACAGATCATCGGAGCCACGGCTCGAGAGGTCAAAGCAACGGGCATCGACTGGATTTTCGCGCCGACCGTTGCGGTTGCGAAGGATGCCAGATGGGGACGAACGTACGAATCGTTCAGCTCGGACCCAGCCATCGCCGCGAGTTTCGTTGCCCCAATCGTCGAAGCGATGCAGGCCGAAGGGATCGCATCGACGGCTAAGCACTTCATTGGGGACGGCGGTACGTTGCGTGGAGATGACCGAGGCGAAACGACTCTACCTCTGGATGAGTTAATCGCAGTCCATGGACAGGGGTATGTGGAAGCGATTGATAAGGATGTTATGAGTGTCATGTCATCCTTTAATAGCTGGTATGGCGACAAAATTCACGGCAGCAAAGCAATTCTCACCGATTTGCTTCGAGGCGAGATGGGCTTTGAAGGCATGGTCGTTAGCGACTGGAACGGTATTGGTGAGGTTACGGGCTGCACCAACGATGACTGCGCGCAAGCGATTAACGCCGGCGTGGACATGCTCATGGTGCCTGCCGAGTGGAAGTCGCTCTATCACAACACACTCGCGCAAGTGGCCTCTGGCGAGATCGCTGAGGCGAGGATCGATGAAGCAGTATCGCGCATCCTCGTAATGAAAATAAAAGCAGGGTTATTTACCCGTGGGCAGCCATCGACCTTTGCCGCGGAGTATCGCGATCAGATTGGGCACCCTGAGCACCGCGCTCTGGCGCGCGAGGCCGTGCGCAAATCGCAAGTTCTACTCAAAAACAGCGACAACCTGCTGCCTTTGCATGCAGATCGCCGCTATTTGGTAGCGGGCCCTGGCGCTGACAACATTGGACAGCAAAGCGGTGGATGGACCATAAGCTGGCAGGGTACTGGCAANGCCAACACAGACTTTCCGGGCGCGATGTCAATATTGGAGGGTTTAACCCAGCAAATCGAGTCGGCAGGAGGTAGCGTCACNACTGACGAGTCGGCGGANGTTGATGCGGCGATCTTTGTTTTCGGAGAGACGCCTTATGCTGAGATGCAGGGTGATGTCTATTCGGTCGCTTGGTATGACCAGCGCGCAGAGCGGTCTCGTATGCAAGCGTTGAAGCAACGCGGTATTCCCGTAGTAGCGGTCTTTTTGACAGGTCGCCCAATGTGGGTAAACGATATTCTCAACCTCAGCGATGCCTTCGTGGTCTCCTGGCTTCCCGGAAGCGAGGGGCAGGGCGTTGCTGACGTTCTTCTGCGAGATGCCGCGGGTCGTGTGCAATACGACTTTGCGGGAAAGCTACCCATGGCGTGGCCCGGTTTGGACGTTAATGCACGCGATCGGGATCTCCCTGTGGACGAGTTCATTTTCCCTCTTGGCTATGGACTTACAGTAGATGAGTCCCGTCCCTGGGTCGCGCTCTCTGAGGTAATGATCGGAGCCGATAACAGCTTGGACCAAGAAGTATTTAATGGCGGCCCACGCGGATCCTGGCGACTCTTTTCCGGCGATGCGAGTGACTGGGAAGTGGAGGCAACTTCGAGCAGTTCACAGTCATCAACAGGTAGCGTCACGATTGAGGCTATTGACCGGTTGGTTCAAGAGGACGCTCGTCGAGTTACTTTCGTAGGGAATGGGGCCGGTGTATCCCAAGTTTACATGCAGTCAGAGTATCCGACGGATTTGACGGCGCTCAATGACGCGGGCGGAGCCTTGTCTATCGAGTTTAGAGTGCAGCGTATGCCGACGTCGGTGGTGGAACTGCGCATGGACTGTAAATACCCATGTTCGGGCGCTGTGCGCTTCACGAAAGTCCTGCTGGATTCACCTCTCGGTGAGTGGACTAAGCGGGCCGTTCCGGTGGCGTGTTTCCAAGAGGCGGGCTTGAACTTAGCGCAAGTAAATACAGCCTTCGTTCTGGCGACTGAGGGTGATATAACGCTCGACATATCGGAGATTAAGTTGACAACGATGCCAGAGATTCGCTCGATCGCGTCGTGTGCTGACCTCGTTAACGACACACTGCTGCTCGACTAGCATGACGGTTTGCTTGTCGTATACGAAGAATAAAAGGGGGAAATATGGGCTCTATTGATCTGGCAATTGTGGCAGTTTATGCCATTGGTTTATTTGCTATCGCTCAGTGGGTTTCACGCGATTCAGGACAAGCGAAAACGACCGAGGACTATTTTCTTGCAGGCAGAACGCTGCCTTGGTGGGCGATCGGAGCGTCTCTTATTGCTGCAAACATTTCGGCTGAACAAATCATTGGACAGTCGGGTCAAGGCTTTGTTGTCGGTTTGGCGATTGCAGCTTATGAATGGCAGGCTGCCATTGTACTGCTGCTGGTCGCCAAGTACTTCCTACCCATTTTCTTGAAGCGCGAGATTTATACCATGCCGCAGTTTTTACAAACGCGGTACGGCACGGGCGTGAAGACGCTAATGTCGTTTTATTGGATAGTACTTTACACCGCGGTGAACCTCACAGCCGTTTTATGGTTAGGCGGTTTGGCGATAGAGAGCCTTACGGGTCTTGATGTCACTCTAGCGATGCTGGCGCTTGCGGCCTTCGCGGTCATTTACTCCATTTATGGCGGTCTCAAGGCTGTGGCACTGACCGATATTATTCAGGTCGTCATACTCATCTTTGGTGGTTTAGCCATTACCTGGATAGCCTTGGATGCCGTAGGCGCGGGTAATGGTGCAGGCGCAGGACTCTCGAGACTGGGTGAAGAGGTGCCGGGTCACTTTGAAATGATTCTCGACGAATCGCACCCAAATTATAGCGACCTACCAGGAATATGGACCCTACTGGGCGGCCTATGGGTGCTTCATTTTTCTTACTGGGGATTCAACCAATACATCATTCAACGAGCACTCGGTGCAGAGAGCTTAGCTGAGGCGCAAAAAGGGCTGGCTTTCGCCGCATTTCTAAAGCTGCTGATTCCGCTTATCGTGGTGATACCCGGTATCGCGGCGCTCGTTCTTGCGCAAGACGGCGCTCTGGCCTATGACGTGCTGAATGAGAAGTCAGATCGAACCTATGGGGAGCTGATGAAGCTCGCGCCTGAGGGGCTGCGTGGGCTCGTTTTTGCGGCATTAATTGCGGCGATAGTGTCATCACTCGCGTCCATGATGAACTCGATTGCCACTATCTTCACGATGGATATTTATCGGCAATACACGGCGGGAAACAAAGACGAGGCGCACTTTGTCACAGTGGGTCGCGTGGTTGCTTTTGTCGCGATGTTACTCGCTTTGGTGCTTGCTCGGCCATTTCTCGGTGGCATGGAGAGCGCCTTTCAAACCATTCAGGAATACACAGGCTTTATCGCCCCAGGCGTGGTAATCATTTTCTTACTCGGCTTTTTCGATCGTCGTGCTAATGAGGCAAGCGCTTACGCCGTGCTTGTTGGCTCTGTGGTAGCAAGTCTAGTCCTGAAAATGAGTATGCCTGATTTGCCCTTTGTCTTGCGTATCTGGCTGGTGTTTCTGCTAAACGTGGCATTCGGTGTTGTCGTGTCACGCCTGACACGCGCGCCCGAGGAGGCGCAGCCTGTTGTGTTGGGAGATATTCGATTTGGCACTACACAAGGGTTCAACGTTGCCTCCATCGCGATATGCTTGATTCTTGTGCTTATTTACGTCGCATTTTGGTAAATAATTAGCCCTAAGTTGTGACAAAAAAAAGGCCCCAGATGGGGCCTTTTTTGTGGAGCTTTCGGCGCGGAATCTTATTTCATACTCTTCTTTGTTAGAAACCGGTACATCTTATCTTTAAACCCTACATAGGGAGGGCCCATGAACTTATTGATCGTGAAATTGGCCTGGTGGAACACAGGACGCATCTTAGAGCACGACGTAAAGCCTTCCTTTCCGTGGTAATGACCCATTCCACTGCCACCCACGCCTCCAAAGGGCAGATCGTGCTGGGACACATGTAGCAGGGCATCGTTGATGCTCACGCCACCGGACATGATGTATTTGATGTAGTGTTCGGCGAGTTTCTTGCTCTTTGTGAAGGGGTACATCGCGAGCGGTCGGTCCCCTGAATTCACGTGCGCAATCACGTCATCTTCCGATTCATAGGTCATGATCATGAGAAGCGGGCCAAAGGTCTCCCTGTTTCGGATGATCATCTCGGGAGATGTATCAACGACAAACTGAACCGGCACTTTGCGTGTGTCAGGGTTGGGCTCCTCGCCCGTAGGGTTGATGATTCTCGCACCTTGAGCACGTGCGTCGTCGAGTGTTGCCATCATCCGGTCATAGGCTCGTTGATCAATCATGGACGTGTAGTCGTCAGAATTGATCGTCGGTACGTTAGTCTTTAGCCAAGTACTGCAGTGTTCAAGGAATTCATCCAGCTGTGATTTGTGGACCATGACGTAATCGACGTTCACGCATATCTGCCCTGCGTTGAACTGCTTTGCAAACATGATGCGCTCGGCCGCTTTGGCAAGGTCATAGTCAGGATCAATAATGGCAGGTGACTTACCTCCTAACTCCAGAATAACGGGTGTCAGATTTTCTGCGGCGGAGGCCATGACTTTTCTGCCCGTGGCGCCAGAGCCAGTAAAGATAATGAGATCAAAGGCAAGCTTGGAAAACTCGATGCCGACGCCACCTGTCTCTTCGATAAACACGAGCTTGTCTTCTGGCAAGTA
>NZIJ01000098.1 GCA_002689915.1 Halieaceae bacterium | reverse complement strand
CAACTAGGATCAACGCCCACTCTTTGGCAGTTATTTTCTGACAGAACAGTTGTGACAACACTGCGAGGATCCTCGTGCTCCTCCCACCAGGCGAAGTCATGGGGTGTAGATAGGGCGGCGAGAAGCGCTGTGTCTTCAAATTTTGGGCAGACAAATACCACGCGTTTTGTCGACACAACGGCACAGACGAGACGCTCCGTCTCTCGCCAGGTCAGGCCAAATAAATACCGCATACTGGCCCCAGGCGTGATCATAACTGCGTCAAGCGCAAACGCAGGCAAGCTATCTTGCAAAGCTTTAAGCCGTTTCTGACGCTCGTCGTGGGTGATAGGAGTAACGGTGTCTTTCGCTGACATAGTGCTCATTGTCCATAAGTTCTCGATTGGTCATTGTCGGAGTTTCTCGATGAGAAGTGCAATAACTTCTCGACAGGCCACATGCTATATTCGACGGTAGTTGGAGACGCTCGGCTTGAATAACAAAAAAACAGCGAACACGTTTACGCGAACCTTTTATATTGCCAATACGCTTGAAATTTTCGAGCGCATTGCTTGGTATGGCTTCTTTACGGTTTCCTCGCTCTATATGAGTACCTCTCCAAGCGCAGGAGGGCTCGGGTTTAGTGACACCGAACGCGGCATCTTACAGGGCATTATCCCGTTCTTTGTGTATGTCTTGCCCGTGATGACGGGAGCAATGGGAGACCGAGTCGGCTATCGCAAAATGTTTTTGATCGCTTTCGCGCTCTTAACCCCTAGCTACTTGTTGCTGGGTCAGGTGCACGAGTTCTGGCCTTTTTTCTGTGTCTATATGCTGGTGGCCCTAGGGGCCGCTATTTTTAAACCCCTCGTCGTGGGCACGGTCGTGCGCAGTGCAAACGATGATAACCGTGGGCGAGCGTTTGGCATTTTCTACATGATGGTCAACGTCGGTGGGTTCTTGGGACCTGTGATTGCGGGTTATGTCAGGGCCATAAGTTGGGACCATGTCTTCTGGCTTTCTTCGATTGCGATTGGCATTAACCTTCTGATCGCGCTCTTCTTTCTCGAGGATGACTCGCCCGAGCGAGTTCAAACTGCTGTGGACCAAGAGAAGGATCAGTCCTGTGCTGATCCGTTATTGCAAACGGCGAGTCTTGAGCAGACAGCTAAGGCGACACATGACACTTCCAGCGTTGATGAAAGTGACGCTGGGCAAAGCGCCACATCTGCCGCAATGGCAGACGCTATCGAGGTGCTGGGCAATGGCCGCTTTGCCCTAATGCTCATTCCCATAATTTTGGGGCTAATGATAGCTGGGGGTGGTTGGATTGCTTGGCGTGACTATGGTTTGTTTCTGCTCTTCTGGTGTGGCGCTCAGGTCATTTGGGACCGACTTGTACCGGACGCTGCCTCAAAAACCTCCTGGTATGGTCAAAAATTAAGAGTGGGTAACGCCCCCTTTCTTGTTTATTTACTCGTGCTCTCCCTGTTCTGGGCGGTCTATAACCAAATTTTCCTTACCTTCCCGCTCTACATTCAGGATTTTGTGAATACATCAGACGCCGTCGCGATTGCTCAGTCGTTTTCCGATGCCTTCGCGCAATTCATTGCGCCTGTTGACGAAGCGCGGCTGGGAGAGGCGCTGGGGACACTCTCGGTCACTCAGCCCGAGCCGGTCGAGGCGTTCAGAACGCTCGTGCAATACCAAGTGCGTGTGCCCGAAGCAGAGCTAGTCTCTGGCCTGAATGCGCTGAGTTCGGGAAGTGCTAGCGTGGATTCGCTCGCTAGCGAGTGGGCGAGTAAGTTTCGGCAGATAAGCCCCGAATACATTATTGCCTTCGATTTTCTGTCGATCGTACTGTTCCAATACTTCATTAGTCGATGGGGGGAGNANCGCGCGCCNTTTGGCATGNTGATTCTCGGCACNGGTATGATTGGNGCAGCCTTTGTGATNGGGGGNATGTCACACATGGTGGCTTTCGGNGGNGTCNTAACNATCGCAAGNGTCATCGTNTTNGCTTTTGGNGANATGCTCGCGTCACCTAAGAGTCAAGANTANGTAGCCTCAACNTCNTCNCCGGAGCAGGCGGCGNTNTTTCAGGGTTACTATTTTGTNTCCATTGCAATTGGCTACCTGCTNGCAGGCATNATGTCCGGATGGGCCTATGGCGAAATTGCGGTAAAGGCGAATCAACCNTTTGTTATGTGGGGTCTCTTTGCGGGTTTAGCGGTTATCGCTATGTTTGCTTTGGCGTTATTTAATCGCTATCTAGCACCGTATATGGGTGCNGAGAAAAATCNAANCGAGGCTCACTATGACTGATGTGAAGACCATTGCNGCGGGCTGGGAACCCAGCCGGATATCGGCGCTGCGCGATGTNATGAAGACATNGAAACTCGATGCCTTGGTNATTCCCCGCTGGGACGAGCAACAGTTTGAATACGTATCGCTTGCGAATGAACGCCTCGCGTGGANAACNGGGTTTACCGGTAGCTGGGGGCTGTCGGTAGTNACTCANGATGACGTCGTNCTCTTTATTGATGGACGATACCCTGAGCAGGCCGCGCGCGAGACCGATGGCGATTGGGTGACGCTCCAGCATTTATACGAGGAGCCCCCTGAGNATTGGCTAGCGCAGAATGTNCAGGCGGGNTGGCATGTGGGTTTTGACAGCGAGGTTGTGACGCCTGANTTATACGATCGCCTACGAAAAGTGTGTGAGCAGAACGCNGCAGTTATGCNGCCAACCGGCGCAGANCCCTTTGACCNGTGTTGGTCAGATCGNCCCGATACGCCNTCGTCGGCNGTTANACAGCTGTCTGCTGAGTGGGCCGGTGAGTCAGTNNCNGANAAGCTAGCGCGGGTTCGCGAGNAAATGCGCNTATCCGACGTGGCGTGGCTCGTTGAGACACAGCCNGACAACGTNAACTGGCTGNTAAATATTCGTGGGCAAGACCTACCGTATTGCCCNGTCGTGCGAGCACGATTGCTGATCGGGTTAGAGGGNGAAATTCATTTNTTTGGGGNTGTGACAGACANCGANNGCGAGAGACTTGCGAGTTCNGATGCCNCCGTTCGCTGCCATGCNCGCAATGAATTTTTGAAAACNCTGGAGNGCACAATTCNGCCCGCGGACCGTCTCTGGGTTGATGCAACNCANGGGCCACAGTGTGGACGTCAANTGGCGGAAGCTGNAGGCGGTGAGGCACTNATGCTNCGNAGCCCNATTACCGATTTGAAGGCGCGNAAAAACGAGACCGAACTCAATGCATTACGAAGTGCTTGCTTNTCTGACAGTGCGNTTTGGGTGCNGTTGCTTNATTGGTTGGAGTCAGCGGTTCACCACGAATCGNTTACCGAACTGGNNGTAGAGAAGCGNATTCATCAATTTCGAACGGACGTTGAAGACTANACAGCGCCNAGCTTNAGAACGATTTCCGCGGCTGATGGGAATGCGTCGCTTGCGCACTATTCGGCNCCTGCCGATGGNGGTGCAACCCTGAANCCCTCAACGCTATTTTTACTCGATTCAGGTGGTCAGTTCAGTCGCGGTGGTACAACGGATACGACCCGNACTTGGTGCTTTCAGAAACCGACGNCAGAGCGTCGGCGTTTAGCGACCAGTGTGTTGAAAGCGCACATTGCNGTGGCTCAACAAGTCTTCCCAGTGGGTACCTTGGGGCATGCGCTTGACAGTGCCGCCAGGCTCCCTATGTGGCAGGCACAGTTGGATTATGATCACGGTACCGGGCACGGNGTGGGGCACTACCTGAGCGTNCACGAATTTCCCCAGCGTATGCAGAAGGCGGGAACAGCAGTGGGACTTCANNCGGGCATGACGCTTACGGTCGAGCCAGGCTTTTACCGAGCTGATGAATTTGGTATNCGGCACGAAAATCTGTGCGAGGTGGTATNGCACGCTGAGGGTTGGCTGGGGTTNGAGAGCATGGCGTTTGTTCCNTTCAANCGTNTATTGATCGANGCGGGNATGCTGACCCCAGTCGAGCGNGTTTGGGTGGATGAATACCACCAAAAAGTTCGCGAGAAAGTAGNTCCTGTTTTGGGCGACGAAGAATTGATTNCCTGGCTCNAGGCGGCAACGGAGCCTTTGTCGGATGNGTGAGCGAGGNCAATNATGCACGTTTATCATTGNTGNNGTNTGGTTTCCTTGGAAGCGGGTCNCTCGGAGTCATTTNATGCNCCANACTGACCCTATTCATATCGTTCAATGNCACGCCTGCGGTGAGGTGGGGGATGTCATTGTGAAGGGTGTTGCGCCGCCNCCCGGAGANACGCTGTGGGAGCAATCGCGCTGGATAGCNCGCGATGGGACCTTACGNAATTTCGTGCTCAACGAGCCGCGTGGGGGNGTGCACAAGCACGTGAATTTGCTGGTACCGCCAAAACACCCCGANGCTGATGCGGGCTTTATCATTATGGAACCTGCTGACACACCGCCNATGTCGGGGTCCAACTCAATGTGTGTNGCNACGGTGCTCCTAGAGACAGGGCAAATNCCTATGCAGGAGGGNAGCAATAAACTCGTCTTGGAGGCGCCAGGCGGCCTTGCCCGGGTGACCGCTGAGTGCCGATCAGGTCGGGTTNAGTCNGTCACCNTCACCAATCACCCGAGTTTTGCAGGTCATCTCGATGCNGTCGTCGAGGTTNCAGGTATTGGCAGCNTCGCAGTTGATACGGCCTACGGTGGCGACAGNTTTGCNGTGGTAGATGCACCTTCATTGGGCTTTCGNCTCTCNCCTGATGANGCCCNGGACCTCGCTAATCTTGGGGTAAAAATCTCNGATGCGGTNACAGAACAGCTGGGCTTTTACCACCCGACAAACCCGGACTGGCAACACATTTCTTTTTGTTTATTTCGCACGCCCGTTATCTCAGGCNTGACACGGCACGCGGTTGCGATTCGGCCNGGGAAGATCGATCGCTCGCCAACCGGCACAGGGGTNTCGGCCCATCTAGCGTTGCTGCAGGCGCGTGGAGAGGCGGGTATNGGAACGACGCTGACCGCACGTTCGATTATCGACTCNGAGTTCTCAGGTCGAATTGAAGCGTTGACTGAGATAGGCGAGCTCGACGCTATTGTTCCCTCTCTGACCGGTCGCGCTTGGATTTACGGCAGATCGGAGCTTCTTCTAGCGCCAGACGATCCGTGGCCACAAGGTTATCGGGTGGCCGACACCTGGCCCGGCGCAGAATAGGGGAGTTAATAAACGATTTGAGTGATATGAACGCTAATGACCTCGTGATTCTAGGCCCAGAGTTAACTCATAAGTTGAACTGGGCTGACGCTGTTGAGGCGCTTCGAAAGGGGCATACATTCCCCAGAGCGACCATTAGCGACATGCTGATGCCCATGTCTGATGGTGAATTACTGACTCGCTCAGCTGCCATCCCGGGGTTGGGTGCTGGCACCAAATCAGTGACCATTCGTCCCGATAATCGGGCCCTTTCCCCACCGGCACCTAGCGTGCAGGGGCTTTTTACTCTTTTTGATAAGGATCGAGGTCATCCTATTGGTTTGGTAGAGGGTGCTGTACTGACACTTTGGAAAACGGTGGCAGATTCGCTTTTGGGAGCGAGTTATTTAGCTATGCCTAAACCCTCGTCGATGGCCGTTATCGGAACAGGGCCGATTGCGAGAGGATTACTTGAGGGTTACACCGCCCTTTATCCGCAGTTGACCGATATCCGCATATGGGGAAGAACAAGAGTACGCGCTCAGGCGATTGCAGACGCTATGGCGTTTGAAGTTACAGTGTGTGACAGCGCAGAGAGCGCGGTTCGAGGGGTAGATATTGTCACCAGTGCTGTTGGCTCGAGGTCGCCGGTAATAAGCGGTAACTGGGTAAAGGATGGCGCCCACGTCGACCTTGTTGGCGCGCACGGGCCTGAGATGCGCGAGGGTGATGACGAGCTCATTTCGCGTGCGTCGTTGTTCGTGGACTCGCGAGAAACGGTGCTTGAGCATATTGGTGAGTTACGCATTCCTATTTCTCATGGCGTCATATCGACAAAAGACGTCAGAGGTGACCTTTACGATCTCGTTGAAGGGGGAGGGGAGAGACATCGCTTTGAGACAACGGTTTTTAAAAACGGAGGAGGTGCACACCTCGATCTCATGATGGCACTTCACTGTTTTGAGCAATATTACAGGTGATGACAAGATCGTTTGGGCGCCATCACCAGAGCTCAAAAACATGTCAGTCACTCGCTAGGGACTACCTGCGTTCTGTGTATGCACTGGGATGGCCGTCACCCGCATCATCCACCCCGCCCGCCGATAGCCAACTCAGAGTCAGATTTCCGTCAAGCCCAAGGACGCCCACTGGTGCAAGTCGTGATCTTTCGCGGCACAAATAGCACTGCTTTTAATGGGGCTAAGTGGTACTTTAAATCTGCTTTCAATAGGTTCCTCGGACTACGTCACTGACGACAGGTGCCAAGGCGACAGACTCAAGCTGACGATAAGTAAGATAAGCATTCTTTGGTGCGCCCTATGATTCGTGTATCCGATATTCCCGAGAGTCAGATCGAGTTTTCTGCGATCCGCGCCAGTGGTCCGGGTGGGCAGAACGTCAACAAGGTTTCGTCAGCTATTCATTTGAGATTCGACGTCATGTCTTCGACATTGCCGGCAGCTGTTAAGTCCAAAATTCTCGCTATGCGCGATGCAAGAATCAGTAGCGAGGGTGTCATCGTTATCAAGGCTCAAAAGTTCAGGAGCCAGGAAAAAAATCGACTAGAAAGCCTAGCGCGACTCGACGAGATGCTTAGAGAATCTCAACACGTAGAGGCGCCTAGAATGAAAACTCGCCCCTCAAGGTCATCGGTGCGTAAGCGACTCGACAGTAAAAAGAGGCAAGGATCTTTGAAAAAAGCCCGCGGTAAAGTTCATGACTATTGAGCGACTGATAATATTTTTTGACATACACCGTCCGCTAAATGGGGTATTGGCTAAGATCAAACCACTGGAGGCGATATGGTAAAGGCCCTTAACGGCGCGCGACTTGTGGGTCTCGCGTGGTTTGTCTCGGCGTGTGTGTTCTTTGCTACACAAGTGAGTTCACCCACGGTACCGCATATTGCTATTGACGCACTTTCAAGTCTGTTTTTGGCCTACTTTCCTGTTTTAGCATTGAGTGTATTCCTCCTTCTCTTTTTGACGCGTAACAGAGATGCATTCGACTGGGAGTCGCTTTATAGGGTAGATCGAGACCGAGCAGGCCAAGAGGTGGTATTGGCATTCGCTTATTTATTAATAACGCAGTGGGTTCTTGGCCTATATTTCGAAGTGGGGCTTCACTTTCCCGGGCCTCATGTTTATGAGGCGGGACGTTTTGATCTGCAAACGGTGTTGCTATGGGCGCTGGTCAATAGCGTTGTGTATGTTGTTATTCCTTTGGTTTGGCTTTGCAGGTCGGGCCTTGATCTGCCTAAATTTGTGCGAGCCCTCCAGTGGCGAAGAAACATTTGGATTTTGATTGCATTTTGGGCGCTCGATTTCTTTGGGCCCATTATTGGGGGCATCGATTTTTTCTCATTAACTACCGAACAATATGTGGTGGGTGTGCCGCTGAGCATCCTTGTTAACACATTCGGTGCTGGGTTGCCGGTTGTTATCTTGATGCACGTCGTGCTCATCCCAAGACTGATGCTGATCTATGACAGTAAGCTCTCAGTCATTGCGATGGCAGGGTTATTTTATGCTGTCTTCAGCCTGTTTGATCCGGGTGTTGATTACAGCAGCTTGAACATGACGATTCTAAGCGTGAGCTATATTGTTATGACACAAGTGCTCGTTGGTATGGGCAAGGCCACATTCACCGTGGTTACTGCTAACCCGTTTATTCATTTTGCAACGTTACATGTGCTCAGTGCGAGAGTACCGTTCGATACGGCAATGTACGCCGAGATCTTCAAGGCTTTTAATTAGGGCTAGGGTCGCTGTTGGCTGAGTTGATTATCAGCTATCTCTAGATTTTCCGCTTCGTGGAAATGAAAAAACCAGCAAACAAAGCCGCTGGTTTTCTTGAAGAGCGTGGTAGCTACGGGTGGACTTGAACCACCGACCCCAGCATTATGAATGCTGTGCTCTAACCAGCTGAGCTACGTAGCCACGAAGGGCGCGTAGTTTGTCGAGAAATGGATCACAGGTCAATGTCCTGCAGGTTGAATTTGTTATTTTTTCGCGCCTTACTGAGCGCTGGAAAAGTGCTGGACAGAGAATTCCATGTTGAAATTCTTCCGCCGAGTGTTTGGGCTTAGGAGTCGAACTGACAGGGCGACAAAAACGGTGGAAGCCGATT